>JBCCYD010000017.1:0-28866 GCA_039190385.1 Cyanobacteria bacterium P01_F01_bin.143 | reverse complement strand
AGATCAGATAGGTAATTTACTTGTTATGATATTAAATAGATTTACCAAATCTGCTGATCAAAAACTTTCAGAAATATCATTAATATCTCCAGAAGAATTAGAGCAACTATTTGAGCAACAAAACTTAGTTGACTATCCTCAAGATCGATTATTACCTCAATTATTTGAAGCTGTAGAACAAAGGAAGGAAAAAAAAGAAAGTTTAGCATTAGTTACTGAGGAAAAATCTCTTACCTATACTGAATTAAATGAACAAGCAAATCAACTAGCTCATTATTTGAGATCTTTAGGAGTAACGAATGGTCAGGTAATTGGAATATATTTAGATAGGGATAGTGATTTAGTTATTTCATTACTCGCCATCTTAAAAACTGGTGCAGCTTATATTCCCCTAGATCCTAGTTATCCCAAAGAACGCATTAATTATATTATTAACCATGCTCAAATTTCTTACTTAATAACTAAGCAAAATATTAACGAGAAACAATTTTATACCAAACATCAGCTCTCGATCATAAACCTAGAAGAAGCAGCAGAAAATATTCAGCAACAAAGTAATGATAATCTTGATATTATGATTTCGCCTCAAGATTTAGCCTATGTTATCTATACATCAGGTTCTACAGGAAAACCTAAAGGAGTTGCGATAAAACATAGTAGCTTGCTGAATTTCCTCTATTCTATGCAGGAAAGCCCTGGAATAAATGAAAGTGATATCTTACTGGCAGTAACTACTATCTCTTTTGATATTGCCGCTTTGGAAATATATTTGCCGTTAATTACCGGAGCAACAGTTTTTTTAGCAAGTAAAGAAACAACAATTTATGCTGATAAGTTAGGGCAAAAAATAGCAGAAAATAATATTACTATGATGCAAGCTACTCCTGCTACTTGGCAGATGTTGGTAGCAAATCAATGGCAAGGAGATAAACAATTAAAAATATTATGTGGTGGAGAAGCTTTAAGTAGTAAATTAGCCGCAGAATTATTAACCTTATGCAAAGAAGTTTGGAATTTGTATGGGCCAACGGAAACTACTATTTGGTCGTCAGTTTATAAAGTAGAAAATTATAATCTTGATGATGTTAATGCAGTTGCGATCGGCAAACCAATTGCTAACACCCAATTTTACATCTTAGATTCTCAATTAAACTTAGTACCTCAAGGAGTGCCAGGAGAACTCTATATTGGAGGTGCCGGATTAGCTCATGGTTATTTTAAAAGTCCTGACTTAACAGCAGAAAGATTTATTTCATTGAGCATTGACCATTCATCATTAAACATTGATCATTTACCATTAAGTAATCAAAGCTATTTCTCCTCTGCCTCCTCCGCTCCCTCCGCTCCCTCCTCAAGACTTTACAAAACGGGCGATCGCGTTAGACAACTTCCTAATTGTAATTTTGAATATTTAGGCAGATTAGATAATCAAGTCAAGATTCGTGGTTATCGCATAGAATTAGGAGAAATTGAAGCGGTATTAACCAATCATCCTGCTATTCAGTCGGCATTAGTTATTGTCCGTGACGACCGTTTAATCGCCTATTTCATACCCAGTAGAGACGTAGCATGCTACGTCTCTACTGAATTTGACGTCTCAACATTGCGTCCATTTTTACAGGGTAAACTTCCTAGCTATATGGTGCCTGCGAATATAATTCAGCTCGAATCTTTTCCGCTTACTCCTAATGGAAAAATTGATCGTAGAGCCTTGGCCGTTTCAGATAATCTTCAGATTACTAATCAAGATAAAAATTCTCTTGACTCTATAATTCCACAAAATCCTACCGAAGAAATATTACTAGGAATTTGGGCAGAGATTTTAGGTCAAGGAGAAATAGGCACTGACGATGATTTCTTTGAATTAGGAGGCCATTCTTTACTAGCAACAAGAATGATTTCTCAAATAAGACAAATCTTTTCGATTGAATTGCCATTACGTAATTTATTTGAATATCCCACAATAAAGCAACTTTCCAAAAATATTGATTTTGCTAAACAAGAACAGTCTGAAAACATACTAGCTCCGACAATAGAAATGATTTCTAGAACAGGAGAATTACCTTTATCTTTTGCCCAACAACGTCAATGGTTTTTGTATCAACTTGAGCCAGATAACCCTTGGTACAATATTTCTACGGCGGTAAAGATTACAGGCGAGCTTGATATTGAGAAATTACAAAAATGTTTTGATATTCTTGTCAAACGCCAAGAGATATTACGGACTAGTTTTATAACTGTAGACGGCAAAGCAAAATTAATTATTAATGAGCAAGTTAAGATTAATTTAACGGAAAGTGATCTTAGCTCTTTGTCTGTAAAAGAAAAACAAAAGCAGATCAAACAACTCCAGATCGATGAAGCACAACAAGTTTTTGCTTTGGATAAATCTCCGTTAATGCGAATAAAATTGCTAACTCTTGGTGATAGTGAACATATTTTATTGCTAAGCCTGCATCATATTATTGGTGATGCTTGGTCGATGGGGGTTTTGGTTAAAGAGATTATTGAATTGTATACGAGGGAAGAGGCAGCTCTAACCCTAAAGGGTACACCTTCGGATAAGGATACCGCTTTGTATAAGGGAGCGGAGGTGCAGAGGAAGCAGAGGACGCCAATAATTCAATATGTTGATTTTGCAGCTTGGCAGAGAAACTATTTGCAGGGAGAAATTTTAGAAAGTCAGGTTAATTATTGGCAAGAACAGTTAGCTGATGCACCAGCAATTAGCTCTTTCCCCACAGATTATCCGAGAAAGTCTCAGGCTAGTTATCAAAGTGCTGCTTACAATTTTCAGCTCAACGATCGCGTTACTCAAAATTTGAAACAAATCAGTCGCAGTAATAGCGGAACTTTATTTATTACCCTATTTGCGGCATTGGCACTACTAATGCATCGTTATACAGATAATGATGATTTGGTTATTGGGACTCCGATCGCCAATCGCGATCGCGCAGAGCTTGAAGGTTTAATTGGTTTTTTTGCCAATACCTTAGCTTTACGAATTAATTTAGCTGATAATCCTAGTTTTACAGAATTGTTAACGAGAGCCAGAGAAATAGCTTTAGGTGCTTATAGTCATCAAACTTTGCCTTTTGAGCAATTAATAGATAAACTTCAATTAGAACGCTCTTTAAGTTACACGCCATTGTTCCAAGTCATGCTGGTCTTAGAGGAACAAGCTCAGACCATCAAAGAAGTAGACGGATTGACCTGGGAACCTCTGGAGCGAGTGACGACCCAAGCTAAATTTGAGCTTACTTTCCTAATTAAAGATACGGGTAAAGGCTTACAAGGTGCCATTGAATATAATCAAGCTTTGTTCACTGCAGATACAATTCATCGTCTAGCAGGACATTTTCGGACATTATTGAAGGCGATCGCGCAAAATCCAGAGGAGAAAATATCAAATATCTCTATTCTCAGCAAAGGGGAATGGCAACAGATAGTAAACAAATTTAATCAGAGTAATAATGTTGCAATAGATACTTGCATTCATAAGCTATTTGAACATCAAGTCAGCTTAGATCCTAATGCCTTAGCGATAGTTAATGAGGAAGAAGAAATTACCTATGGACAATTAAATGAGCAGGCTAATGATTGGGCGCATTATTTACAAAGTCTAGGAGTTAGAACAGAAACCAGAGTCGGGGTTATGTGCGATCGCAGTATTCAAACGATCATTGCCCTGATCGCTATCTTAAAAGCTGGCGGCTGTTATGTTCCCCTCGATCCCAATTATCCCGAGCAAAGATTGCATTGGATGTTAGAAGATACCGGGCTCAATATTGTCCTAACCCAAACCAAATACGCAGAAAAACTCAATACTGATAACATCACCTTAATTACCATAGACGGGCGGAAGCCTTCCGCCCCTACAATTTCCTCCGCTTCCCCTGCTTCTCCAGAAAACCTCGCATACATAACCTACACATCAGGCTCTACAGGCATTCCCAAGGGTGTAGCAATTCCTCATCATGGTGTAGTGAGATTAGTTAGAGATCCCAATTATGTTTCATTAAATACAGGAACAATTTGCCTCCATGCTGCGCCCATCAACTTTGACGCCTCTACTTTTGAAATTTGGGGAGCTTTGCTCAATGGTGGTCGAGTCGTAATTCTATCCACTCCCGTACCTTCGCTAAAAGAATTAGCTGAAACTATTACTACACAGAAGATTAATACAGCCTGGTTAACGGCGGGCTTATTTCATCTGATGGTAGACGAGCAATTAGATAGTTTGCGTCAGGTAACTCAATTAATTGCTGGTGGAGATGTTTTATCTTCTAGTCACATTACAAAATTCCTTCAGGCTCATCCGCAATCTAGTCTCATTAATGGTTATGGCCCGACAGAAAGCACGACTTTTGCCTGTTGTTATCCTATGAGGCAAGATACGCAGATTGATCGCGATCGCTCTATTATTGGTAAGCCAATTTCTAATACTCAACTCTACGTATTAGATAAATATCTTAATCCTGTACCGATTGGAGTCTCTGGAGAATTGCATATTGCCGGAGCAGGGTTAGCCAGAAGTTATGTTAATCGTGCCGATTTAACAGCCGAAAAATTCATCCCAAATTCCGTAGGGGCGCTTCGCCCTAAAGGACTAGCTTCGCGTCGCGAAGCGCCCCTACTGTACAAAACTGGCGATCGCGTCAGATATCTTGCCGACGGAAGCATTGAATATCTCGGGCGCATTGATAATCAAGTTAAAGTTAGAGGTTTTCGAGTTGAATTAGGCGAAATAGAAGCAGCTTTAAGCCAAATTGAAAATATTAAAAATAATGTTGTTTTAGTCAGAGAAAATGCGCAGGGCAATAAGCAATTAGTAGCTTATGTTGTTCCTCATAATTTAGAAGATAAATTAGATAATCAATGGCGTGAATATTTACAAAATAAATTGCCAGATTATTTAATTCCCAGTATTTTTGTCAACTGCGATCGCTTTCCTCTAACAGCTAATGGAAAAATTGATCGTCAGGCATTGTTAGAGCAAGAAATTATTCAACCTCAATTCTTAGATAATGTAACTCAACCTCAAACAGAAATAGAACAAAAACTAACTCAAATCTGGTCGGAAATTCTTAACTTAGAAAATGTTGATATCAATAGTAATTTCTTTAGCTTAGGTGGTGATTCTATCCTCGCTATTCAGATTATTGCCAAGGCTAATCAAGCTGGAATCAAGCTAACGCCAAGACAATTATTTGCTCATCAAACTATTGCTGAGTTGGCCGCTGTTGCTACAACAGATATTATTAGTAACGCAGAACAGGGATTAGTTTCTGGATCAATTCCCCTTACGCCGATTCAGAAATGGTTTTTTGAACAAGATTTATCTAATAAAAATCATTTTAATCAATCAGTGTTATTAGAAATAACGCAAAATTTGAACCTAGAAATATTGCAACAAACTTTAGAACAATTATTAACTCACCATGATGCTTTAAGAATTAGATTTACTCAAACAGAAAATGGCTGGGAACAATATAATTCTGATGTAATAAAAAATATAGAAATAGAGCAAATAGACCTAAGCCATTTATCAAAAGAAGAACAAACAAAAAATATTACAGAGATCTGCGATCGCAGACAAGCAAGTTTAAATATTACCGAAGAAAGGTCAATTAAAATTGCTTACTTTAACTTAGGTGAGGAGAGTAGCAATCGCTTACTAATCATTATTCATCATCTATTAATTGATGGGATTTCTTGGCGAATTTTATTGGAAGATTTACAAATAGTTTATCAACAGATATTAAATAATAAATCAGTTCAATTACCAGCCAAAACCACTTCCTATAAACAATGGTCAGAATATTTACAAAATTATGCCCAAGAGTATAACCAATCTGATATTAATGGCTGGCTTGAACAATATAAATACAAAAATCATTCCTTGCCGAAAGATAATATATCAAATATAAATAATGACTTTGAGCAACCAATTGAAGTTACTTTAAATCAAGAATATACTCAAGCATTATTACAAGATAGTAATCAAGCTTACAATACTCAAATCGACGATTTATTGCTCACTGCATTAGTTAAAACTTTTGCTCACTATAGTAATCAATCATTTCTTTTAATCGATTTAGAAAGTCAAGGTAGAACAATAACTGAATCTAATCTAGACTTATCCCGGACTGTTGGCTGGTTTACTAATATTTATCCCGTCTTACTAGATCTTCAAGAGACAACAGATCTAGCAGAAAATATAAAAATCATCAAAGAAACACTATACAAAGCAAAACAGCAGAGTTTTAACTATAGTATTAGTCGCTATCTACAAGATAATCAACAACTCAAACAGCTACCGATTGCCCCAATTAGTTTTAATTACTTAGGTCAGTTTGATAACCTACAGTCTGCTTTATCTATATTTAAATTGGCTTCAGAATCAACAGGATTAAACTCTGCTACTGAAAATGAAATGAGTCATGAAATTGCGATCAACTGTTCGATTATCAACTCTCAATTACAGATTGGATGGAATTACAATCATGCTAGCTATAAGCCAGAAACTGTTATTAACTTAGCAGAACAATATATTATTAATCTGCAACAAATAATTAATCACTGTAATTTGAGCATGGGGAGCTATACCCCTTCTGATTTTTCATTGGTGGATTTAGAACAAAATGCCATAGATTCAATTGTCGATTTGGTAGATTTTGATGATTAGTTTTTCATTTTAATTGCTTGAGTTGCCAAGGTTTTCCCAAAATCCCAAGCTGCACCAGGAACTCGATGGGCATCGGCGACCACATCCTTAACGCCTTCAATCAACCAAAGACGATCATCATCAGTTAAAGTTAGCGTGGGCATAAATTTCACAATATTCATCCCATGTCCCGCAACTTGAGACAAAATACGATGGCGAGTAAATAACGGTACCGTAATCATTTGCGAGAACAAACCTTTATTCGCGGCTTCCAGCATTTTCCAAGACATTTTCAAAGACCAACTGCGAGGTTCGGCAAATTCTAAGGCCATCATCATGCCTAATCCCCGCACTTCTTTAAGACATTCATATTCTTGAGTTAATAGTTGTAGCTCAGCAACAATATTTGCGCCCATTTGAGCAGACTTCTCAATCAGCTTTTCCTCCTCAAGAACTTCTAAGGTGGCTAGCCCGGCTGCCATTGCCAAATTATTTTTGCTGAAAGTACTTCCATGAACAACAGCACGATCTATACGGTTAAAAACCTTGTCAAAGATCCATTTTCGGCAAGCAACTGCCCCCACAGGAACAAATCCACCTGAAAGGGCTTTTGCCATACAAAGGATATCTGGCTCAACACCCCAATGCTCAACAGCCCACCATTTTCCCGTTCTACCCAAACCCGTTTGCACTTCATCAGCCACAAAAACTGCGCCATATTTGCGGCAAAGTTCGGCAGCTCCAGGTAAATAAGTTGGCTCAGGAATCCAGACACCATGTCCTTGAATAGGCTCGGTGATAAATGCGGCGACATCTTTACCGGCCAAAGCTTTTTCTAGAGCAGCTAAATCGCCGAAAGGAACTTCCATAAAATTTGGCAATAAAGGCCCAAAACCTTCTCGAAAATAGCGATCGCCTGTTGCAGAGAGAGAACCTAAACTCAGCCCATGATAGCCGCCCCGACAGTAAATAATCTTGGAACGTTTGGTTGCATAACGGCTAAATTTAATTGCAGCTTCTACGGTTTCAGTTCCAGAATTAGCAAAGAAAATTTTCTCCAAACCATCTGGTAAGGTCTCAACTAATTTTTCTGCTAGCAAGCCAGAAAGTAGAGAAACATCCAACTGGACAAGGTTTGGTAAGTTGGCACTCAACACATCCTGGAGGGTCTGAATCACCTTGGGATGGTTGCGACCCAAAGCAAATACTCCAAAACCACTTAGTAGATCTAGGTAGCGATTATCTTGGTCGTCAAATAAATAAGGCCCTTCAGCTTTGACATAGTTGCGATTAAAACCAATGGTCTTCAGTACATTCACCATCTGGTTGTTCAGATACTCTTCATGTAAAGTGAAATTCTCCAGACTGCGCTGTTTGATGAGTTCGCTAATTTTCATAAGTTAGTTTTTTGTCAAAGCTTTAATTAAAAGACGACAAATATAGTCATTAATAATACTAACTGTTATCTGAAAGTTGCAGTGGGATGTTAATCTATAAGAAAAGTTATGAATATATGATTTTGCATTGATTTTAATATATGATTCATGACAGATACGTAAGAAAAGTTTCTAAATCCAAAGCTATTTTAGGAGAATGAACCATTGATACCCGCAACTCTACACCAACTTAAAGTATTTGAAACTGTGGCTCGTCATGGCAGTTTTACTCGCGCTGCGGAGGAATTATCAATCACGCAACCAACTGTTTCTAGCCAAGTGAAACAATTGACCAAAGCTGTTGGACTACCTTTATTTGAACAAATTGGCAAAAGTCTGTACTTGACTCATGCTGGACAGGAATTATTATCTACTTGCCAGGATATTTTCGAGAGATTGGACAATTTTAAGATGAAGATTGCTGATCTCAAAGGAATGAAACAAGGGCAATTGAAACTAGCGGTAATTACCACGGCCAAATATTTTGTACCTCGTCTACTTGGGTCGTTTTGTAAGAAGTATCCAGGCATTGATGTTACGTTAAAAGTGACTAATCATCAGACAATTCAACAGCGTATCTTGAATAACGAAGACGATTTATATATTGTTAGTAATCCCCCTCAAGAAATTGATTTATATAGTCAACCCTTTTTGAATAATCCTTTGATAGTAGTAGCGAATAAGCATCATAATTTAGCCGGAAAAACCAGGGTGCCGATCGCGAGTCTTGATGGAGAGGCTTTTATCATGCGGGAGAAAGGTTCCGGGACCAGAGAAGCCGTTTTAAAATTATTTAATCAAAATGATATCTCGGTAAGGGTACGTTTAGAATTAGGAAGTAATGAAGCTATAAAGCAAGCGATCGCGGGAGGCTTAGGTATTTCCGTATTATCGGAACATTGTTTGGTTTCCGAAGGTAAATCCGGAGAATTAGCCATCTTAGATGTCGAACATTTTCCTATCGAAAGACGATGGTATGTTTCTCATATTGCAGGCAAAAAGCTTTCCACTATTGCCAACACCTTTCTCGATTATTTGTTAGAAGAAAGTCCTAAAATAAGCTTTCCTTCCTCAAGTATATTAGCAACATCAGGTAAAAATTGAGAATTGAAAATTGAAAATTACACATTCGAGTATTTCGCAAAAGCTGGCTTTGATTCAGTTATCTGATTCTTTTTTTCCTGCTGGCTCTTTTACCCTTTCCCATGGATTAGAAACCTTAATTCATACCAAACAAATTCAAACAGTTTTAGAGTTAAAGACTTTTTTACGATTATTACTCAGAAATAAAATTGCTACCTGTGATTTGGTCGCATTAGTTCATGCTTATCGAGCAAGTCAAGAACATGATTTGCCAAGAATTAGATTTGTCGATCAACAATTATTTGCTCAGACCTTAATTCAAAAAACTAGAGAAACGCAGCGAAAAACTGGACGTGCTTTATTAATGGTCGCTGGTAAAACTTGGCAAGATGAGAAATTGATAGATTTACAACAAGATGTGGCTCAAAATCATATTTATTGTTTGCATCCCATTATTTTTGCCGTAGTTAGTCAGGTGGCAGGAATTGGCGAAGAAGATGCGCTGCTTGCGTTTATGCATAGTTTTATCACTGGTTTACTGGGTGCAGCGATTCGTCTAGGAGTGTTAGGGCATATTCAAGCACAACAATTATTATTGCAACTAGCCTCCGATATAGAAGAAGCTTCTCAAATAGCAACTAAGCTCAAACTAGAGGATATGAGTAGTTGTACCCCAACTATTGACATTGCTCAAATGCAGCATCAAAAATTGTCGAGACGATTATTTGCTAGTTAGTAGATTGTTATTTCGCGGTGTTTAATTGGAAAATTTAGCAACCAAAATTTTTTCATCAACAAAGATTACGAACAGATATCAAACAAAAATCAATTACCTAGAATGAAATTATAGAGACAGATATCATCATCTTGCCAGGGAAGGAAACAATGTATAAAAAAATTTTAGTTGCTGTTGATGACTCGCCCATAAGCCAACAAGCCTTTAGTCAAGCTTTATCATTGGCGAAGGCTTTTGACTCCCAACTTCATCTGATTCATGTCATTTTACCTGTAACCCAAGAATATCAAGACGCCAGCTTAATTGCTTTTTCTGGTGGTTTTTATCCTGGAGGAATGGATAAGGTAATCAAAGAAACCTGGTCTAGTATCGAGGAAGCAGGTTTGAGTTTGTTACAAGATTTTGTTGAACAAGCACAAAAGGTGGGAGTAGTTGCAGAATTCACTCAGAAAATTGGTCAGCCAGAGCGGGAAATTGCCGTATTTGCGGAAAATTGGTCAGCTGATCTGATTGCCATTGGTAGTCATGGAAGAAAGGGATTGAATGAATTAGTCTTAGGAAGCGTCAGCAATTATGTTTTGCATCATGTCTCTTGTTCTGTATTATTGATTCATCCGCAAATATCCTCAGATCTGACCCAAAAATCAGCAAAAGTCACTGAGAATAGTAGTACTATTTAATAATTACTTATAATTACCTTATTTAACAAGAGGTTATGGAACAATTACAAAAAGAAAAATGTATTCCTTGTGAGGGACAGATCGCTCCAATTAGCGATGCCGAAATCTCTGAGCTAATGCCCCAGCTTGACGGTTGGAAAATCGCCAAAGAAAATGGACAAAATCATCTTCAGAAAATTTACAATTTTTCCGATTTTAAATCGGCTTTGAGTTTTACCAATCTTGTAGGAGATGAAGCGGAAAGCTCAGGACATCATCCTGTTTTGATAACAGAATGGGGAAAGGTCACAGTAATCTGGTGGACTCATGCGATTAATGGATTACATCGCAATGATTTTGTGATGGCAGCTAAAACAGACAAGGCTTTCCAGTCTCTTTAATTAGTCTGATAATATTTATAGGCTGTATAAGCTAAAGCGACAACGCCTGTGACGATCGCGGCTTCATCGACTACAAACTTAGGATGATGTAGCGGATAGTTTTTTTGTTCTTTTCTCCCAACACCCAAGCGAAACATACAGCCAGGAACTTTCTCTAGATACACAGAAAAATCTTCTGCGCCTAGGGATGGTTCATTGATGATTTGGACTTTTTCATTGCCCCAGGCTTCTCGACAAGCGGATTCTAATATCTGAGTTAGTTTGGGGTCGTTTTGTACTGAAGGAACAGCGCGTTTATAGTTGACTTGGCATTTTGCACCATAGGTATCACAGATATTGGTGACAATATTTTCGATCCATTTAGGCAAATTATCATAACTATCGGGGTGTAGGGAACGAACTGTGCCTAGCATTTTGACGCGATCGGCAATTACGTTAGGTGCTCTTCCCCCTGAGATTTCCCCGATAGTTAAGACCACAGGATGCAAAGAATTTTGGGTACGACTAATCGCTTGTTGCAAAGTAGTAATAACTTGAGAAGCAATCCAAATCGCATCGATCGCTTGATGAGGTCGCGCCCCATGACCCGATTCTCCCTGAATAATAATTTCCAAATCATCGGCAGCAGCAGTTAAAGCACCATAACGAATTCCCACGGTTTTTGCGAGAATGCTGGGGAAAACATGCACACCAAAAATCGCATCAACTCCCGACATCACTCCATCATCAACCATCCATCTTGCTCCTTTAGCAATTTCCTCAGCAGGTTGAAAGAGAAAACGCAGATTTCCTGGTAAGGTTTGGGGTAATTGGGATAACACCATTGCAGTGCCTAAGCCTAAAGTTGTGTGAACATCGTGACCACAAGCATGCATCACTCCAGGATTGCGGGAGGCAAATTCTAGGTTGGTGATTTCTTGGATTGGCAGAGCATCCATATCCGTACGAATTGCCAATGTTCTATTATCGGCATTATTTCCTGATAATTCACCAATTACCCCGGTTTTGGCTACAGATTCAGTCACATGCAAGCCACAGGAAGATAAGACCCCTGCTACATAGGCTGAGGTTTGATGTTCTTCGCCACTTAATTCGGGATGAGAATGGAGATGGCGACGAATTTCAATGAGTCTGGGAGCAAGATTTTCTGCTAGGGCTTTGATTTCTGCAAGCATTTTGGGTTAGAGGCTCAATTACTATAGCAATACTACTTTAAGTTTTAGTAATTGTTATACCAAATTAAATTATGTTCACAACAGATAGCATTCGTAGGGGCGGCCGTTTGCTCTTGCAGAAAAAAGTGTCACATTTTGATTTTTAACTGGTATTAAACAATTGACGCGATCGCATCTACCGAAGATCTTGTGTAGTATCAGCTTACGCGATCGCAAATCAAGAAGAAAAAAAGGTGTAAAAATAATGACTATTGCATAGTTTTGGTGAAGCCATTGAATAGATGTAGCTGGGTCAAAGATAATTCCTTAGAAATTGCTTATCATGACGAGGAATGGGGTGTTCCAGTCACTGAAGACTTGAAGCTTTTTGAGATGCTGATCTTGGAAGGTGCCCAAGCGGGATTAAGTTGGACAACAGTGTTGAAAAAGCGAGAAAATTATCGCCAAGCTTTTGCTAGTTTTGAGCCAGAAATCATTGCTCAATTCGACGAAAGCAAACAGTTAGAACTCCAGCAAAATCCAGGGATTATTCGCAATAAAAGAAAAATAGCTTCCACTATTAGCAATGCTCGTTATTTTCTTGAGGTTCAGTCAGAATACGGTAGTTTTAGTCAATATATTTGGCAATTTGTTGAGGGAGAACCAATCCAAAACCATTGGAAAACCTTAGACGAAGTTCCTGTAACAACGCCTCAATCTGATGCTATGAGTAAAGATTTGAAAAAAAGAGGGTTTAAGTTTGTCGGTCCTACTATTTGTTATGCCTATATGCAGGCGGTGGGGATGGTAAACGACCATACGATAGATTGTTTTCGACATTCAGAAATTAAGCAATAGAGATCGCGTATGTCCAGGAAATTAGTAATTGTTATTTAGTGCGATCGCAGATCTTGGCGGATAACTCAAAAACTGGGATGATTGATGAAATGTTGTTGTCCACAGATAAACGCAGATAAACACAGATAAGTTATTGATTGGCTTTAAGATTAATCGCTTTTTGATGTCAACTGGTAGTAATCACTGGAGTTTGATATTTCCTTACCAGCTATGATAATCAAGATTTTGATTCTTCTAAAGAACTTTGTTTGTCAGCTTTGTCTTCTTCTTTTAAGACTAAAAAAGGAATTACAGCACCGCCAATTCCTGCACCTACCGCCGAACCAACAAACCCTAAAGGCGTGCCAATAATAGCACCCAAAGAAGCTCCACCGATAATTGATCTCACTATTTGTATATAGCTAAAATTGTTATCACTTGATTCTGAATTATGGTTTTTTCTTGCTTCTATATCCATTTTTTCAAATACACTTAACCTTGATTAATTATAGACAATGAGGCGATCGCGTATGCTCAGAAAATTAGTAATCGTTGTATAGTAATTACTATGTAATTACAAAAAATCTATGTAATGAAAACCAAAATAGTAAAAATAGGAAATTCCCAAGGAATCAGAATCCCCAAAGCAATTATCGAACAATGTAAATTTGATAGCTCCATAGAGATGGAAGTCATCGATGGTAGTTTGGTTTTAACGGCGACCAAAGTTAGGGCAGGATGGGAGGAATCTTTTCAAGAAATGGCTGCAAATGGTGACGATGAATTACTGATAGATGATTCTATTCCCACAGTAGAAGATGAGGATTGGGAATGGTGAAAAGAGGAGAAGTTTATCTTATTAATTTAGATCCGACAATTGGCTCGGAAATAAAAAAAACTCGTCCGTGTGTAATAGTTTCTCCCGATGAAATGAATAAGTATATTCGTACTGTGATTATTGCACCAATGACGACTAAAATTCGGGCTTACAAAAGTAGGGTTGCTGTGGAATTTCAAGATAAACAAGGGCAAGTAATGCTTGATCAACTGAGAACTGTTGATAAAAAGCGTTTGCTTAAAAAACTAGGAAATGTATCAACGAAAGATATGAAAAAAGTTTTATCTTTGCTACAGGAGATGTTTACTTATTAGTTTGCCATAAGCGCGATCGCGTATGTCCAGGAAATTAGTAATTGTTATGTAGTGCGATCGCAGATCTTTATGAATAACTCAAGAACTGCGATGATTGATGAAATGTTTTCGTCCACAGATGAACGCAGATGAACACAGATAAGTTATTTGTTAGCCTCAAGATTGATCGCTTTTTGATGTCAACTTATAGTAATCACGACTCTCTATGAATAACTCAAAAACTGGGGTGATTGATTAAATGTTGTTGTCCACAGATGAACGCAGACAAGCCCAGCTCCGTGTTCTGGGTAAACACAGATAAGTTATTTGTTAGCTTCAATATTGATCGCTTTTTGATGTCAACTGGTAGTAATCGCGGATCTTTATGAATAACTCAAGAACTGCGATGATTGATGAAATGTTGTTGTCCACAGATGAACGCAGATGAACACAGATAAGTTATTTATTGGCTTCAAGATTGATCGCTTTTTGATGTCAACTGATAGTAATCGCGATCGTGATCCTATTATTAACTGAAAACTCAAAATTATTAATCGCTAAAAATCGCGCCTCTTTGAATAAATTCTCCTTTTTGCGATGCTGAGATTCCCTCATTATCACCAAATCGAGTACCTTCAAGGTAAGCATTTTTAAGATTAGTACTTTCAAGGTAAGCATTTTTAAGATCAGCACCTTCGAGGTAAGCATTTTTAAGATCAGCACTACTAAGATCAGTACCAAAGAGGTAGGCACCAAAGAGGTTAGCTCCACCGAGAAAACGACCAACAGTATTCCTAAAACCCTCATTGCCAAGACAGTCACTGGAATTCATCAAGCGTAATAGTAATTTTGGGTCTTCCGGTTCTCCACCAGTATTAGGCACTCCACAAGGATAGAAGGTTAATTTATCTTTAATTTTTTCTTCTTGCTTTTGCCCATAGCGATTTAATTCCAGGAGCAGAATCATGATATTAAGACCAGCAAAAGTATCAATCTGTCTTAATCCCCAATAGTTGTCTCTTTGAGGAATTTGTTCTTGTAGTTCGCGCATTTTTAAATGAGGTAAAATTACGTCCTTGGCATCGATAAACTCCCCATCAGACCAACGCCAGTAAAAATCTTCTAAACGATGAAATAATTTGATAGGTTTAAAATCATCACTTTGCTGTAATAATCCCATCAAATATTCAACTATTTCTGGAGTTAACCCACCATAGCCAAATAAGTCATATACTTGTTCTGCAAATTGTTTATCCTCAACTATCCATTTCCCCCTTTTCTTTGTTTCAGTCCATTCTTCAATACTTTCTTGCAATCTTTTGGCACATAAAAACTCACTGAAACTCTTATGATAAAACTCAACTCCTCCTCCAGTGTTTCCTGCTGCGGGACGAAGATAAAATGCCCCTAATGCCGTTGTAACAGCTTTTTCTCCAGTTTTTGAGCGTAATTCTCGCAAAAGATCAGCGGTATCCGAATCATCTTTATCCAGCCTAGTTTCGATCATCTTGACCTTGGCATATTCTCCCCCAGATTGCACAACTGATAATCCAGCTTCCATTAGAATTCGTTTTAAATTATCAGTATTTAATCTCGTAATGATTGGTTGCCATTGACCTCTTTGTTCGGTTAAAACAAAATTTAAAGACTTTTCATAAATCAAAATTTTTGATTCGATTCTATTTCTTGTTGCTGCAAAATCTTCTTCTTGAATTTCTTTTTCTAGATGTAGCTTAGCAATTAAATATAGTAATAGTGGCTCTTTTGCCAAATTATTAACATCATTGGGGCAATTATTAGATCGCAGCATGTTTTTAAGTTTTACGACTTCTATCTCAGCAGCAAAGCGATTATCTAGACCTAAGACATTTTGCCAATTATCAAACCATTGATTCTGAAGCTCCTCATCCATTGGCAAGATCTTTACTCTCTCTAAATTACTAGGTAAATCAGTTATTCCCTGCAAAGCCAAGGGACGACCAGTAATAATGATGCGATGACCATTTTCTTTCCCGATATTATCTTTTTGAAAAGCTCCTACTTGCCTGATAAATCTAGAAATTCCACCCGTAGCTCGTCCTTCAATTCGTAGCTCATCAAACCCATCCAGTAAAAACAAATATCTTGTATCTGGATCTGCCAACCATGCAGAATCACTTTTAACAAATCTTGCTGGAATTGCATTGGTTATCGTTTCTTCGAAGCTATTTCTGTAATTTTCGATATCGCGCAAACGAATAATTATTGGAGTCAGGACAGGATGCAGTTCTCTTCTTGTCCAATCCGCAAACATCCGACAAAATACACTTTTTCCTCTTCCTGCACCGGCTTGAATAAAAATTACTTTGTCTTTTTTATTATCATCAAGAATAGTCTGAGCAACCCAATCTTCTAAAATAAATTCTTCAGTATCATTAATTTTATTTCCTTCAGAGGTTAAAGCTTTTGCTTTTAGTGGCACATAAATATCCTTAAATTTAAATTCTTCTTTAAAGACTTTCTCTTCTGGTAAAGAAGCAATTTTTTCTTCTAGGTAATTATTAATACTTGCATATTTCTCAAACTTATCTTTTCCACCAGAACTATACCATTTATATAATCTATTTACAGAATTACCTAACTCTGGAATTACTTGATCAATATATCTAGGTACATTTATTCCTATTTTTTCTGTTAGAAGATTAGCCTCAGATTGCTCACAACCAATTGATAATAATCTATCTTCTAGAGCTTCATAAAATTCTTGATAAAACTTAGATTCAGAAAAATAAACTAATGCCAATCTCATTTGGTAATCATCAAGTTCTAGACGATTAAATGTAGCAAAATGGCTATATACAGCGATTGAATCATCAAGATTAGAAATATTTTCTTGCTTTAAAGTTTCTTTGATACTTTCCAAACAAGCAGTTTGCAGAACAATCGCGATAATTTGAGCAATGGTCGGTTCTTGTTTCCTAGCTTCACGATAGAAGTTAATAATGCCAACAGCGATAGGAAGAAAAGGAACGGTAGAATTAACAATCTGACCAAGAGGAGAATTTAGAGCTTCCAGCAATGTCGGTATTTTAGAAGCTAATGCCTGAATTCTGGGACTATTACTCCCTTGATCTTGAATCGTTTCGGCCAAATCAAATACTGCTTGAGCGGCTTCAGCTCCAGTTGCGATCGCGTCTGCTGGCTCAAATAATTGCCAAAGTTGTTTAAATGGAATTCCCATCGTTATACCATCAATATTACCTGCAATAATAATCGCACAACTAAAAACTTATTTAAAGGTTATCCACAATTGTTTACAGAAAAATGCGATCTCGAAGAGATCCGCTTTGCGGGCCGCGAAAAGATCTGCTTTACTAGTCGCACAGCGATCGGCCGAAGGCGATCGCGCTAATTCTTTTTCCATATCGATACCCACGCTCAACATAGCTTAAAGTAGTCCTCGGTAGCGAATAAAAAGTAAAATAACGGCCCAGGAACCTAGGGCAACTTTGACACCTACCAAGATATTGAGTAAGGGAATAGCACCACCACTAAAAAGTGTTCCTAATTCTCCGAAAGGAATTTCAATGCCCACAAGAGTGATCACCGCCAACAAAATAAAAATCAGAACCGAAACCTTTTCCCAGGTAGCAGCATGCCATTTTTTATAGGTTTGCTCCATCGCCATTGAAGATGAGGTAATCGCAATCAAACCGATCGCAGTTCCCCCAGCAACTCCTGCGGCAAAACCACCACCAGGACTAAGATGCCCGCGAATTGCCAGCTCAATACTGACCAAAGCAGCAATGGTCGCGCCCAAACGAGCTAGAACAATTGAAGGTTGATCGCGAAACTGATAAACGATCGCAGTTGGTTGTTCATTGGAGAGGAGAAAGCCCACACCCAAAACCGCGATCGAGAATACGACCACTTCAAAAATGGTGTCATAGAGCCGATTCCGAAAAATAATTCCTGAAACTGCATTGGATACCCCAGTATCTTCTACTATCGAATCGACAATGGAAAATTCGTCCCATTCCGCTGTGGGATTAGGCATAATCAACATTTTGATAAATAAAAGAATTCCCGCTATGATATAAACCCATTTCATTAATGCTTTTCCTCCAAGTTTGATACTTTTATGTAATGTAGAGACGTTTCTGGAACGCTTAACTCAGTTTGCAGAATTTCAAACAGACGCTGTATCCTAATCTTCGTTTGATAAGTTTGTGTCGTATCTGGGGTTGATTTTTCTGGTTTAGTACAAATAGCATGAACTTCTTTTTCTCTTAATGCCTGTTCTAAAGTTTGGTCATCTTCGTATTCGACCAACTCTAAACGTAAATGATGTTTTTTAATAACCTTTTTAAGATTATCGATTAATTCTGTGAAATAATTTTCTGGGGCAACTTGATGCTTTTGTAATATTCCCAGGCGCATGACAAAAGAGGAACGAACGGCAATGACATAGAGCGTAACAGCTAACATTGTGCCGACTAAAGCTTCAGTGAGGGCAACATCGGCAGCACCTAATACGGCATAAACTAATGCTGCGATCGCGCCTAAAATTCCGCGAAGAATCAACGCATTATAGGGATTAGTTTCATATAGTAAAATTGCCGAAGTTAAAGGTAGCAAAATTACGATGACGTAAATATATTTATCAATCATAATAATAATTTTTCTTAATTCTCAACTTCCGAACTACTAGAACAATAGGCCAAAACATAACCGAGGACAGTATTCCAAATTGCTAAGGTAATAATTGCTAAAAGTAGTAATGGCCATTCACGAGGTATTTTAAGAAGTAAACCAATAACAATGATCATCGAACCTAAAGTATCGGATACCGAAAGACTATGGAGTTTAAATAATACTGATCTATTTCCCAGCAGAGGAAATGTTCCCCAAAACCAAAAAATTATGCCGATTACAACCAAGGTATAACTTAAAATGTCAATCATATTTCGTTAATTCTTTTTATTAAATGAGCTAGTAACATCAATCCTGCTTCCCCCACACTGAGGATAATGACGGCAACGAGGCCAATCGACCAATCATCACGTAAGACTGAGATAAATAGCATAATGATCGAGGTTTTGGTTGCAATACTGGCAAATGCCAACATTCTTTGCCAAATATCATCATCTTTCCAAGCTTCATATATCGGTATCAGTAAGGCCAAAATCATGGCAATTAAAATTGAATCCATCTTTTTTGAGTAATGAGTCCCGTCTTCGCAGGATCGAGATAATGAGTAATAAGTAATGAGTAATGAGTAATGAGTTTATTTTTAAGTTAATTATTTATTACTCAATTTACGTTTTACTCTGTGGACTTTATAGGAACCTTTCTTCTGATATTTCACGACAATAGTTTTGGGAGTAAAAGTAATTAAAAATATATCAAGAAAAATCAGGCCTGGAGTTCTTCGTGGTTTAACCTTTTCAATAACAATATCTTCTTCATCATGAGGACGAATCATGATTTCTACTGCTTCGATAAAAGCTTGAGGAATTGCCATCAGAATGTCCCAAAAAGTTTGCAGCCAATCTTTTATTGATGATGATTTGAAAGCATTACGAGGTAATAAAAATGCGATCGCGACTCCCATAATAATATTTGGCGTACTAAAATCGGCAGTAAGTAAAAACCAAATTACTAAGCGTAATATCAGATCAAGATAGCCAATCATACCGTCCACACCATCCAGAAAATTAAGATAAACATCAAGCTCATCACACCAATTAAATTATCGAACTTCTCACCAACTCGCGAAATCTTAATCAGCGATCGCTTAAAAATCAACAAAAACATAACCCAACCAACTCCTATGGTAATCAAAGGTTTAACAATATTTTTTAAGCTGTAAGCTTCGTAATAAAATCCATTCGCCGCAATCAATCCTCCCAGTAAAATAACCATCGCCCACCAAAAACCAGACGGTATATTGTTCTCTTCTTGCTCCTTGTCCAATTTTTCATGGGGCAAAAAGATAAATTTGGCAAAAGAAATCGCTGTTCCCAAGGCCGCAATATTCATCGCAATAACTTGCCAGGGTAAGAAATTTTTACTGGTTAAAACCTTCGCTCCAAAACCCGAGAGTAAAGGAAAACCCGAAATCGAGAAACTCGCGAGCAATAACACCAACCAAATCTGATTACTAATCGGTTGATGTTGTAATTCCTTAAAGTTGCGACTCGGTAAAATTCCCGCAATTAAAAACAGAGCAGATTTAACTAACCCATGAGTCAAAGCATAGAAACCCCCAACCACTGGCGCAGCTAAAACAAAACCCAACTGCGAAATTGTATGGAAAGCCAACATGCGTTTCGTATCTTTTTCTAAAACCGCAAAACCTACACCTAGCAAAGCGGTAGCAACTCCAAAAAATCTGATAATCGGATCAAGCTCTTCTAGAGTTAGGGCAAAACGGACTAGGGGGAAAACTCCTGCTTTGACGACTACCCCCGATAACATTGCCGAGACTGGGCTTTGTGATTCTGAGTGAGTTAAGGGTAGCCATAAGCCAGAAACAAAAATTCCTCCTTTGACAAGTAGGGCGAGAATAATTAACGCGATCGCTTCTGGGGGAGAACCTCGCAAACCAGCATAATTAAAAGAATGATGGGCTTGATAGACCAAAATTGCTCCGACCAAATAAAACAACATTGCTGTGTTACTCACAAATAAATAACGCAGGCCAACCCAAATTGTTTTGTCGGTGCGAGGATAGGTAATGAGCAAAAACGCCGCAATACTAATTACTTCGAGGGCTACATACAAACTAATCAAATCTGCACAGATGAAAGTCGCATTGACACTGCCATGCAGAATAATTGCCTGCATATAGAAAAAACTAGTCCTGGGGGTAGTCCAACAATAGAGTATGACTGCTGCGGTTACTAGAGCATTGGTTAAGATAAAAAAGCCACTTAATTGGTCGATTAACAAATTAACCCCAAAATTATCAAGTAGCTGAATCTCTATGGGTGCGGGTGCCACAAACACCTGATATGCATAACCAGCAGAAAACATTGTTATGCCTAAAGCCAGCCAGCGATCGAGCTTGGACAATAGATAAATAACAAATCCTGCAAAAAAAGGCAGAGCAATCCAGATGATTGAAAGGTTGGTCATATAGTAATTAATCTGTTGTTTATTAAATCAAAATTTATAATCATACTTTTACCATCCAAAAGACTAAAATTAGCATCAGACTCATTCCCCCAATTAAATGATCGAATTTTTCGATCTCACGAGGCAATTTAAAGGTGATTTTGTTAACAATCAACAAATAAATGAGCCATCCTAACGCGATCATTACTAAGGGCTTAACAATATTGGCTAGGGTATAGGCTTGGAAATAAAATCCATTTGCTAGCACTAATCCTCCCAATAAAATTGTCATTGCCCACCAAAAGCCAGGTTGTAGCCGCTCTTGTTTTTTCTCTTTCGGAACTTTTTGATGAGAGATAAAAATAAATTTGGCAAAGATGATCGTTGTTCCCAGAGTTACCAAGTTCATGGCAATAAACTGCCAAGGTAAGAGATTTTTTGTGGTCAGAATCTTGGCACCAAAACCCGATAGTAGAGGGAAGCCAGAGATCGAAAAACTTGCTATCACCAGGGCTATCCAAACTGAATTATCGACTGGACGATATTGCAGTTCCTCAAATTTCCGACTTGGTAAATTTCCTGCTATCAAAAACAGTGCGGATTTAACCAATCCGTGAGTTAGAGCATAAAATCCTCCCACTTCTGGTGCGGCAAGAATAAACCCCAATTGGGAAATGGTGCTAAAGGCCAAAGTACGTTTGGTATCCTTTTCAAAAATTGCCCCAACCACCCCCAATATTGCAGTCGTAACACCAAAGATACGAATCATTAACTCAATTTCTTCTATCATCAAGGCATAACGGACTAGGGGAAATACTGCCGCTTTAACTACAACCCCAGAAAGCATTGCCGAGACTGGAGATTGGGATTCGGAATGAGTTAGGGGCAACCATAAACCCGAGATAAAAATGCCTCCTTTGACCAGTAGTGCCAGAGTAATTAGCGCAACTGCTTCCGGGGGAGAACCGCGCAAACCTTGAAAGTTAAAGGAATGATGAGCCTGATAAACTAGCACCGCCCCCACTAGATAAAACAACATTGCTGTGTTGCTGACAAAAAGATAGCGCAAGCCAACCCAAATTGATTTATCTGTTCGAGGATAGGTAATGAGTAAAAATGCGGCAATACTAATTACTTCAAGAGCCACATACAGACTAATCAAATCGGCACAGATAAAACTAGCGTTAACGCTGCCATGCAGAATAATCATCTGCATATAGAAAAAACTAGTCCTGGCTGTATTCCAACAATAGAGTAAGACCGCTGCGGTGACTAAAGCATTGGTTAAGATAAAAAAGCCACTTAATTGGTCAATTGCTAAAGTAACCCCAAAATTATCTAGTAGCTGAATCTCTAAGGCTGCAGGAGCTACAAATACGAGATAGGCATAAACAGCCGAAACTATTGTGATAGCTAAAGCAAGCAAGCGAGCGAGTTTGGGAAATAGATAAATAACAAATCCCACAAACAATGGTAGTGCAATCCAGGCGATCGTAAGGTTGTTCATGATGCAATATTTCTTGTCTAAAGATTCGATAATCAGAACTTACGAAAAACGAGAATTATTGGTTATTCTCTTCGATCGCGCTAACTTCCAAAGTTGGATTATCTTTGGCTAGTTTCATAACTCCAACTAGCATCAAAGCTTGAATAGAAAAACCAATTACGATCGCAGTTAGAATTACAGCCTGGGGAACTGGATCTGAATAAGAGATATCTCCAATATTCTTAGATTGATCCAAAATCGGAGTATATAGTCCTTCCCTTGAAGCAATTAATACGTAATAAGCAATTACTCCAGTACTCATTACATCCATAGAAATGGTTTTCATCACCAGATTTTTTTTAAAGATGATGCCAAAAAATCCCAGTAATATTGTGGCAAAAACAAAAGCTTCTAACATGAATCAGTTATCAGTTATCAGTTATCAGTTATCAGTTATCAGTTCCCAGTAGTTAAATACTATTTTTTATTAGAAATATCATTGGAACTATCAAAATAGTGCGTAGTATTAACTGCGAAGCAAATTTCAAAGCTTTTTCGTCAGAGACCTCGACCGTAACTGGTTGACTATTCGATTTTTTAGCTTCGGGAACTAGAAAAACTATGGTTAGGGCATACAAAATAAAATAAAACCAAACCCAAGTATTTTGATCTGAAAGTAAATAATTCATGATTTTTCCTCAACTATTCTTATTCTTTACAGAGCTGAGCACTGAGAAGTAATCAATACTCAATGCCCAATATTTAATGCTCAATGGTCAATGTTCAATGTTTACTGTTCAACGCTCAATGCTGAATCGGCTTCTTCCTCTTCTTGGAAAGCAAAACGCAATAAAGGAGGAGCAATAAAAGTAGTCAGTATTACCATAATAATAATTGCTGCTTGTAAAGGTTTATCCAAAACTCCACTAGCTGCACCAATCCCGGCAAAAACTAAACCGACTTCCCCCCGAGGAATCATGCCAATACCGATCGCTAAACGATTGATTTTTTCTTGACCCCAAATTGACCAACCAGTAATGATTTTCCCAATAATCGCCACCACAATTAAAAAAGCAGCAATAATTAATCCTTGACGATTATCCGCACTAGTCGGGTTCAAAACACTAAGATCAACTCTTGCCCCAACAGAGACAAAGAAAATGGGAACTAAAATATCAGCGATGGGAATTATTTGTTGATCCAACTCTTTGCGTTTGTCTGTTTCATCCAAAACTAAGCCAGCGGCAAAAGCACCGAGAATTGCTTCTAAATGGATTGCATTAGCCAAAAATGCCATCGCCAAAGCAAATATTAAAGCAGGTATAACTAACTTGCCTCTAGTTTGTAATTTTTCCGCGATCGCTACAAAACTTTGATTAAAGAATTTCCCAAAAAAGATTGAACCTAACAAGAAAGCTGTCGCACTAATAATCAAATAAACTAGATTAAGAATATCGACATCTCCAGTTTTGGCTAAACTAGCAACTACGGCTAAAACAATAATTCCTAAAACATCATCGATAACCGCTGCCCCAACAATGATTTGACCTTCGGTAGACTTAAGCTGTCCCAACTCGGAAAGCACCTTGGAGGTAATACCAATACTAGTTGCCGTCAGTGCCGCCCCGGCAAATACCGCAGGAATCGTGGGCATGCCAAAGATTAACATAAGTCCTGCTGTACCAGCGACAAAAGGAACCACAACTCCCACTACTGCCACAATCGCAGCTCTAGCACCAACTTTTTGTAATTCTCGCAAATCCGACTCTAGACCAATCTCAAATAAGAGAATAATTACTCCGAGTTCGGCCAAGACAGAGATGACCTCACTTTGCGTACTAAATACAGCCCCAATATTTTCTGAATCTAAGCCAGCAAATTGTTGCAAAATGCTCATCACAACCGAATCGCTAGCAACCGCTCCTGTTTCAGGAAAAACCAATAGATGTAAGGCTGAAACTCCCACGACCACCCCAGCAATTAATTCACCGAGTACGGGGGGCAAGTCAACTAATTTGGAGAGCTCACCACCTAATTTACTTGCTAGATAGATAAAGACAAGACTTAATAAAACTCCAGCCAAAACCATTGATGAATTTTCAGGGCTTGCTTCGGTAGCGAGTAATGGTGAACCAAATACAAGATTTGGGCTCAATCCACTATGAAATATTGGGGCTAAATTTGTCATGGTGATTTGTTGAATTAGAAAATTATTGATTGGCCTTTTGATTATCTAATTGCATGGGTGCTAAGGGTGTCACGATTAAAATCCGCAACATGTTGATCCACATAGTTGACAGCTTGTTCTAAAGCTACAGTGCGATCGCTTATCATATTTTGCGCGGGAACTTTTTCCATGACCCCTAATTTACGCAAACGTTTTTCCGCCTGACCTTGCAACCCAACGAGGAATACTTGACGACCTTTATCCGCTGCTTCTTCAATCGCATTTTCTATAGCCAAGGAAGAGGTTACACCTAAAATTGGCACTTCCGATAAATCTAAAACCAATGCTTGATAATCATTAATCAAATTATGTTCGCGAGAAATTGCCTTTGCTACACCAAAAATCATTGGTCCACTGAGATAGAACAACAGTACGCGACCATTAGCTCTTTCTAATAATTGCTTCTCTTTTGGATTGAGCTCGATTTCCTCTCCATCATAGGTAACAGCTTTTACTGTATCTGCCCGATGGTTAGAAAGACGTTCAATAGTCAGAATATTAGCAACAAAAACACCAACACCAACAGCAACAATCAAATCGACAAATACGGTCAGAGCAATTACGCCATACATAATAGTGGCAGCTTTGGGAGAAATTTTGTGGGCGCGTTTGAGGAAACCCCAATCAACAATATCGACACCTACTTTAAAAGCAATACCAGCTAAAACTGCACTAGGAATTCCCGATAAATATTGACTCAAGCCTAAAACTACGACCAATAAAATCAACGCCCGAGACAAACCAGAAACCGCAGTTCTTCCTCCAGATTGAATATTAACGACTGTTCCCATAGTTGCCCCAGCACCAGGCATGCCACCGAACAAACCAGAAACTAAATTACCCACACCTTGACCGATTAATTCTTTATTTGAGTTATGCTCAGTCCGAGTTAAACTATCGGCAACCAAGGAAGTTAGCAATGCATCAATACAACCCAACATTCCGAGTACCAAACCGTCAACTAGCATCGTTTGTAATTGAGATGCACTGAAAGTAGGAATTTGCAGGCTAGGTAACCCAACGGAAATTTCACCAATGGTGCGAATATCAGAACCATTAAATAAGAAGGTGGCAATTAAAGTCCCAACAATTAAGGCCAAAAGTTGCGGCGGTAAAAATTTCTTGAGCTTACTAGGATAGAACAGTAAAATTACAACTGTTAAGACAGCTAAAAAAGTTTCTAAAGGGTTAATTCCCGCAATCAGCGTCGGTAGACTTTGCATTGTCCCGAGAACTCCGCCTTTAGGACTATTTTCACCTAAAAATGGTGCAATTTGTAGGATAATTAAAATTACCCCAATCCCCGACATAAAGCCAGAGATAACTGTATAGGGCATTAGGGTGACATATTTACCGAGTTTTAAAGCCCCAAAAATTATTTGAAAAACTCCAGCTAACATGACTACAGTAAATGCCATGGCCAAACCCGCATCAGGATTAGCAGCTGTCAGACTAGCAATAACTGCTGTGAACACAACTGTCATCGGCCCAGTTGGTTCGGAGATAAGGGTGGATGTTCCCCCAAACAAAGAAGCAAAGAAGCCTATTAGAATAGCGCCCCACAGTCCTGCAGAAGCTCCTGCACCAGAAGCAACCCCAAAGGTTAAAGCCATTGGTAAGGCGATAACCGCAGCTGTGAGGCCCCCGAAAATATCTCCTTTGAGATTCCTAAAATGAATTTTATTGGTAATTGACATTGTAACAATATGAGATGTTGTTTTTAAAGTTCGTTTTGGTTGTTTGAGTTGTTTAGTTTTAGATTAAAAAGGATGGACAAGAATTTATTATAAGTGGTGAATGTTAACAAATTCTAAAGTACATTTTCTAAAATCTATTGATATTTATTTCTGGATTGATTTAAATCAATAACTAAATTTTACAGCAATCACCCCAAAAAACAATACTTACTGCCAAAAAAACTTTTAGCAGTAAGATAAAAAAAACTTATGAATTAGGAACTGGTAGTCAAAACCGTGGTGAAAAGCTACTAAATAAAATCTGTACTATCAATATCAGTTGCCGTAATATCTGTGAGAGTTGCTAAAGTTTCACTAGTGGCAGTTTCAATAATGTTGGTATTTGCGCCAGTTTGAGTAATGGTTAGACTACCAAAACTAAGAGTTCCAGTTAATTCAAACAAATCGATGCCATCCTCAAAATCTTGAATCAAGTCTCGATTAGCAGTGGTATTAGATTCTAGTCTAAAGCGATCGCTACCGGCTTGTCCGAATAAGGTATCTAAACCTAACCCTCCAATTAGAGTATCATCACCATCACCACCAACTAGGCGATCGTTATCATTTTGCCCATCGAGGATATCATTGCCAGACCCACCACCAAGAGTATCGTTACTATCACCACCGAGAAGAGAATCATCATTATTTTGACCCCAAAGACTATCAGCCCCAATCCCGCCAATGAGAGTATCATTGCCATTACTACCGACTAAGCGGTCATCATCATTCTCTCCATCGAGGATATCATTGCCAAAACCACCAATAAGAGTATCATTGCCATTATTCCCAACGAGATGGTCATCATCATTTTGCCCATCGATGATGTCATTTCCAGCGCCACCATTGAGAGTATCATTACCATATCCACCGATTAAACTGTCATCATTATTGTTTCCTGAAAGAGTATCGTTACCAGCGCCGCCATCGAGAGTATCATTGCCATTTCCGCCAGTTAAACTATCATTATCATTGTTCCCCCAAAGAGTATCAGCACCAGCGCCGCCACCGATGGTATCATTGCCATCTCCGCCAGTTAAACTGTCATCATCATTTTGACCCCAAAGAGTATCGGTACCAATGCCACCATTGAGAGTATCATTACCATTGCCGCCGAGAAGAGAGTCATTATCATTTTGACCATTAAGAATATCATTACCAGTAAATCCCTTGAGGGTATCATTGCCATCAAGACCATTGATGATGTCTTGGTTTCCACTTCCTGTCAGACTATCATCTAAATTAGTACCATTAATCAGTTCTCCTAATCCCGCGATCTCAATCGTGACAGTGCCAGTATCAGTTAAGCTGCCATCACTAATGGTGTAGCTAAAGGTATCGATCGCTGATTCACCGTTACTCAAACTTTCAAATTGCCCATTAGGATCATAATCAAAGGTGCCATCTCCATTATTTGTAACTATGCCTAAAGTTCCTGTGGTGTCAATAGCAGTGATAGATAGGAGATCTCCGTCAGGGTCAGTATCGTTAGTGAGTATGCTGCTGGTAGTAAATGCGGTGTCTTCATCGGTATTAAAATCCCTGCCGAATACTACATAGCTCTCTCCTGCGCTACTATTTTCATTAGGGTCTGCTCCTCTTGCTCCAATAATCAGATCATCAGTGCCATCCCCATTAAAATCTCCCGCATTACTTACCGACCAACCTGAAAAATCATCTCGATCAATCCCATTGATAACAAAACCATTTTTTCCACCGAGGCTAGATAATTCAACAGAAATACTAGGATTACTAGTTCCGAAAACCACATAGCTATTTCCTGCATCACTTTTGCTACCAGCGTCAGCCCTATATGCCCCAACAATAATGTCAGCAAACCCGTCCCCATTGACATCTCCGGCATTACTTACAGATCTGCCCAAACGATCACCTGAATCAATCCCATTAATGACAAAACCATTGTTACCATCAAGGCTAGATAATTCAATAGAAGCACTAGGATTACTAGACCCGAACACTAAATAGCTCTCCCCTGTTGCACCGTCAGCAAAGTATGCCCCAACAATAATGTCAGCGAATCCATCTTTATTGAAATCTCCCGCACTACTTACGCTAGGGGTGTAATTAAAAGTGATGGCCTCAAGCGATCGCTAATGGACTATTCTGCCAATAACTGTTCCAATCACCATTAGCACGTAACACTCTAAGAGCTAACATGGTCATGGCATTTTCTAGTTTCCACCAACAACCAGACAGT
>JBCCYD010000016.1:0-29518 GCA_039190385.1 Cyanobacteria bacterium P01_F01_bin.143 | reverse complement strand
TTTACAAAAGAAAATATTAAGAAAAATTAATTTTTTTTATATAGCACTATGTAATTTAGTTAGGACATTAGCGAACTTTCAAGCCTATGATTAATAAACTTTTGAAATGGGTCGCGGTATCCTTTAGAACTTTTGACTTTTGACTTTTGACTTTCGCTATACTTTTTCTGTCCGAATTTTTTTCCAAAGAGCCTGATATTCTTGATCAGTCTCTTCAGCCAGCGGCGCAATAAAATCACTCTTCGGGAAAGATGCCAGACTAGATTGAATAAAATCTTGATTATTTTTGAGATCTTTGGTTAATTGCTCTTGATTGCCTTGATTTAATACAGGGGAAATCCCATTAGTGAATAGCATAATAGTCGAAGCTCCAGAATCTTGCCAACAAAAATCAATCCAGGATTCCAAGCGATTCTCCACGCTATCATTAATACCATTAGCGATATTGGGTTGTACCCATAAATCCGCCCAGAGAGCAGTCCCCGAAGCAGGAACAACCACATCGATTTTGTCGGGATTACGTCTTACCAAAGGTAATATATCTGTCGACCAACCCACCGCAACCCAGGTATCACCCAAAGATAAGGGTTGAAGATATTTGGTAGAACTGTAGAATTTCACTTGTTGCTGAAGTGCTTGAAGCTCTGATTCTAGATTAGGGATGGCGGCTAAGTCCGAACTATTGTAGGAATAACCCAATTTCTTTAAAGTTAAGCCAATTATTTCTCGATAATTGTCTAATAAAGATATTTTCCCTGCCAATTCAGGACGCCACAAATCCGACCAATCATTAATTACTAGTTTTTCTGATTTACCTTGATTAAATTCTTCGAATTTATCTTTGCGATAGGCAATTACCGTATTTCCCCAACGATAGGGCGCAGCATAAATTTTACCATCCTGGGTAACTAGCTGTTGAAATCGCGGATTTAAATTAGCCCAGCCAGCTAATTTACTGATGTCTAGGGGTTGGATCAGATTTTCCGCGATCGCATTTTTCAACCAAGAATTTCCCAAAGTTACCAAATCTGCTTGTTTGGGGGATCTATTCCAAAGTTTTTTTACTTGCTCTAGTCCCCAATTTTCCGGTTTTTTGGGATTTTTCCAAGTCTTGAGAAAATTAAATATTCTTCTTAATTGTGATTCTGGTTTAAATTTAATGGGAGCATTGTTAGCTAAAGTTTTGCGAAAAGCGCCGACTAATTGAGTTGGGATGGAATTTTGTAGCATGATGACATTCAGGGTTTCCGTCGGATTGCTACAACTTGATAGTAATTGACTTGCTATAACGGCGGTACTTGTAACTAAAAATTGGCGGCGAGTGATCATAAGAATGGGAGATAAAAGCAATGATTTAGTTAGATACTATTTGTTTAATTATTTCAGTATATTTACGCAAAGCAAATTTTTAGGACATGAGGCTAGATATAAAGTAGCTGAAGATTTTTTTACGTGAATATACTTAATTATTTTGATTACTATTATTTTTCTGGTTTCAAATATAAAGAACTAATTAGAAAATTCAAAAACACTAAAAAATTTATTTACATTATAAATAAGGTAGTTCATTCTTAACTATCTATTATCAAAAAGAATAGAAGAAATATGTTTTATATATTATTGATGAAAAATGCGCTGTTGCTAACAATTCTACTTAGTGCAATTCTGCCCTTGGCGTTTTCAACAATACTTCTTGATATTTTAGCAGCGCTTCCCAAACCAATAAAAAAGTTGCTGTGTTTTTCTCCTTGTATTTCTCTAGTGGCAATATCAATCAAGTTATTAGTTGATGGAAGTATTAGTGTAGGATTTTTAACGTTGATGCTGCCGTTGCTATGTATCAGCTTATATGGTGGTTTTGCCATGATGGATATCTTACTTCCCAAGAAAACCAAAAAAAAGAGAAGATAAAACAAGTTAGTCGAAAGCATTATATTGGCAAGTTTAATAATTCAAAAACTCTGAAGCGAGAATTAATCGTAGCTTCAAATTTTTGTTTCAGGGTACAATTATAGACTGTTGTCGTCAGCTCAAAATTTCGTTGAGGTAACGCGAAGTTTAACTATGCAAGAGGCCGATTAATGCCAGCTACTGCCATTTATAGTCGAAAATTAATTGATACGATTTTAGAAAAAGCGTTAAACCAGCAGGATATCTCAGAAGCGGAAGGATTGATTTTACTTCAGCAAACCAAGTCGGAAGCGATCGCCAAGATTAAAACAACTGCTGATCGCCTGAGAAAGCAACAAGTGGGCGATACAGTAACTTATATAATCAATCGCAATATCAATTTTACGAATATTTGCGAACAACATTGTAGTTTCTGCGCCTTTCGTCGTGATGCGGGAAAAGAAGGAGCTTTTTGGCTGGATACAGAGCAAATAATTGCCAAAACATCGGACGCAGTTGCTCAAGGCGCGACGGAAATCTGTATGCAAGGAGGATTGAACCCCGCAGCAAAAATTGAGGGCAGTTCCTTGGCCTATTATTTAGAATTGATCGCTACGATTAAAAATCAATTTCCCCAGATTCATCTCCATGCTTTTTCTCCCCAGGAGGTACAGTTTATTGCTCGTGAAGATAGCATCAGCTATGAGGAAGTAATAATTGCTTTGCAACGAGAAGGGGTTGGTTCGATGCCAGGAACCGCAGCGGAAATATTGGATGATTCTGTCAGAAAAGTTATTTGCCCCCAAAAAATAGATACGGCTACTTGGTTGGAGATTGTGGGGACGGCTCATCGTCTGGGCATGATGACGACGAGTACCATGCTTTCTGGTCATATTGAGACACCTGAGCAACAGATAGCTCATTTTGGAAAGTTGCGATCGCTTCAACAAAAGGCGATCGCGAATAATTATCCAGGAAAAATTACCGAATTTATCATTTTGCCTTTTGTCGGACAAGAAGCTCCGAACGCTCTGAGGAAAAGAGTGGGGCGAGATCAACCAGTCATTGCTGATACGCTTCTTTTAACGGCAGTAGCCAGGATTTTTCTAGGTAATTGGATTGTTAATCATCAACCAAGTTGGGTCAAGCTAGGATTGGCAAATGCGACTGAGGCTTTGACTTGGGGCTGCAATGATCTTGGGGGCACGCTGATGGAAGAGCATATTACAACTATGGCGGGAGCCCAAGGAGGAACTTGCATGAGTGTAGAAGAATTACAAAATGCGATCGCATCTATCAATCGTCCTGATAAACAACGCCAGACTATCTATTAAATATCTACTAAATTATTAAATAATAAAGACTTAATAATAAATATCAAATGCAATTAGACATCTTTTCTATTAAGAGTTAACCTGAAAGGTGATTTTTAAAGTTACCCAAAAATTTTTTTAAATGAGAATATTAGTCACTGGTGGCGCAGGTTTTATCGGTTCTCACTTAATCGATCGCCTAATGATGCAAGGCAACGAAGTTTTGTGCTTGGATAACTTTTATACTGGCCATAAGCATAACATCTTAAAATGGCTTAACAATCCTTATTTTGAACTAATTCGTCACGATGTTACCGAACCAATTCGTTTAGAAGCAGATCAAATATATCATTTAGCTTGTCCAGCTTCCCCAATTCACTATCAATACAATCCTGTGAAAACCATTAAAACTAACGTCATGGGAACTTTGAATATGTTGGGACTAGCCAAGCGAGTCAAAGCAAGATTTTTACTCGCTTCAACTTCTGAAGTCTATGGAGATCCTGATGTTCATCCCCAACCAGAAGAATATCGAGGCAATGTCAATTGTATTGGAATTCGCAGTTGTTATGACGAAGGCAAAAGAGTTGCTGAAACTCTAGCTTTTGATTATCATCGGCAAAATAATGTTGATATTAGGGTGATGCGCATTTTCAATACCTATGGGCCAAGAATGCTGGAAAATGACGGCAGAGTCGTCAGTAATTTCATTGCTCAAGCCTTACAAGGTAAACCTTTGACCGTATATGGAGATGGTTCTCAAACTCGTAGTTTCTGCTACGTCTCTGATTTGGTCGAAGGAATGATGCGATTAATGAATGGAGAACATGTTGGCCCGATTAATATAGGCAATCCTGGAGAATATACGATTCTTGAATTGGCCAATACTATCCAAAAAATGGTCAATCCAGATGCCGAGTTAGTCTTTAAGCCTCTACCAGAAGATGATCCTAAACAGAGACAACCTGATATTTCTCGGGCGAAAAAATTACTTGATTGGGAACCGAAGATTCCTCTGCAAGAAGGATTGGAATTAACAATCAAAGATTTTCGCGATCGCCTTACAAATAAAAAAGTTCAAGTTACCTTATAAATTATTCTCAAAGGAAAAGTCTATGCGAGTTTGTGTAATCGGTACGGGATATGTCGGTCTAGTGACTGGTGTTTGTCTGTCTCATATCGGACATGATGTAATCTGTGTCGATAATAATGAAGAAAAAGTCAAATTAATGCAATCGGGTCAGTCTCCCATCTATGAACCTGGATTGTCAGAATTGATGCAATCTTCCGCAGCATCAGGAAAACTAAAATTCACCTCCGATCTCGCTCAGGGTGTCAGTCATGGTGAAATTTTGTTTATTGCGGTGGGTACTCCTCCTTTACCCACAGGAGAAAGTGATACCCGCTATGTTGAAGCCGTAGCTAGAGGAATTGGCGCTCATTTAAATGGTGGCTATAAAGTGATTGTCAATAAATCCACCGTGCCAATTGGTTCGGGAGATTGGGTCAGAATGATTGTGCTTGAAGGAATCAAAGAACAACACAAAACTTTAGTTGGAGCTGGAAATATCTCAGGTACAACTGAAGAAAAGCAGCCTCATTTTGATGTAGTAAGTAATCCCGAATTTCTGCGTGAAGGTTCAGCTGTTTATGATACTTTCAATCCTGATCGCATTGTTCTCGGCAGTGACAGTACTGAAGCGATCGCATTGATGAAACAACTTTACCAACCTCTAGTTGATCGAGTGGCCGCTGAAGATAAATCTTTACCGACCGTGCCAGTAGTTGTTACCGATCTCAGTTCGGCAGAAATGATTAAATATGCTGCTAATTCTTTCTTGGCCACGAAAATTAGTTTTATCAATGAAGTCGCTAATATCTGCGATCGCGTCGGCGCTGATGTTACTCAAGTAGCTAAAGGCATTGGTCTGGACTCACGTATTGGCAGTAAATTTCTCAACGCGGGAATTGGTTGGGGTGGCTCTTGTTTTCCCAAAGATGTTTCGGCTCTGATTCACACCGCCGATGATTATGGTTATGAACCAGAATTACTAAAAGCTGCGGTGAACGTCAATATTCGCCAACGTCTGATTATTCTCGAAAAATTACAACAGGAACTAAAAATCCTCAAAGGAAAAACCATTGGTTTGCTTGGCTTAACCTTTAAACCAGATACTGATGATATGCGGGATGCTCCTGCCTTGCAGTTAATCGAACAACTAAATCGCCTAGGTGCCAAGGTAAAAGCTTACGATCCTATAGTATCTCAATCGAGATTAAGTAATGGCTTATCTGGAGTCACTATTGAAGGCAATGCGGAAATGCTAGCAGAAGGTTGTGACGCCTTAGTTTTAGTAACTGAGTGGCAGGCATTTTTAGAACTTGATTATCAGAAAATGGCAAAATCAATGCACCATAACGATCCTGTGATGATTGATGGTCGTAATTGCCTAGATCCCAAAGCCTTGAAAGAAGCTGGCTTCCGCTATATTGGTATTGGTCGCTAGAATTAAGAACAATACCATGCTAGTCTAACTGGATGAATAATCAGTTAAAAGCTTTAATTTTCGATGTTGATGGGACCTTGGCCGATACTGAACGCGACGGTCATCGGGTCGCGTTTAATCTGGCATTTGCTGATATTGGGGTCCCCTGGCGCTGGTCAATAGAACTGTACGGGGAATTGCTAGCGATCGCCGGTGGCAAAGAAAGACTCAAATTTTATCTCCAAACCTATCAAAGCGATTGGCAAACCGAGAATCTTGCCGAATTTATTGTCCAGACCCATCAGCTAAAAAGCAAATATTATCGATCGCTCCTGCAACAAGGGGCGATACCTTTGCGTCCGGGAGTTAAAAGACTGATCATGGAGGCAAAAGGGCAAGGAATTCGTTTGGCGATCGCGACTACTAGTACCTTAGCCAATGCCACAGCATTACTGAAAACAACTCTTGATCCTGCCTGGTTTGAAGTTATTGCCGCAGGAGATATTGTTGCCCAGAAAAAACCCGCACCAGATATTTATCTTTATGTTTTACAACAGATGAATATTGAACCAGAACATTGTTTAGTTTTTGAAGACACTGCTCATGGCTTACAGGCTGCTACTCAAGCCAATCTCAAAACCATTGTCACTGTCAACGAATATACCAAAAACCAAAACTTTAAGGACGCTATCTTAGTTGTCACTCAAATTGGCGAAGCAGAATCCTCCTTAAAAATCCTCCAAGGAAAAACTCCCAACACAAAATATTTAGATACTAGTTACCTTCAAGAAATTTTAGCAATTAGCGATTAGCGATTAGCAATTAGCAATTAGCAATTAGCAATTAGCAATTAAAGTTTCACCAAAATATTTTTCCCATGAGTATCCGTCCCACAAGAAGTATGGAGATTATATTTAAATGCAAATTCTAAACATTCTTCTGTTTGGCTAGGACTAGCTTTCCAAGGATTCGTTTTGGTATAGGAATAATAAGCTTCGATCCCATCAATACCCATACAAGCAATTAGAGGAACTAATTCTTTAGCAGGACGACGATAACGAAAAGGATGAGCTAAAACTGCCAAGCCACCTGCATTATGAATACGATCTATTACTGTTGATGCTAATGCATCACCCCCAAAAGGAGCTACCGATTGTAGATAAGGTGCTATCGCTGGATGTTCGGGGTCGAAAGCATAGGCCAAAATATGAACCGTAATACCCTGGAGGTTAGAGGTGATTTCGGTACCCGTCCAAAGGGTAAATACCTCGCTCTGGGGATTTTGTTCTTGAATTTGATTAAGATATGCTTGAGCTTGTCGATAACCATCGACGGAATGATGATCGGTAATTGCCATACCTTTGAGTTTAATTTTCAAAGCCTGATCTACAACCTCTAATGGAGTTAATCGTCCATCAGAAGCAGTAGTATGCATATGGAAATTGTATATAGTAGGACAACTATTACTATGAACAGTCTGCCAGACTTTTTGCAATCTGGAACTATTTTGGGCTATTGCTTTGGCAGCGAGGGTTATGGCAACCATAAGATCTCGGACTTATAACGTTAATGCTTAGTTGTTACAGAAAGGATAACAAAGTTGCATATTAAATCGCTGTGATTAAAACACTATTTTTATATAAGATTGTAAATTTTATTAATGTTCCCTAGTTTAGCACACAGCTTATGCTATATCTTTTGCCTGCAATCTTACCTGTAGCGTTGATTATTTTAATTGGTTTAATCGTAGGGCGAAGTTTATCACTAAAAAATCAAACTCTTTCTCAATTAATTCTTTATGTTTTATCTCCTGCATTGGTGATTGATAGTTTGTATCGCAATGATTTGCCGATTACCAGTTCTTTGGCTTTACTAAAAGGGTTTGTAATTACTGTTGGCATTGTTTATTTAGTAGTAAAAATACTTAGTAGAATTCTCAAATTTTCTTCTACCTCAACCACAGCTTTCGTTGCGACTTCTTTGTTTCCTAATAATGGAAATATGGGTTTATCGGTTGTAAGTTTTGCTTTGGGAACGGAAGGATTAGCTAGAGCAGTAATTTATATGTTGGGTTCTAGTATCGTCATGTTTTGTTTTGGCCCAGCAATTCTGAGGGGGCAAGGCTTTGTTTCGGGATTAAAGTTGATTTTTAAACTGCCTTTGATCTGGGCGATCGCAGCAGGTCTAACTTTACGAATCTTAGCTGTGGATATTCCTTTTAAGCTAGATCTCGCAATTCAACAAGTAGGAGCCGCCGCAATTCCCATCGCGTTAATTTTATTGGGCATTCAACTGGCGAAAACTAAATTTACATTGGGATTGAAAGAATTATTAGCCGCCAGCATTCGGTTACTTGTTGCTCCGGCGATCGCCTATACTGTGGGCAATATCTTACATCTAAAGGGTTTAGATCTCCAAGTCTTAGTACTCCAAAGTGCTATGCCTACAGCAGTTAGTTCTTTGGTCTTAGTGCATGAATTTGGGGGCGATCAAGATTTTACAGCTCGGGCGATCGTGACTTCTACATTACTAAGTTTTATCTCGATTCCTTTGATACTTTGGCTATTAACTAATAGCTAATTTTTAAATTTAACTCACTTTTTTTAAAAACTCAGTTGGCAACACCTTCGACAAATCATTGTTGGTATTTACAGACTCAATTTGAATTCTCTGCTCTGGCATATCGATCGCGATTCCAGCCTCGTTAATTCCTTTTTGAATCAACTCAATCACTTCTTCATGAACTGTCCAATATTCCTGAGTTTTAATATGGCCAAAAAACATAATACTAATAGAATCACCATCCAGCTCCCAAATTAAAGTTCGAGGTGCCGGTTCATCTAAAACTCCAGGATGGGATTTAATCGCATCTAAAATTACTTGTTTTGCCTGAGAAAGATTTTGTTCGAGATCAACAATGATGGTTCCGCTAAAACCTCTCGATTTGCTATACGTTAAATTGATAATATTGCTGTTCCAAATACTATCATTGGGCACACTAATTATCTCGCCACTCATGCCTTTAATTTTGGTAGTCGCGATGGAAATCGAATCGACATAACCCCACAACTCATCAACTTTAATCTCATCTCCTTCGTCGAAGGGTTTGTAGAACATAATCATCAAACCACTAGCAAGATTACCCAAATTATTTTGCAAGGCGAAAGCCAAGACAAAACTGACTCCCCCAAAGACTGTCAATAAGGGCCCTAAACTAATTCCCAACGCAGTAAGAGCGAAAAGAATTCCAATCACCAGGGTACCTTGACGAACAATGCCGACTAGGAAACCGCGTAATAACTCAGACATATTGGGAATAATCTGGAGTGATTTGCTAGTTACATTTGCTGCGACAAAAGAACCAACGACAGAAAGGATAGCGATACTGACAAATTTACTAATATTAATTGCCCAACGAATGCCGCCAGTATCTGATTTCAGCCAACCTAATACCGTGATCCATAATGCTTGGCGATCGGTGACATCAACTTCAATTAAACCAATGGCGGTTAAATACTGACGATAGCTTTCAATATCTCCACCTTTGGTCTCTAATTCATTGATAATTACTTCAAAGCGATCGCCTATCTCAGTTTGCTCATCACGAGCTTCGGTTAAATTGAGTAACAATTGGGTTTTAATTTCCGCTTTATCCGCGATCGCAGCTTCCAATTGTTCTGTCGTTTGCTCAATTTTTTGTTGAGCTTGATCTATCTCTTGAGTATCATCAAGATTTTCTGTTTCCAGTTTTGTAATTTCACCTGTATTTTCAGCGATCGTTGATTCTCCAATTTCCTTGTCTGGCTCAACAACAGTGTCGCCCGATTCTGATTCAGCTACGACAGCATCCTCTTGGGCTTCGGTTAAGGCTTCTGTGAGATCCTCATTTTCTTGAGTTTTGGCTTCTTCTTCGATCGCTTCTTCAATCGATCCTTGAGCTTCTTCTAGTTTTTCCTGAGCTTTCTCTAGATCTTTTTCCAACTCTTGCTTTGTTTCTTCGGTGGTTAATTCTTGAGCTGTTTCTTCCACTTCAGTCAGAGCTTTATCTGCTTGTTCGAGATCCGCGATCGCTTCTTTAGCTTGCTCTAATTCCTCATTCTTGCGATTAACAGCAATTTCGGCGTCACTCACTTCTTTAACTTGAGCTTGGAGTAAGTCCAACCAGGCATCTGCTTCGATATCTAGTTCCTCTTGGGTTAGAGGTTTGACCATCAATTCTAGTTCTTTGATCGGAATAGACGGATCTTCGGTCATAATTGCTTGATAGTCCGAGGTAACTGATTGTCCTCTTACTGGCATGGGCAACCAGGAAAAACTAGCAACTATGATTCCACTTATTAAGATACTTCTTTTCATAGAACAATTTAAATTGATTAATTTATGTATTAACTTTCTACTAAAAGCCAGTACTAGATAAAATTACGGTAACGCCAAGTAAACCTATCAATGAAGACTTAAATCTCAAGATTTCTTAACTGATCTTTTTGAAAGATTCTGGAGATAATACTGTACTAGCATCATTGAGTCTAGCTACCGATTCAGCAGATTCAATAGATTCGATCTGAACTTTTTGTTCGGGCATATCGAGCGCTATTTCGGCTTCGTTAATTCCTTTTTGAATCAATTCAATCACTTCTTCATGGACTTCCCAATATTCTTTCGTTTTAATATGTCCAAAAAACATAATGCTAATAGCACCACCATCTAGTTCCCAGATTAAAGTACGAGGGGCAGGTTCTTCCAAAACTCCAGGATGGGATTTAATCGCATCTAAAATTACTTGTTTTGCCTGAGAGAGATTTTGTTCAAGATCAACAATGATAGTGCCGCTAAAACCTCTTGATTCACTATAGGTTAAATTGATAATATTACTGTTCCAAATACTATCATTGGGCACACTAATTACTTCGCCGCTGAGACCTTTAATTTTGGTAGTGGCAATGGAAATAGAGTCGACATAACCCCATAATTCATCAACTTTAATTTCGTCTCCTTCATCAAAGGGTTTGTAGAACATAATCATCAAACCACTAGCAAGATTACCCAAATTATTTTGTAGGGCAAAAGCTAAGACAAAACTGACTCCCCCAAATACTGCGAGTAGGGGTCCAAGACTAATTCCTAGGGCAGTTAGGGCAAACAGAATTCCAATTACTAAGGTACCTTGACGAACAATCCCAACGAGGAAGCCGCGTAGTAATTCGGACATATTGGGGATGATACTGAGTGATTTACTAGTTACATTAGCAGCCGCAAAAGAACCAGCTACAGCAAGGATAGCAATCCCGACAAATTTACTGATATTAATTGCCCAAAGAAGCCCCCCTTCTTCGGATTTAAGCCAACCCAGAACAGTGATCCATAATGCTTGGCGATCGGTTACATCAACTTTAATGAGGCCAACCGCCCTGAGATATTGACGATAACTTTCAACATCTCCGCCTTTTTTTTCTAATTCATCAATAATTACTTCAAAGCGATTGCCAATTACCGCTTGCTCGTCACGAGCTTCGGTTAAATTCAATAATAATTGGGTTTTAATTTCGGCTTTATCTTCAATAGCCGCTTCCAACTTTTCGGTAGTTTTTTCAATTTTTTGTTGAGCTTGATTTATTTCTTGAGTATCATCAATATTTGCTGTTTCTAGTTCTGTAATTTCATCGGTGGTCTCGGCGACAGTCTCTTCTAAGAGCTCTTTCTCTTTGTTTACCTCAGTTTTTGGCGATGCTGTTTCACCTGATGCTGCGGCTTCTGCGGCCTCTTCGACTTCTGCTTCTACGGCATCTTCTTTGGCTTCTGTGAGTGCTTCTGTTAACTCCTCATTTTCTTGGGTTTTTTCTTCCTCTTCGATCGCTTCTTCAATTGATTCTTTAGCTTCTTCTAGTTTTTCCTGAGCTTTTTCAAGATCTTCCTCTAGCTCTTGCTTAGTGTCTTCGCTGTTGAGACTAGTGGCATTTTCCTGAGTTGTTTCTTCCACTTCGGTGAGAGCTTCTTCCGCTTCTTTTAGATCTTTGACAGCTTCTTTGGTTTCCTCTAATTCTTCGTTTTTGCGGTTAACTGCAATTTCGGCATCGCTAACTTCTTTGACTTGAACTTTTAGTAAGTCTAGCCAGGCATTCGCTTCAACATCTAGTTCATCTTGAGTTAGGGGTTTGACCATCAATTCTAGTTCTCTCTCGGAAATTGATGGATCTTCGGTCGTAATTGCTGAGTAGTTGGTTACTTCTGATTGCCCTCTCACTTGCACTGGGAACCAGGAAAAACTAGCAACTATAATTCCACTAATTAAGATACTTCTTTTCATGAGAAAATATGATTTGATGACTTTGTTTCATTTTCTAATGAAATTATAATTTTTTTCTCTAAAGTTAATTTTTAGTAATAACTTTTGGCTATTACAAAGATATTAAATATTCTTAATTAACTAATTCTTAAAATGGTGAATTACTTTATTTGGTTGATGTAGAGATCACAGAAAGATAAAAACCATCATCATCCTCTCTTAACTCATAATCGATAATCAAACGTTTATATTTGGAGAAACGTCGTTTTTTTCTGGCAACCATCTGTCCTATAATCTGTTTTAACTCTTCTCTTCCTTCTGGATCAGTATCAGCATCTTGGAACATGCACTCAATTTCTTTTTGGGCAACTTTTTTGGAGAAGAAGGAAAGATTCCAGGCAAAAGTCGCTAAATCGAGTACCATTTCCAAATCTTCATCATATTCATCCTCAATATAAGGCTCGATAAAATCGGTGAGGGCTTCAGATATTTTGTCGTTTTCTTGTATCTCAACTCTAATATCTTTGTTGTGAAGGTTTTGTGCTGCTTTTTCGATAAGTTTTTCGATCGCACTTAAATCATCTTGATTTTCTTCAATCTGGGATATTTTGCCAGAGCTTGTCTTGTTGGGCTCCATTAATTTACTCTCAACCTATGTTTATCTCTTGTCAATATAAAAGAAAATTGCGACAGGAAATCTTGATTCATTTGGAAAATTGCGATCGCTATTTTGAAAGCTTGTCTGAAACAGAAGTCAGGATAACTAAAGCAAAATAGCCCAAAATCAATTAAATTTATCCAAACAATGATTTAGACAAAATCAGCATATTTATGCAAAATGAGGAAAGAAGGATGCAGCAGACATGTATAAACATGACATCCCGTTACCCTTGGGGTCGAGGCAAAATCGGTGAAGACGTTCTGAATACCAAAAAAGTATTTTTTGGCGGAGGCTCCTTAAGGAGCTTTCGTTATTTAAGGTTCCAATATATTGTTGTGTTATCAACAATTATCCATCAATTTACTTCAAAATGAGTTCTTCTTTTACTTCAATATTCAGCGCTTTCTGAATCGCCAAAAGTTTTGTAAAACTCGCACTAGCATACTTGTTACTTTCATCTCTTTGAACTTGTTGCGGCTTAACTTGCAAAATTTCTGCTAATTGAGCTTGAGTTAAGCCACGAATAATTCGGGCTTTGATCAAGGCTTCTGGTAATTGTTCAAAAGAACCTAGTTTTAAACTTTTGATGTTACTTTGTTTGAGATTTTCGTATTCTTTTATTTCTTCATAAAATTCTTCTAGTTGATTATTGAGCGTATCTAGATAAGCTTTATGGCGTAATTGCTCATTAAGATTTTCTGGAATTGCTTTGCTATTGAGTTTAGCTAGAGCATCTTTAAACTCCTTAATTTTACTTTTGGTAATTCCATACTGGCGTTCGTTTAAAATCATGATTTATCAAAAATCTGGTCTATTCAGAGAGATATCTGAACTATTCCTTTGGGATTTCCAGTCCGATCTTTTTGGAAAAATTCTAGATATGTTTGGCCTTGCGCATCTGCTACAGTGCTTGCAAGAAATAACTCTCCTCCATATTTTGCCTTTTGGGCAGCACGTTTATTACTAAAATCGAGTAAAGTTGGGTCTAGTTCAAATAGAAACTTTAACTCAATATCATTGTCATCCCAGCAAACATCAAAGTCGCCAGGGAACTCTTTACTGGTAGCAAAACTACCACCAATATAAATTGTCTTGCATCCAGCTCGCTTTAATATTTCACAAGCTCGTAACAATCCTTCAAATAGCTCTTTACGACGAGGGTTAAAAGCTAGAGTATCTCTAGCTTCATTCCACGTGCAAGAGTGAATACCTGGGGGAAAATTTTCATTAGCATCAAAGTTCGGAAGGGGCATTGTTTGTGTTTATTACTTACACTACGAAGACGATTAATAATAAAAAGCTTGTAATACATAGCTTTTATACATTTCAATCTCGGTTGCAAAATGCCTTTAAATGCTTGATTTTTTTTACCTGATCGCTCTAGAGTTTCAAGTTGTGTATTTATTAGTTTGCTCATATGTCAAATTCCGTTGGACTTCTTCATGTTTTTTTAATTTAGCACACAACAAAATTGTTGTATTGCTAAAACTTAACAATAATTACCTAAGGAACACTATCTGGCGCTTTCGCTTTTAGGGAGAAAAGAAGTTCAAAACACGATGAAAGAATGATTTGAAAATAATATCCAATGCTCGATCAAAGCAATCGAATATTAAACCAAGTAGTGCAAGACAGTATAATTGAGTTACTTCTCTCAGACTCAGCTAAATGGAGTTTTCACGAAACTAGATTCAGATTACGTTGGTTCACTCGCTATATTCGGAGAAAAGTGAGAAGAATAAAAATACTCGATTAAAAGTAGCGATCAACAGCGATTTATTGATCAATTATTTATTGCTTACATTTATTGCTGAGATTTAATTTAGATGGTAACAGCAACAAAGTTAAAAAGTCGATAATACATACTGTTTTTTGCCTTTTAAATCTACACAATCAAAATACCTATACTTTTATATTGGACTCTTTAATAATATTTAACTAATCTTTATATAATAAATTTACGTTACATAATAAATAATGTTGCAATACCAGGGAATTAGATAACGAATGGGGATCGAAAAAAGCGAATATCAACAACGCCGCGAACAACTAATGGCAAAAGTTGGCAATGGGACAGCAATTTTTCATAGTGCACCAATGGCGGTTATGCATAACGATGTGGAATATGTATATCGTCAGGATAGTGATTTTTACTATTTAACAGGATTTAATGAACCCGAAGCCGTTGCCGTATTCGCGCCCCATCACGAAGAACATCGCTTTATACTCTTCGTGCAACCCAAAGATCCCAAAAAAGAAACTTGGACAGGATATCGCTGTGGTGTAGAACAAGCCAAGGAAAAATATGGTGCCGATGAAGCTTATCCGATCGCGGAATTAGCGGAAAAATTACCTCAATACGTTGCCAAAGCCGATCGCCTTTACTACCGCTTAGGACGAGATCAAGAGATGAATAATCAGATCCTAGCTCTCTGGCAAAAACTCATGGCAGGCTATCAGAAAAATGGTATTGGACCCACTGCGATCGCAGATACTCGACTCCTCACCTTTGCTATGCGCCTCGTCAAAAGTCCTAGTGAAATAGAACTGATGCGCCAAGCTGCCAAAATCTCGGCCCAAGCCCATATCCGAGCCATGCAATATGCTCGCCCAGGAGTTTATGAATATCAAGTCGAAGCCGAAATTGAACATACATTCCGTTTAGCTGGAGCAATGGGAGTTGCCTATCCTTCCATTGTCGCTTCAGGAGCCAATGCTTGCGTGTTGCATTATATCGAAAATAACTGTCAAATAAATGATGGAGATTTGTTATTAATCGATGCTGGTTGTTCCTACGATTATTACAACGGAGATATTACCCGCACTTTCCCTGTTAACGGTAAATTTACCCCTGAACAGAAAACCCTTTATGAATTGGTATTAGAAGCCCAACTACGGGCGATCGCACAAGTTAAACCAGGCAATCCCTATAATGCGCCCCATGACGCGGCTGTTAGTGTGTTGGTTGATGGCTTATTAGAGTTAGGTCTACTCATAGGAGATAAAGAAGAAATTATCAAAGAAGAGAAATATAAACCCTTCTATATGCATAAGACTGGACATTGGTTAGGTTTAGATGTTCATGATGTCGGACTATACAAACATAATGAAGAAACCTGGCAAAGCCTGCAACCAGGACATATCCTAACGGTAGAACCAGGGATCTATATTTCTCCCCACATCACACCAGTCGAAGGACAACCAGAAATTCCCGATCGCTGGAAAGGAATTGGCGTTCGCATTGAAGATGATGTTTTAGTTACCGAAAATGGACATGATATTCTCACTTCCGATGTTCCTAAATCAGTTGCAGAGATGAGTCTTTAAATAAGAATTCAATATCTCGGAGCACCTCGTCACCTATAATAAACTTTGGCTATTAAGAAAATGAATCAAATAAACATAAATAACGCATGATTTTTGCTGCTTTAAAACCAAAAAATATCATAAAATTTACTATATCTCAGCTAAAAAATATTTTTACTAGATCTCGTTGGATAATTATTTCTCTTTGTCTAATTAGTCTATCTTGTATTTGGTCGCCTGCGGCCTTAGCTGAACTCAACGATGATCGATATGATGGCAGTGTTTTTGTTGTCTATGCTGGCAATGGTTCTTTGGTGCCTCCTCCCCTAAATTTTGCTCAATCTCGTGCTAGAGAAATGCCGATAATTCTGGTTTATTATATAGACGATAGTAGCGATTGTAAAAAGTTTTCTATCGTTGTTTCTCGGATGCAGAAATTCTATGGTCGTGCTGCTAGTATTATCCCTGTTACTGTCGATTCTATTCCTCTTAAAGCAAGTTATAGTCCAGGAGAATTGGGATATAACTATCACGGAGTTGTTCCTGAAACAGTAATTTTTGATCAAGAAGGTAAGGTAGTTTTCGATGGTCAAGGTCAAGTTCCCTATGAAGAAGTAGATGATGTTTTGCGGGAAGTTTTTGATTTGTTACCTCGTTCGGAATCAGAAGAATTGAAGCGTCGCTATTTTAATGAATTTAACTATGAATTAGTGAATTAAATTTAGTTAATAAGTTATAAACTTTAGATATTAAGCTAGGTTACCAATGAAATATCCTAGCTTAATCAGGATTTCTTATTTTCCAATGGGAGAAATTTCGAGTAAATCTCTTGCTCCAGTAATTCCTTGACCAATAAATAGTAATAAGGCAAAACAATTCAACCAAATATGTACTTTGCGCCAACGATGAGTCCGATCTTTATAGATATCGTCGACAATTGCTAAAGAAAAAATCATTAGCAAGGAAACGCCCATTCCATAATAGTAATGAGACCAATACCATTGATCACTTAAGCGCCAGACTCCTTCTTGGGCACCGAGAATAATTAAACCCATTCCCGATAAAGTTGCAAATATGCCACGCCACAGTTTTGCTCTAGCACGAAATAGGAGGATGAAAGTCGCGATCGTGGCAACAAATAATAAACTAATCAAAAGAGCTGTAACTGGGTCTAGACTATCTCTTCTGAAATTGATAAGAAAGTTTTTATAGACAAGAGAATATGCTAATCCAATCAGGTTAACTCCCACAACGCTTGCAGTTAACCATTTCCCTAATTGCACATGTTCTCTACCGACAACAGGAGGAATTTTACTTTTTTTGCGATCTTTGATTTCTAATCTTCTTTGACGAGTCTGCCAGGCAAATCTATTGACAATTCCGATAATGGGAAATACGAAAATAACCGCGATCGCAGGATGAATCAGTCCCACTAGATCTCTGGTGCCTAAATTGCTAAAAGCTACAATTTCTTGAGTAGCTATATCTAGAGAAATATTAAAAATATTCATAATCAACAGCTTAGTCTATTGTAAAGATTGACAATTTACTAAAGCATTCCCAGTAAGACGACAAATCCGCCAATCGGGTAGCACTGTAGCTCCAATTTTTTCATAAAATGTGATTGCGTCTTGATTCCAATCTAAAACACTCCATTCCAAACGCCCCGCATCTCTCGCGATCGCCAAGTTAGCCAAATACATCAAGATCCCTTTGCCAATACCGCAACGACGATATTCCGGTAATACGAATAGATCTTCAAGATAAATTCCTGGCTTGGTGAGAAAAGTTGAGTAATTTTGAAAGAACAAACCAAAACCCACAATCTTATTTTCCGCGATCGCGACGATCGCCTCGACACAAGGATTATCCCCAAACAGATGTTTTGCCAGTTCTTGGGAGCTGCCTGTGACTAAATGGGTTAACTCCTCATATTCAGCTAATGCCTTGATCAAGGAAAAAATATCTTCAACATCAGTGGCAGCTGCACTACGAATTTCAAAATCGACCATCATTCCTACTCTCCAAGTCTTCAGGTCTCCCTGTCTCCCTGTCTCCCCGTCTTCTCTAAACCTCTATCTTGTGACCAAGGGAACTTTGTTTTCCCGAACTTGAGGTCTTCCTGTCGCTACAGACTTTGCCAGAGAACGCAACATGCTCTTGGTTGTTTCCCAATCCACACAAGCATCAGTAATACTTTGACCATAAACCAAAGAACTAGGATCTTTCCCTAATGATTGATTTCCAGCAATTAGGTGACTCTCGATCATCACACCCATAATATTTTCATTGCCCGATTCAACCTGTTGAGCAACATCATCTAGAACTATGGGTTGATAAGTATAATCTTTGTTACTGTTGCCGTGGCTACAATCGACGATTAAACGATGATTTAAAGCCTTATTTTTTAACTCGCGAGCCGCGTTATCCACATCGTCTTGATAATAATTGGGTGCTTTGGAACCACCACGAAGCACTAAATGACCATCGGGATTACCTGTAGTTTTAACAATACTAGCTAAACCATCGTTACTAATGCCGAGGAAATGGTGGGAAGCTCTAGAGGCTAACATGGCATTCACCGCAGCTTTGAGGCTACCATCTGTGCCATTTTTATAACCTACAGGCATTGACAAACCAGAAGCCATTTGACGGTGAATTTGACTTTCCGTTGTCCTCGCACCGATCGCTGTCCAACAGATTAGATCTGCAATATATTGAGGAGTAATAGGATCTAATAATTCCGTTGCCGAAGGAAGATTTAGATGTGCTAGATCTAGCAATAGCTTGCGAGCTAATTTTAAACCTGTATTGATATCATAGCTATTATTAAGGTGGGGATCGTTAATTAAACCTTTCCATCCCACTGTAGTACGAGGCTTTTCAAAATAAACCCGCATCAAAATTTCTAGTTCTCCTTGCAATTCTTCCCGCAACTTTATCAGTCTCTGACCATAGTCGAGGGCAGCGGAGACATCATGAATTGAACAAGGCCCGACAACTACTAACAATCTTTTATCTTCGCCTGAGAGGATGTTACGAACGCGATCGCGAGTCTGGGAGACTAAGGTAGCGGCTGTTTCTGTGAGGGCAAATTCAGATTTAAGAAAGGCAGGACTTAACAAAGGTCTATTTTCAATAACATGAAGATCACTAGTATTTTTCATTTGATGAGATTGATTTTTGGCTTGGGCAACAGAAGTACGCTACTACATAAATTTAACATTTTATCGATTACTCCCCAAAACTTAAGAATTCAACCAGGCAGAAAAAAACTACAATAGTCTCTAGTGGTTCTCCAAAAAAGTTCTGATAAGTTTGATTTGTTATAGGGAAATGGGGAAATGGGGAATTAGGGAAAATGTTTACTTGTCATAATTAATTTAGTGGACTACTAGTACAGACTATAAATAATACGAGGTACTTCCGTAAAATATGCTGAATCAATGGCAACTACAAGAAGCAAAAAATAAATTTTCTCAAGTTGTAAAACAAGCCCAGCAAGGCAAGCCACAGTATATTACTATTCACGACAAACCCGCAGTGGTAATTATTTCCATAAATGATTATCAAAAATTAAATCAACCTCAAAATTCTTTATCCGAAGCCCTAATGATGCCTTTACTAGAAAAGGATTTAGATTTGTCTAGAGATCTCGATACAAGGAGAGAGATTAATTTTGATTAAGTTAGATAGATAACCAAAGTACATCTTAAATGAATGAAATCCGAATTATTTTAGTCGAACCAGCAGGAGCCTTAAACCTGGGATCGATCGCTCGTGTGATGAAAAATATGGGATTATCCACTCTGATCCTAGTCAATCCCCAATGCGATCGCTTTTCAGAAGCAGCCCGACAAATGGCAGTTCATGCTTTCGATATCCTAGAAAACTCCCAAATTGTTGCTGATTTACCCACAGCATTACAAGGATGCCAAAGAGCGATCGCCACAACTGCTCGCGATCGCGCTCTGCCAACTAAACTAGAACCACCAAAATCAGCTCTTCCTTGGTTAATCGAAGAAAATATCACTTCAGCTCTCATTTTTGGCCCTGAAGATCGAGGATTAAGTAATCAAGAACTCAATTATGCCCAGAGATTTGTCGGCATTCGGTCTGATCCCGTTTACCCTTCACTTAATTTAGCTCAAGCAGTGGCCGTATGCGCCTATGAAATATATCAAATTTCCTTGTCAAATAATGTTGACAATCCCCAAGGCTGTGTTAACTTACAGGCAAGAGGAGCCGATAATGCCAACCCCGTTTTGGGAAATAATGCGACCATAGAAACCTTGGAAAGTTATTATGCTGACCTAGAATCTTTATTGCTAGATGTTGGTTATCTATATCCCCATACCGCAACAGCTCGAATGGCAAAATTGAGGCGTTTATACAATCGTACTAATTTAACCAAAGAGGAAGTCGCCATGCTTCGGGGAACCATACGACAGATTAAATGGGCAATCAAAAATGCCAATGGTGGAGAGTGAGTAAATAAATTAACTAGAGGAGTATTCAGCCGTGAATCGAGAAATCCAACCCATCCCATTTTTTGCTTCGTCTAACAACCAGGGTCAAGTTTCCGCTACGAAATCTTCTCGTAAACCTCCTCGTACAACACAGAATCGCCATCGAAATAAGAATAAACGTCCTCGTAGAGGATTATTAGGCTTACTATTCCCCAAAAAATCGACTGCCAAAAAGCCACCTCGTCAGAGAAAATCTACTTCTCTATTGCATCCTGCGGTCGAGAATCTTAACCCCGTACCAGAGCCTAATAAGCCCAAAAGGAGAAATTCTCCCCCATCGAAAGAAACAAAATCCTTAAATATCCTGCCTCCACCATTGGCTATTGCAACACGCTTACTAGTTTTAACCGTAGGAGTTAGCACTATTTTGGGTTCAGCAGTTTCCATTTCCCATTCAGTCAAGACTGTGGCGCCCACGGAAGAAGCGATCGCGATCGAAACTGTCACCAACTCCAATTCCTCAGACATTGACAATATATTCTCGGTAATCTCCCTAGACAAAGAAATTATCAAATTAAAAGATAAACTAACCAAGTTAACAGCAAATTACACCCAACTTGAAGCAGGAGTCTATATAGTCGATCTCGATAACAAAAATTACGTTAACCTCAGAGGATCCCAGGAATTTTCCGCCGCCAGCACCATTAAAGTTCCCGTTCTCGTCGCCTTCTTTGAAGATGTCGATGCCGGAAAAATTCGCCTCGACGAAAAATTAGCAGTAACGAAAGAAGTCATTGGCGGTGGCTCTGGCTATATGCAATATAAGGAAATAGGCACGAAATATTCTGCCTTGCATACCGCGACCGATATGATTCGCGTCAGTGATAATACCGCAACTAATATGCTGATTCAGCGTTTAGGCGGCATGGAAGTTTTGAATCAACGTTTTGCCGAATGGGGATTAACTAACACGGTAATTCGCAATCCTTTGCCCGATCTGACCGGCACGAATATGACTAGTCCAGAAGATTTGGGGAACTTGTTGATTAAGATTAACCGAGGAGAGCTGATTTCGATGAGATCGCGCGATCGTCTACTAGGAATCATGAGAACAACCAAAACTCGGACCCTACTTCCCCAAGGATTAGAAGACGGTGCTGTCATTGCCCATAAAACAGGGGATATTCGTTCTTCCCTAGGCGATACGGGAATTGTCGATATGCCCAATGGCAAACGTTATATTGTCTCTGTATTAGTTAAGCGTCCAGCAAATGATCCCCAAGCCAAAATCCTGATCCAAAAAATTTCTCAGACAGCATATCAACATTTAAAGTTTTATAATGATCGCCCTTTTATCTCAAGTTCACCAGAATAGTTTCGATCAGGCCAAGCGACAGACTCACGCAGCGCCAGACTTTGTTTTATCATACTCAGAAGCTCTGTTTCGGTAATTGGTTTGCCCAGAGATCCTGAGGCTCCTGCATAATAGGCTCTAGCTTTGTCATCTGTTTTGTTTGTATTTGTTAGCATGACAATCGGAATATTTTGCAGTTGTGATATCCGTTTAATGCGTGAAGATAATTCAAAGCCATCAATGAAAGACATGTTTTCATCCAACAAAATAAGATTTGGCTGGTACTGTATTAGCTGAGGAATTGCTCGTAGACTATTATCAATTTCTGCAAAGTTATAGTCAGCATTAAGAACAATTTTTTGTATCCAAAAAAGATCTAGATTATTAGTATTAATACAACAAATGAGGGGCTTATTCTTACGAATACGAAAATTAGAAAAGAAAAACCGATGATTAGTTGTAGCAATATTTATCGGGAAATCTGCAATAGGTACTAATTTAATTGAATTAGCATTAAGACAAGGGATCAAACAACAAGCAAAATCAACTGGATCCTGTTGTAAATAAAATCCCATATCCCTAAGAGATAAATCACCATTACCACAAAATCTCATATTTCGATGTAGATTAGTCCCAATTTTAATCTCTAGTTCTCTCGGCTTTAATATTACTGGAGCATAATTTAAAGAGATAGCAGAAGCATAATTCAAGGCAATATTGTTAGTGAATTTTGATTTGAATTTTTTATATTTTTGCAGAACCTTGGTTTGTATCGGGGGAAAATTCATCCCCATAGTAGATGGACGAAAACCATGATGATAAAAATAAGTTAATGATTTGATTTCCTGAGATATTTGAAGATCTCCAATGTCAGACTGTTGAAGAAGATCGAAAAATACGTCGCTCATCTTATTCTCAAGTAAAATCTTGACTTCTGCGATCGTAATAAGATTTTCCTGCCTGATGACATCAAACATTTGATAGTAGAGACATTCAAATTCTTCATTAACCTGCGATCTAATTTGCTCAATATCTATGTAAGGAAAATAGTAACTTATATTTCTAATCCAAAAACGATGAGGGTGATAACCTCCATTCATCCAAAATATCTGACCCGAAAAAAAATATAATCGCCAAACAATGCTCTTTGAAGCCTTGAATATTAATTTACCAGTAAATCTTTCTTGTTGTAATTTATTGATAATATTAATTACTTGCAGCATCATATTTCAGATTGTATTTTTTTGAAATTATTTCTACAATTAACATCTAGCTTGGCGGCAAAGGTGTTACTAACATAATTTAAAGCAAGGAAATTAATATTTGTTTATCCATAATTGATTGATTTTCTAAAGATAAAGTTTCCACTAATTTAGCCCATAACAAATTTATGTCATTTTATATGATTAATGTCTGCGAGAAAAAGTAATTTTATCTAAAAAACTAAGTATTTTTTCGTAATAGTGAGTATTATGCCTATACTGTAGAGGTAACAGGAGAAAGCGTAACTATCGCGTAATAAAGCGGCAAAATATAGCAAAATCAATTAAAATGACCCTTGAAGAGACCTTAGCAATAGTTGATAATCTGATTCAGCCAGAAAGATTAACAACTTTGCAAGAAATAATTTTACGTCAATGTTGGCAAGGTAAAACCTATCAACAAATTGCGGAGGATTCTGATTACGATGCAGACTATATAAGGGTTGTTGGTTCTCGGTTATGGCAGATTCTTTCTGATGCCTGCGCAGAAAAAGTTACAAAAAATAACTTCCGAGCTATTCTGCGGCAACAGTCGGGTCAAGTGCCAAGTTCTGAGATTCATTTAGAATTACCTGATGGGTCAATTCCTCTCAAGTCTAATTTTTATATTGAAAGACCTCCTGTTGAAGAAACTTGTTATGAGGCGATTAGGCAGCCAGGAGCCTTAATTCGGATTAAAGCTCCGAAAAATATGGGAAAAACATCATTATTAACGAGAATTTTAGCCGCTCAAAATTATCAATACAATTCAGTGAGGCTAGATTTACAACAAGTAGATCATAGAATACTTAAAGATCTCAATAAATTACTGCGTTGGTTATGTGCCAATATCTGCTCACAATTGGGCCTAAAAAATTTAATTGATGACTATTGGGATAAAGATCTAGGAATCAAAGTTAGTTGTACAGCTTATATCCAGAATTATATTCTACAACAGTTAGAAAAACCACTGATATTATCATTAGACCAATTACATCTTATTTTCGAGCATACTGAGGTTGCCCAAGAATTTCTCCCTTTGCTGCGTTTCTGGCATGAAGAAGCGAATAATCTAGCTATTTGGCAAAAATTACATTTGATAGTAATTCAATCAACGGAAAGCTATGTTCCTCTAGATTTTAATCAATCTCCCTTTAATGTTGGTCTACCTATTGTCTTGCCAGAATTTAACTCGCAGCAAATAATGGATCTTGCCCAAAGACATCAAATCAAATGGCAGGATGAGAATGAATGCCAGTCTTTGATTTCAATTATTGGAGGGCATCCCTATTTAGTGAGATTAGCCTTTTATCATTTGGCAAAATACAATGTGACTTGGGAACAATTACTGGAGAAAATTTCTACCGAGACCAGTATCTATCGAGATATTCTGCTGCATTATTTGGCAACTTTATATCATAATCCTGCTTTGGCTACTGCTTTTAAGCAGGTCATCTTATCAGATAATGCTGTTACACTGGAGTCTTTTGTGGCTTATAAGTTGGAAAGTCTGGGCTTAATCTCTCTTCGGGGAAATGAAGCAGTTCCTAGTTGTCAATTGTATCGTCTATATTTTCGCGATCGCCTTAATCAATTTTAAGTAGGTAAGCAAAATTATTTATATAGTTATAAAGTGTATTCACAGTCATCTTTCCTCCTCTGCCCCTCTGCCCCTCTGATCCTCGCTCTTCAAAGGTACACAATTAATTTGCCCAGATACTTAGGTTGTAATGATTGATTATCAAGCTGGTGGAAGTTTAAGCGCTAATGCTGCTACCTATGTCACGAGAGAAGCAGACACCCAACTATATGAGGCTTTAATCAAAGGAGAATTCTGCTATGTCTTTAACTGTCGGCAGATGGGAAAATCTAGCCTCAGAATTAGAGTCAAAAATCGCCTCGAACAACAAGGTTTTGCCTGTGCATCTTTAGACATGACCAATATTGGTAGTCGTAATATTACTGCCGATCAATGGTACAAGGGAATTGCCTCAGAACTTTGGCGTAGCTTCAATCTCATTAATCAAGTTAATTTTAGCTCTTGGTGGCGAGCGCAAGCGGGATTATCTTCAATTCAGAAATTAAATCATTTTATTACCGATATCGTTTTATCACAGATTACAAAAGAAAAAATCTTTATCTTTATCGATGAAATTGATAGTGTTATTAGTCTAGACTTTTTAACGGATGATTTTTTTGCTTTAATTCGTTATTTTCATAATTCTCGTGAAGAAAATTACCAATTTAAACGTCTTAGTTTTGCTTTGTTTGGGGTCGCAACTCCTGGAGATTTAATAAAAGAACATACTAGAACTCCATTTAATATTGGTACAGCAATAGAGCTGAAAGGATTTTCTTTGGCAGAAACCAAGCCTTTAGAATCTGGGTTGCAAAATAGATTTAATAATAGTCAGCTAATTCTGAAAGAAATTCTCAATTGGACTGGAGGACAACCTTTTTTAACTCAAAAAATCTGTAAATTAGTACTAGAAAAATCTCAAGAATTGAGTAATTATTCTTGGAAGAATAGAGAAATAGATTGGCTCGAAGATTTAGTACAAGATAAAATAATTGACAATTGGGAAACCCAAGATGAACCAGAACATCTGAGAACTATTCGCGATCGCCTTTTGGGTAATGAGAAAAAAGCTAGTTGTTTACTAGGATTAAGCAAGCAAATATTTCTTCATGGTTTTATCCTCGCTGATGACAGTCGCGAGCAAAGAGATTTATTATTGTCTAATTTAGTGATCAAAAAAAATCATAAGTTAGTTCCTCGCAATCTAATTTATCAAAGAGTTTTTAATGTTGATTGGATTCAAACACAACAAGATAAATTAAATCCTTTCGCCAGAGATCTTCGTTTATGGCAAGCTTCTGGTAGTCAAGATAAGTCTCGTCTTTTAGGAGGTATTGCTTTAAAAGAAGCTATGATCTGGGCAAATAACCATAGTATTTCGCAGCCAGAATATCAATTTTTAACAGCGTCACAAAAACAAGAACAAGAAATAATTAAGCAAAAATTGGAGTTAGAACGACTGCAAGAAGTAGAAATTCGTCTCTTACAAGAGCGAAAACTAGCAAAAACCCAAAGGTTTCTTTTAGGAACTATTGGGATTGCTTTTTTAATTACCTCTATTTTGGGGGCAATAGTTTTAGGTGAATATCGTTATGCCAAGATAAATGAAGTTAAAGCTCTGAGCAATTTTTCTCAGGCTTTATTCGTATCTCACAAAAAATTTGATGCTCTGATTGCAGCTATTAAAGCGAGTAAAATACTGAATAATATTAACGATCGCGAAACAGCTTTGGTTGTCGAATCAACCTTGCGTCAGGCTGTTTATGGTGTTACTGAATACAATCGATTAGAAGATAGTATTGGAACATTGTTTGCTGTGGATTTTAGCCCCGATGGTCAGACTATTGCTACAGGAGGGGAAGATAAATTACTGAGAATATGGCGGCCTGATGGCAGTTTAATTCATACTTTAGCCGGACATCAAGCTCGCATCTGGGAGATCCAATTTAGCCCTGATGGTCAAACGATCGCCACAGCAAGCCGCGATCGCACGATTAAGCTTTGGCGTTTAGATGGCACAGAAATTGCAACTTTAAAGGGTCATAAAAATGCTGTGTTGGGAGTTGTTTTTAGTCCCGATGGTCAAATGATTGCCACAGCAAGTCGCGATCGCACGATCAAACTCTGGAGTTTAGATGGTAAGTTGCTGACCTCGATTAATTCCCATAGGGGAGAAATTTATGATCTAGCCTTTAGTCCCGACGGTAGTATTCTAGTGACAGTTGATAATGAGCGTATAGCTAACATTTGGCAAGTCGATCCCCAGAAGTTTACTTTAAAATTGCAACAAACAATCACTACTGCCAATTACGACTTGCGCAGTGTTGCTTTTAATCCCAAGGGCAATCTAATCGCGATCGGTTCTATCGATGGCAATATTCAATTTTTAACTTTAGAGGGAGAAGAAAAACTCTTTATCGCAGCACATAAAGATGCAGTAAGTGATTTAGAATTTAGCCGAGATGGTCAAACTATCACGACCGTGAGTTGGGATAAAACCATTAAAACCTGGAATATTGATGGTCTATTATTACAAACTATTACCGATACTAGCCAAAGAATTTGGGGTTTAGCTCTGGCTCCTGATAATCAGACAATTGCCACGGCTAGTGAAATAAATGGGGTGAAATTATGGCAGAGAAACAACCCTTTTTTTACCAGATTGCAAGGACATAAAGCCCCGATTATTGATGTAACCTATCATCCCCAAAAAAATATTATTGCCTCTGCTAGTGATGATCAAACTATTCGCATTACCGATATTAAGGGTAAATTATGGGGGATTTTCTCGGGAGAACAACATGGAGTTTTGGGAATTGGTTATAGTCCCGACGGTCAATTCTTGGTTTCTGGGCATAATGATGGCGCAGTAAGACTTTGGCAAATTTCTCCTGAAGACCCCAGCAAGATTATTAAAGTTCAAAATCTTAACGGACATCAAGCTCTCGTATGGCGAATTGCTCCTAGTCCTGATGGCGAATTATTTGCGACTGCTAGTGATGATAATACTATTAAAATTTGGAATTATCAGGGTCAATTGTTACGGACTTTAATTAGTCATCAAGATGGAGTTCGTAGTGTTACTTTTAGTTCTGATAGTCAATTAATTGCCACGGGAAGTTTGGATAACACTATTAAAATTTGGAATCTTCAGGGAGAGCTTTTAGCCACTATCAAAGATCATACTTTTACCGTATCAGCGGTCGATTTTAGTCCTATTATTACTCAAGAAAATGACCAGAAAACCTATTGGTTAGCTTCTGGAAGTTGGGATCATACCGCTAAATTATGGCGTATCAATCAGACTCAAGAAGAGCAATTAAGAGTGAGTCTAGAAAGTGAAATGAATGAGCACAATAATACAATTAAGGGGATTCGCTTTAGCCCTAATGGCAAGATAATCGCTACGGCTAGTACCGATCGCAGTATTAAACTTTGGACGCAAAATGGTGAATTAATTAAAACTCTTGCTGGTCATGATGCTGCGGTCTGGCAAGTTAATTTTAGTCCTGAAGGAGATAAACTAATATCTTCTAGTGAGGATAGAAGTGTGATTGTTTGGGATTTGGAAAAAATCAACAATCTCGATTTATTGGAATACGGTTGTGATTGGGTCAAGGACTATCTTAAAACTAATCCTAAAGTCGAAGATAAAAACCTTTGTGATTAGGTAGAGACGTTTCGCCGAAACGTCTCTACGAGACATGTCTGTACAGAAATTAGATTATTTTTTTAATTTCTCATGAATGCGATCTCCTAAAATTCATAATTCTGGCAACTTTAAAATAACATTTCGCTTATATTAAGATAAAGTTTTTTCAGCACTGCTTTGCATTCGCGTAGTAAGACAAAAAACTATAAAAGCCTTACCTGACTTACTTTCCAGCTCGTTGTCACCCCGTGAGATAAAATCTAAGAATATAACTAAATGAATCCAGACTACTGACTGGACAAAATCTTAACAGAGTCAGGAGTTTGAGCAAAGTTACAACAAAGGATAATAATGTGAACGTATTTATTAGCTACAGTCGAAAAGATTATGAATGGGTCAAAAGAATACGCACTTCTCTTAAACCTCTTGTCAACTCAAAAGAGATAATAGTCTTGTCAGATATGGATATTTTGCCTGGTCAAAATTGGAATGAGCAAATAAGGAATTTTCTAGAATGGGCTGATGTTGCTATTGTTTTGATTAGCCCATCATATTTGGCCTCGGATTTTATCCGCAATGTTGAACTTCCCTCTATTTGTAAAGCAATTAAAGAAAATCACACTCAAGTAATTCCAATAATGATCCAATCAGTTGAATTTGAGGAAGAAATTCTGAATTATAAGTTTTTGAATCCATCTCAGCCATTGGTTTCATTATCTCAAAAGCAGCAGGATACTTATCTAAGAAAACTTTTACGATTACTTGAAGAAATTACTAATCAAATTAAAACAAAAAAAAGACCTTTAAATAAAAATCTTACGTTAGTAGGAAAAAATATTGAAAACCATAGTATTTTTTATGGTAGTGAAGAAAATATTTTTATCCAGGCTGAGAGAGAATTAGAAAGTAATAGAGAATGATTGAATCTAATGAAGATAAAGAACCTCAGGTTAACAAGTCTGAAATAGACCCCAAAAGAAATTCATGGGCAGAGATAGAAAATGAAGATGCCATTGTTTTTGCAATTTTGTTATCTGGTAAAGAAAACTCAAATTTTTCTCGTTTGTCAGCAATGATTGCATATGCTAAGTATTCTCTTCAGAAGCATCAGTATATTCAAAAATATATAAAAGATGAAGGTATTCCGCCAACTGATGATCAGATTAAAACTATAATCAGATCCTTTCAAGATGAAAATAGTGATGCAGTAGAAAATCTTGGTAAACAATCTGAAAAATTACTTACTGATATTATTGAAGAGTGCGAGAGTCAAACTTATCAAGA
>JBCCYD010000015.1:0-29903 GCA_039190385.1 Cyanobacteria bacterium P01_F01_bin.143 | reverse complement strand
TGAAAACTCTAGATCAAATTCAGCTTCATCATCTTGAATAACATTGTTATTCTCAGGAAAATCAGATATCAATGACCAGGAATTATTAAAGATATCATTTTTATTATTAACACTGATTAAATTATCATCATTTTCTACTAAGTCAATATTACTTACAGGGTCGGTTGTTGGCTGATAGATAGGGATAATACCTAATAATTCTTCACCTGCTAAGTCTTCGATACTGGATAGGGCATTAATATCAATAAAACCTTCAACAATATTGAATTCTGGGACTATACCAAGAACTTCAAACCCTAAATTTGCGAGTTCTGGTAATAATGGGTCAAGATCTGTAGAAGTTATTCTGACGGCTACTTGGTTATTTTCAGAGTCAAAAATTAGTAACTCATTATCCGGCGGAATTAGTTCGCTGGAAATAAGGGAAGATTTTTTAGTTTGTGAGCTTAATGAATTTAAATCCATATCGAATCACCTAAATATAAATTATGTTTGGGCATAATTAGATAGCAGATAAATCAATTATTAATCATGCAAAATATCTAAAACATATTCTCCTTGGTTGACAGATTGATTGGTGGAAATATCAAAGATAAACCCATCGGTTTCTGCATGAATATCGATCGCGCTTGGTAGTTCTTGTTGTTTGTTGAAAGTTAATAATTGATAAACGCGATCGCCTGCTGTAACTCTATCTCCTAATTTTAGGCGATTTTGCACCATGCCTCCTGTGGGCGCATAATAACTTATCAGATTTTTCCGAAAAACTATATTTATCTCATGCTCATGATTAACCTCGATATTTGGCAAAACTTCTTTAAAGGCTAAATAATTTTTAATGCCAGCAACGCCTTTAGCTACCGAATCAGGATTCATGATCATTCCCGAACCTAATTCTAAGGTCCATGATTCGATCGCGAATTTAATATTTTTACCTAACTTGGTAAATTCCTGTTCTAAGGCTAACCAGGGTTTGAGAAAAGCCTCATCAAAAGCATCCCCATCATATTTATCCATCAAGATGCAATAATCTAAGAGGAAATATTTGGCATAATCTTGTCTTTCCTTAAAGCCAAAAGTAAAATCAATTGCCTGATTACTAGAACTATGGATATCGATGACATAATCGGCATCTAAACATAGAGATTGCAATTTATAGCGGTATTGTCGCCGCCAGGGAACGCTACTAGGTTTCTGTATTTTCTCTAATTGTTGTTGCCAAGCGGTTTGAATTCTTTGTCGATAGTTCTCTTTGATTAATGCGATCGCATTATCGATCTGCGATCGCGCAAACTCCTCTAAATCAGAACATTCTTTTTCATAATCCCAAAAAATACGATTCCAATTGATTCCATCATAACTATTAAATCTTCCCGTAGAGAAAAAATGTCCGCGTTGATTTGTCCCCAGAGGATTACAAACAGGTACTAGCCAAATTTCGCCGACCATAGCATCTTCTTCTAATTCAGACAAGAAATTAATCAGTTGATAAATGACAGCATTCCCAACAATTTCTGCTCCATGAAGATTTGCTTGGATATATACTTTTTTACCTGGCTTGTGACCAATAAACTTATAAACCTGTAGAGAAAATGTATCACCGGATGCTAATTTGAGTAATTCAATCGTATCAATTTGAGGAATCATAAATTAATTATTTCTTGGATGAGAATAGGTGCATGAGTTTGACCTAATTGATATCTTTACAACAATATTGTTTAATAATATCTAGTGAACTAAAATTCTGATAAAAAATTTATAACAATAAAATAATCTCCTAGCTTAGTAAATTTTTCATGAATTATCGTCAAAAATGGCATAGACTGTCTAATCTTCTCAAATTGAATCCTCTTAGGAATAAAATCCCCTTAAAAAATATCACCAAATGCTTAGTCTTGTTTCATCCTCGCTCAGGAAGCAGTTGGTTGCTTAAACTTCTAGAGGAAAATTCAAACTTTAGAATAGGATATGAAATTTTTGGTTCTTATCAATATGAATCAGGTTCTCCTACTGTTTTTGAGCAAGAGAAGCTATTAAATAATTTTTACAATTCTAATTTATACAGATCAACTTCGACTTGGGATAACAACACAGGATGTTGGGAGCATAGTTCTGTTAATTATAATGTTTACGATACAATTGCTTGCAAAATATCACCTTACCAAATAATCAATAAAAAATCTTTTGTTGAATTTGTGCAGGAAAATCAGATTAAAGTTATTTGCTTAACAAGACAAGATCTTGTTAGACGTGCTATTTCAGAATACAGGTCAGATATTCTTTACAAAAAAATAGGAGTTCACAATCTAACTCAAATTGACAACAGTTCTATTTTAGGTTCTACTAAGTTAGAAAAATCAGAGTTTTTATCTTTTCTCGAACGCAGTTTATTAGGAGTTCAAGATGTTACTGAAATGGCTAATCTCTTAGTTGAAAATAATGTTGATATTTTTCAGTTAACTTATGAATGTTTACTTAATGATACTAATAGCTCTTTGCAAAAATTGGAGGAGTTTCTTGACAGTAAAATAAATATTCGTCAGACAGATAAAATAATAAAAATTACTGATAATAATCTCCAGAATTCGATTAGCAACTATCGTGAATCCCTGCAATGGGCAGATGAATATTTGAGAATAAAGGGGTAAAAATCATTGTTTAGCGATTCTTCGCTCAATTTCTTCTAAGGTATTGAGCAATAATCTTTTGGCTTGCAATTGCCAACCCCATTTTTGAAATTGAAAGGCAGCATAAGCACCAGCAAAAGTAGCGATGAAATCTAGAGGTTGAAACATCGAAATTCCCAGTAATAAACCCAATCCGGCAATTCCCCAAAAAGGTAGCGCTACCATCTGACGTTTTTCTTCGACAATTTTGCTGAATCCACCTTTGGGAAGTTCTTCAAGTAAGATTCCTTTAATTTCTTCTTGTTCTTTGCGAGATACGGAGATGCCAATTTTACGACGCAATTTTTCGATCTTGCGGGCATCAGTACTATATTCGGTTAATTCGTCTTCTGCCATGAACAGCAAGCGTTCTAATTGTGACATACTTTATTAATTTTAGATATTTAGTTAGATATTTTGGTTTTCAATTCAGAGATCATCTTACTATCAATCGAATGTTGTTTTGCCTGTAATTAGAATCTTTCTCCGAGACCAAAGATAAAGTTTGTCTCCCCTTGATCGTTAAGACCTACGTCAAATCTGACGATCCCAATCGGAGTTAGAGTCCGCAAACCCGCACCATAACCAAAACCATATCCTGGTTTATCTCTTACTTCTCCTGGTTCTCCGGTGACAGTATCACCCGAACCTAAATCTGTTGCATAATCGATAAATAAGGTCCCGCCAACATCAAATTCTTTTTTAAATGCAGTTTTGGAAAAAATGGGAAAACGATATTCGGCGGTAGTTTGCACAAAGCTGCGACCAGCTCCTAATTCTGCTGAACTATAACCACGAACCGAGTTAGCGCCACCTAGGATAAAGGCTTCGTAGGGTGGTACATCACCAATAATAGTTCCTCCTTGAATATTGAGAACTAATGTTCGTGGGCCTTCGCTAAAACCAAATAGGGATAAAGGCATATATTTGGTGTAGTTAGCGGCTAGGCGGTTGTAGAGAATATCGGATTCGCCAACAGGAATTGATTGATCTGTTTGAAATAGGAATCTATAACCGTCGGTGGTATTGCTGGTACTATTTCTTTTGTCTATAGATGTGACAAAGTTCACGGTGACTAAGACGTCTTGACCATCATCACTGAAACTAAGTTGATTTCCCAGTTGATCTCGTGGTTCTAAGCTCGAAGAGAAAGCTTCTTCCCGAATTGAGATGACTTGGTAGTTAAGTCCTAATGCGCCTTGAAGATCTCCTTTGATGGGACGGAAAAACTCGACTCCGGCACCAACACGATCAACCCAAGGATCATCCCCGTTGATGAGGTTCACATCGCGATCGCCGCCATCAAATTCTGGTTCGGCACTATTACGGGTAAATAGGTTCACGGCATAACCCGTATCTTGCTTAAGGAATTTACGATAATCAAGATCTAAACCAATAATGCTGGTTCCTACTTCAATACCTAAAGTGAGGGATTGGTTATTGCCACCAAGATTATTCATGCCCACGCGAGCTCCTGCTGATAATCCCCGTGCTTTATTGGACATGGGCACCACAGTGAGGGGACGAGTAGAACCATTGAGGGCTGTAGGTGGATTGAGAGTTGAGCTAAATGTATAGAAAAACTGACTAGTTTCTTCTACTTGGACGACCATTACTACGCGATCGCTACTCCCACTTGCTTCCAAATTTAGTGTTGCTTTCTCGACAATTACTAGCTGGTTAACTCTGTCTATTCCTTTTTGGGCTAACTCCGCATTGTAAGCGTCTCCAGGTTGCAGTTCAAATTCTCTGGTAATAATATCGGGTTTAGTTTTTCCTTCTGTGGGATTTCCTTTTGGATCGACAAAGCGAATTTCAATCTCACTAATAGTTTCTCCTTCCCCAGAGGGCACCGTAATTGGAGCAGCTTGTGATATCAGTACATTATTCACTTCAGAATTTTCGGTAAACTCGATCTGATGTTGCGGTTCTAGACGAGATTTTTCCTGAGTGAATGTTGATTGGGCATTAGTCTCGGGAACTCTGGCGAAGAATCCAGTAGTTATTAAGCATAATAAAAAATATTTTTGCATCATTATCAACTATTTTTTGTCGAAATTCACAGTTTTCCACCACATATGTTATGTAGAGTAAGTAAATTCAACCTATTAGTCAAACAAACATCATAGATAAGATACATTACGCAACATCATTTAAAATGACGCAAGTCAAAAGTCAAAAGTCAAAAGTCAAAAGTTCTAACGGATACCGCTTTGCGACGTGTAGCTAAGCATATCAAAATTTTACTAATCATAGGTTTGAGCGTTCTCCAATGCCCTAGTCAAATTACGTAGTGTTACATATCTTTAATCCAATTGAGCTGCTAATTGATTGGCTTCAGCTTCCAACTCTTCTAGGTTTACATTTGTAGAATCTAGTTTAGATGCTTGGCGGAATTTTCTGGTTGCTAGATCCACATCGCCTGATTCTGAGGCAATAGCTAATCCTTGTTTGACAAGGAATTGAGCTTTTTCAATGTCTGACCAGCGACCATATTTGAGGCAAGTTTTTGCGGCTCCTGGAGCAGATTCTATTTCGCTAGAAGCTAGCGCAGGATGTAATCTAATTCTTTTACATCCTATTTCCAGCCAATCTTGCCAATTAGTTCCTCGCCATAATTTCACCGTACTATCTAAACTACCAGAGACAAGATATTTACCATCACTGCTTATTGCTACGGAAGAGACCGGATCTTGATGGCCAGTGAAGGTATGAACCTCAGATTGATTGGCGATATCCCATAATTTAATCGTTTTATCTTTACTACCAGATACAAGATATTTACCATCACTGCTTATCGCTACAGACCCGACCGGATCTTGATGGCCAGAGAAGGTATGAACTAGAGATTTATTGGCGATATCCCATAATTTAATCGTTTTATCATAACTACCAGATACAATAGATTTGCCATCACTGCTTATCACTACGGATAAGACCGATCTTTGATGGCCAGAGAAGGTATGAACTAGAGATTTATTGTCAATGTCCCATAATTTAATCGTTTTATCATAACTACCAGATACAATAGATTTGCCATCATCGCTTATCGCTACGGATAAGACCGACTCTTGATGGCCAGAGAAGGTATGAACTAGAGATTTATTGTCAATGTCCCATAATTTAATCGTTTTATCATCACTACCAGATACAATAGATTTGCCATCACTGCTTATCGCTACAGACCAGACCGCACCTTGATGACCAGAGAAGGTATGAACTAGAGATTTATTGTCAATGTCCCATAATTTCACCGTATTATCCCAACTACCAGAGACAAGATATTTACCATCGCTGCTTATCGCTACAGACCAGACCGCATCTTGATGGCCAGTGAAGGGATGAACCTCAGATTGATTAGCGATATCCCATAATTTCACCGTATTATCTTTACTACCAGATACAATAGATTTGCCATCACTGCTTATCGCTACAGACCAGACCGCATCTTGATGGCCAGTCAAATCATCTTTTTCCCGACTATTTTGTACTGCTTGGTATAAAACTGATTGAACATCAGTAATTAGTTTATTTTGAGATTTAAAAGTTCTTTGGTTGAATTTTTGATTATCCCCTACTAACTCAATAGATTCCATCAACTTTTCCAATTCATTGCCGAGAGAAAGTTTGACTTTAATATCAGCAGCTCGTTTTTCTAATTGCGCTTCTTGTCTCTTGAAGGAAGAATCAATACCAAAGAAAATTGCTGCGATACCAAAAGATGCTGCTACTATTGACCAAATTCGTAACTTTTTATTAGCTTTCTTTTGTTCTGTTTCCCTTTTTTCCGCTTCAATTCTGGCTTTTCGATCAGCTTCCGCTATTTTTTTTGCGGCTTCTAACTCTTGTTGAATTTTTTGTTCTCGCCACTCAACACTTGCATTAATAAAATCATTAACCGAATCACCTAATCCACCCAAAACAACTTTAAAAGTCCCGTCCTTTCTCAACTCGATCGCTTTTTCCAATTTCGAGCCAGTCCATAATTCTTCAATTGCTTTTTCCTGATTTTCTTCCCTCAAACCTTGCCAACGAGCAGCATCTTCCGCCAAGCGATTATTTAGAGCAATTGTACTCTTCGCATCCCTAATCCAATCCTTAAGATCTGCCCAAGATGATAGTAAAGCTTCATGAGCAATTTCTACCGTTGCCTGTTTCTCTTGCTTCAGCTCATCACTCACCAGCAAATTTTGATCGACCAAAAGCTGAACTGTTTCCGCCTGAATCTCGCTAAACTCCGATTTGTATGCCCTGCGACTAACTGCCGTTCTCAGAACCTCCGACTTTTCCAAGGCAACCACATCAACCAATCTCAGCAAAATCTGTTTTGTCGCTAATTGCTGTTCGGGAGATAAATCCTGATAAATCTGATTAACATGTTTCTGTAACGCACCACTTACACCACCTAATTGATGATAAGTTTCACTTTTTAAAGTTCGCTCAGTATTATCCAGCTTGCTTTCTTGCCAAAGTAAATTCAACGTATATTGCAACAAAGGCAACGAAGCAGCTTGCCCCTGAACATCTCGAATAATATCTTCTACTAAATCAGGTTCAAAAACCACACCATGTTTAGCTGCGGGTTGCGCGATCGCCTGTCGCAATTCCTCAGTTTGCATATCTGCAACCAAGTTAATATTCTTCTCGGCAATTTCAGCAAATTTAGGATAAGCACCCAATTCTTCCAAAAAATCCGATCGCATTGCCAAAACAAGCTTCACAGAGGGATCTTCATCCTGAGCCAGCTCAACAATCCCTTGAATAAAATTCTGTCTAGTTTCGATGTTCGAGCAAATAGTAAATAATTCCTCAAACTGATCAACAAAAATCAACCATTGAGAACTTTTGCTTTTCAGTAAGTCAACAGTTTTAGCAAAAGTATCGCTTTGACCTTCGAGAACAAAATCAACTTCCGATTCATTAAAAATATCGTCTTCTGGATCTAGCAAACTGCGATGCAAGGAAACAAAAGGATCTCGGTTAGGAGTAAACAGACAAGATTGATAAGCTGATAAATTTGCAATCTGAGGAAGCACTCCAGCCCTCACCACAGAAGATTTGCCACTTCCTGAAGCTCCTAAAACCAAAACCAAATTACTTTGCTGTGTCGCTGCAATTAGTTTCTGGATCAGCTTCTCTCGACCAAAAAATAGCTCCTTATCCTTGGCATTAAATCTTTTCAGACCTTTGTAAGGCGATCGCGCAACAAAATCACGTTGCAAAATTGCTTCACTATTTTGATAGTAATCTCCTGCTACATTTTCGTTGTAGTTCCCAAAAACAGTAATATTCCTAATATTCTTTTCTCTAGATTCTGCTGGGAAATCATTATCTTGGTTTGTTGCCATTACCAATACAGTTAAAGCGAGCTATATACTACATCTTATAACAACTCAAACAAATATATAATTTTTAAAGCAATCAGCCATTAGCAATTAGCCATTAGCCATTAACCATTAGCCATTAACCATTAACAAAAATGCACTATTCCTCAATTCCTGAAATCTCCGTCACAGATTTAGCTGAACTCATGGCAGACAAAGAAAATCAAATACAACTAATAGATGTCAGAGAACCAGGAGAAGTCGCGATCGCCTATATCCCAGAATTCACCGTTTTACCCTTAAGTCAATTTGCCGAATGGGGCGAAAGCATAATCACCCGTTTTGATCCAGAGACGGAAACCATTGTCCTGTGCCATTATGGAATGCGATCGGCTCAAATGTGTCAATGGTTAATTAATCAAGGTTTCAGTAATGTAAAAAACGTTTCTGGTGGAATCAACGCTTATTCTATGATGATTGATCCAAATATTCCCCAATATTAAATTTTAATGATTCATGATTGTATTCCTTTTGACAATACTACAATAAGAACTATACTTAAATTGGACAAAATTCAACTGGCAAACTATTAATTAACTAACAGCTAAATGTCTGCTAAGCCAAATTTAAATAAAAGACATCAAAATATCCTAAAAGCAACTATCGAACATTACATTGCCACAGCAGAACCTGTCGGCTCTAAGGTGATTGCCCAAGAATATAATTTAAATGTCAGCTCCTCAACCATTCGCAATGCGATGGGGCGCTTAGAGGCTGCGGGCTTACTTTATCAACCCCATACTTCTGCGGGTCGAGTTCCTTCAGATTTTGGTTATCGCCTATATGTTGATCGACTACTAATCCACAACCAAGCGATCGCCAAAAAACTAGAAAAATCTCTACAACAAAAACTCCCCAAAGAAAAGGTTAGTAGTTTTGAAACCTTAATCCAAAGATCTACGAAAATACTTTCAGCTCTTAGTGGATATATTGCCCTAATAACTTTCCCTCAAAGTCCTAGTGATACTTTACGTCATATTCAATTGGTACAAGTATCCTCAGGACAAATTATGTTGATTCTGGTTACAGACTCCTATCAAACGGAATCAATTTTAATTGAATCATCTCCTTTTATTGCCGAACAAGATCAATTAAACGATGAGGAGATCACAGGAGAATTACAAATTTTGTCTAATTTCCTAAATCATAAATTGAAAGGCAAATCCCTATCAAAAATTGCAACTCTCGATTGGCAAGGAATCGATCAAGAATTTGAGCATTATGCAGACTTTCTCAAAATTCTTTCTCAAGAAATTCACTCCTATCTCAAACCTTCTGATGATAAACCAATAGTAGTTCATGGTATCGCCGAGGCTCTCCGTCAACCAGAATTTTCTCAATTAGAACAAGTTCAAACTCTATTGTATTTATTAGAAGAAGAACAAAAACAATTATGGTCAGTAATTTATGCCCTTCCAGATAACGAAAATTATGACAAGAAAATTAAAATTAAAATTGGCTCAGAAAATACTTTAGAACCAATGCGAGCTTGCACCCTAATATCAGCCAATTATTATATTGATGAAATTCCCGTAGGCAGTGTCGGCGTGATTGGCCCCACAAGAATGCTCTATGACAATACAATAACTTTGGTAGAAACGACTGCTGACTACCTTTCTGATGCTTTTAGATAATCGCCAAAATATAACTCACTTAGAAGTTATCAAAAGGTTTTATTATTCATATCTTATCCTCTATTTTAAGAATTTCTACACCCTATCTTTAGAGTTTGATCGTTACAGTTTTAACTTCTGTATATTCTGCAAGTCCGTATTCGCCTAACTCACGACCAATTCCAGACTGTTTGAACCCACCAAAGGGTGCTGCTGGATCTAGAGCATCATAACAATTTACCCAGATAGTGCCAGCACGAACATTATTCGCGATCGCTAATGCCTTGTTAAGATCCTTAGTCCAAACTGCGCCTGCTAAACCGTATTTGGTAGCATTGGCTCGTTCGATTACCTCGTCTAAGTCTTGGAACTTGATAATGCTCATTACTGGGCCAAAAATTTCTTCTCGGGCAATTGTCATATGATCTTGAACATTAGCGAAGACCGTTGGTTGCATAAAGAAGCCGCGATCGCCAATTTGCTGACCACCATAGAGAAGTTGTGCACCTTCTCGCATCCCCAACTCAATGTAATTCATCACTTTATGCAATTGAGTTTGACTGATCTGTGGGCCTTGTTCGGTATTAAGATCAAAGGGATCTCCAACAATACGTTGACGCGCTAGCTCGACGCTTTTCGCCACAAACTCGTCATAGCATTTTTCCTCTACGAACAACCGAGAACCTGCGGTACAACATTGTCCTTGATTAAAAAATAAACCAAAAGATGCTCCTTCAATTGCTGCTGTTAGATCCGCGTCAGCGAAGACAATATTGGGACTTTTCCCCCCTAATTCCAAAGTAACTCGTTTGAGGTTGCTTTTAGCAGCAGCTTCCATGATGAGATTTCCCACTTCAGTCGAGCCAGTGAAAGCAACTTTATCTATATTCTGATGTTGTGCGATCGCCATTCCCACAGTACTACCATGTCCAGGCAAAATATTAACCACACCCGGAGGAAAACCCGCTTCAACAATCAGCTCACCAACTCGCAGAGCTGTTAATGGAGTATGGGCAGATGGTTTGAGAACAACGGTATTACCTGTTGCCAAAGCTGGAGCCAACTTCCATGCTTGTAACAGTATGGGAAAGTTCCAGGGAATAATCTGACCAATAACACCAATAGGTTCATGTCTTGTATAAGAGAAAAATGGCCCAGTGAGCGGAATCGTCTTACCTTGAATTTTGTCTGCCCAACCAGCATAGTAGCGATAACAGGCAATTGACAGAGGCAGATCTATCCGCATCGCATCCTGCAAGGGCTTCCCATTATCGAGGGTTTCTAGTTGAGCCAGTTCCTCAGCATGAGCTGCAATTAAATCGGCTAACCTATAGAGTAATCGACCTCGCTCCGCTGGCGAGATTTTTGACCAATCCCCATGCTCAAAAGCAGTTCTAGCCACTTCGACGGCTCTATCAACATCCGTGGTATCGGCTTCAGCAACTTGGCAAATAACTTCATTCGTAGCAGGGTTGATCGTGGAAAAAGTTTTTCCTGAAATACTATCAACCCATTCATTATTAATTAGTAGTTTCGTGGCATTAACTGTAATGGGGGTTTTTGAGGTCATTGTGATAGTCATAAATCTATTCCTCCCTCTCCTATGCCGTTTCTGATTCGTCGGACTTTGCTTCTCCTATTTTAGCGAAACTCTCTATCTCTCTTTGTTCATTTTTCTCCCTGCTCCTAAGCTCCCCGCCCCCATGCAGCCAGCCTAACAGGAAAGTTAAGTACGAATGCACTTATAATCCCTTATCCCATTCCAATTGATGAGCTAAACCATATTTGATAAAGTCTTCTCTCTTCGCGCGATCGCTTTTGCCAAAAACTCCTAAACTATAAGGATTATCCGCCATTCTTTGACTAACTAACTTCTGTTCAAATTGCATTACTTCTTCTAACGGCTGATCTGTTTTAAAAAAGTCAACAATCAAAACCGTTCTGTCATAATCAGTGTAATTATGGGGACAATGGGGATAACTATGATCGAGAATCATAAATTCCCCGACCTGCCAATAAAGCTTTTCGTGACAAATTTGCATCGCCACATCTCCTTTCGGCACAATTAGTCCCAAATAGCCCCGATTCATATGAGGGTTATAGTTGACATGGAGTTTGATATCTAATCCTGGATGGAATGTCCCGAAATAAACATTTCTGGCAATGTTACTCTTACTATAATTAACCTGGGTAATTACCTCAGCCAAAGTAGGAAAATATTTGTTTCTAAGTTCTAAAGCTTTGGCTGCCGCGATCGCGCATTCATAATCAGGATAATCTATTTGGTATTTTTGAATATATTCCTCGATAAACTCTCCTTGAAACATAATTCCAAAGGCACTGTATTTTTTAGTCCCTTTTGTTTTGATAGTTTTTGTCTTTGGCCCCATTACATTGGAAGTGAAGCTTAATTCTTCATCGGATGCCTGTGTCCTGAATTTGGTAAACTCGTCTCTGATCTCTTGCCAATTATCTTGAAAGCTTTTTAAAAAAGGAAACGTTCGAGGATCTAAATTATATTCGCTATAGGTTTTTATCATCTGAATTGCTAATGGCTAATGGCTAATTGGTTGTTAGTTATATATTAATCAGAACCAAAATTATTGTTGAGAATTTGGCCTAGTATAAAGCGCTTTTTACATAAGTAGACCTCCGATATGTCTTCTTATGATATCCATCAAGTTTTTTTGATACATCAAGTTTTTTTGATGTAAGATAAAGCCACTGCTAAATTTTGCATGGAAAAAGAAAGATGAATGTTCGAGAGAAAATACCTTCAATTCCCTTGCTAGCTTTGGGAATTGGTACAACATTACTCGCTGTTTCTTGTTCTCCAACGTCTTCAGAAAACTTATCGATAAAAATTGATGGCTCTAGTACCGTATATCCGATAACTAAAGCAGTTATCGATCAATTTAAAGCGAAACAAGAAATCCCAGCAGAAGTCACTTTAGAGTTTTCTGGAACGGGTGGTGGTTTTGATAAATTCTGTCGTGGAGAAACCGATATTAGTAATGCTTCGCGTCCGATTCAACTAGATGAAATGGAAGCTTGCGATCGCGCAGAAGTTCGCTATATCGAATTACCGATTGCTTTCGATGCGTTAACTGTAGTAGTAAATCCGCAAAATAGTTGGCTTAACAGTCTGACTCTTGATGAGTTGGCCCAGATTTGGTCACCAACTGCGCAAGAGAAAATTACCCGTTGGAATCAAGTTAAATCTAGTTTCGCTGATCAGCCGCTCAATCTTTATGGTCCTGGAGCTGATTCGGGAACTTTTGATTATTTCACAGAAGCAGTAATTGGCGAATCTGGGTCTAGCCGTAGTGATTATACGGCAAGTGAGGATGATGATTTTTTGGTTCAAAAAGTAAGTCAAGATCCTAATGCTTTGGGCTATTTTGGCTTAGCTTATTATGAGCAACATAAAGAGAAGATCAAAGCGATCGCGATCGACAATGGCAATGGCCCCGTATTACCTTCTGAAGAAACTGTCGTCGGTGCCATCTATCAACCCTTGGCTCGACCTCTATTTATTTACGTCAACGCAGTTTCCGCCCAAAATAATCCAGCCTTAAGGCAATTTATAGATTTTTATCTTGCCGAAGCTTCAGAAATAGTTGGTGATGTAGGATATGTTCCCTTACCAGAAGAAGCCTATCAAATCGATAAGGTTACTTTCCACAGAGGGGAAGTCGGAACTGTTTTTGACGGGAAATCACAACTTAATTTTACGATTCCCGAACTATTACGCAGACAAGCAAAATTTTAATTCTATAAGTAATATTCTATGAATTCAGAAAATCCACCCATCAATGCCCAAGCCGTTAAAGCTGGCAGTCAACTAAGTTTCTTCGAGAAATATCTTACCCTTTGGGTTGCACTCTGCATTGTTATTGGTATTGGTCTAGGAAGAGCTTTTCCTGGAGTGGCTCAAACCCTCGATTCCATGAGTATCTACAATGTTTCCTTGCCGATCGCGGTTTGTCTGTTTTTCATGATGTATCCGATCATGGTCAAAATCGACTTTTCCCAGGCAATCAAAGCAGCACGAACCCCGAAGCCCGTAATGCTAACTTTGGTGATTAATTGGCTAATAAAGCCTTTTACGATGGTGATATTTGCCCAATTTTTCCTGGGTGGATTATTCCAGTCTTTGTTGTCGGAAACGGAAATGATTCGAGGTGTCGAAGTCAGCTTAGCTAATTCCTATATTGCTGGCGCGATTTTACTCGGAATTGCTCCTTGTACGGCAATGGTTTTGATGTGGGGCTATTTGTCCTACAGTAATCAGGGACATACCTTGGTGATGGTGGCGGTCAATTCTCTGGCGATGTTGTTTCTCTATGCGCCTTTAGGAAAATGGTTGCTATCAGCGAATGATTTGACTGTGCCTTGGCAGACAATTATGTTATCGGTTTTGATTTATGTAGGTTTGCCTTTGGCTGCGGGGATATTCAGTCGTTATTGGATTTTTCGCTATAAGGGAAGACGTTGGTTCGAAGAAGAGTTTTTGCATTATCTTTCCCCCATCGCGATCGCGGCTTTACTGCTGACTTTGGTTTTACTTTTTGCTTTCAAAGGTGAACTGATTGTTAATAATCCGCTCCATATTTTATTGATTGCCGTTCCTTTGTTTTTGCAAACCAATTTTATTTTCCTGATTACCTATGTTGCGGGACTCAAATTAGGTCTAGATTATGAAGATGCTGCTCCAGCGGCATTAATTGGTGCCAGTAATCATTTTGAAGTCGCGATCGCCACTGCGGTAATTTTATTTGGCTTAAACTCTGGCGCAGCCTTAGCTACAGTGGTGGGCGTATTGATTGAAGTGCCAGTGATGTTGATGTTAGTAGAATTTTGTAAGCGTACAGCTAATTGGTTTCCCAGACATCCAGAAAAAGCAACTTTACTCGATCCTCGTTGTGTTAGCCCTTATCGGTAATTTTCGTTTAGTTTTAAAAAGTAGCAATGACAAGTTTTGAACATCCACCAAGAATTTTATTTTTATACGGATCTCTAAGAGAAAGATCCTATAGCCGTCTTGTAGCAGAAGAAGCCGCTCGAATCATTATTGATATGGGGGCAGAAGTGAAATTTTTTCATCCCCATGAGTTGCCATTACGCGGACAAGTGCCAGAAACTCATCCCAAGGTGCAGGAGTTGCGAGAGTTGAGCCAATGGTCTGAAGGTCAGGTTTGGTCTTCCCCCGAAATGCATGGCAATGTTACGGGGATTATCAAAAACCAAATTGATTGGATACCTTTGAAAGTTGGTTCGGTGCGACCCACTCAAGGGAAAACTTTAGCAGTAATGCAGGTTAGTGGAGGTTCACAATCTTTTAATGCGGTGAATACTCTGAGAATTTTGGGGCGTTGGATGCGGATGTTCACTATTCCCAATCAATCTTCTGTGGCTAAAGCTTATCAAGAGTTTCATGAAGATGGCACCATGAAAGATTCGCCCTACCGCGATCGCGTAATTGATGTGATGGAAGAATTGTATAAATTTACTTTGCTTTTGCGGGATCAGGTTGATTATTTAACCGATCGCCATAGTGAAAGAAAAGCTCAAGAACAAGCTAAAAATTAATAATTTAGGATAAGAATAAACCATGAAAAAAGTAATGTTTGTCTGTAGAAGAAATTCCTGTCGTTCCCAAATGGCAGAAGGTTTTGCGAGAACTTTGGGTAAAGGGAAAATTGAGGTTACTTCTTCTGGGTTGGAGGCGAGTCGGGTGCATCCGACTGCGATCGCAGTTATGTCGGAGATTGGGATTGATCTAGGTGAGCAAACTTCTGATGCTTTGAGCGATTTTAAGGCGGGCGATTACGATGCGGTTATTTCGATGTGTGGTTGTGGGACAAATCTGCCGACGGAATGGGTTACACAGGAGGTATTTGAAGATTGGGAATTAGATGATCCTGATGGACAGGCGATCGAGACTTTCTATCGTGTTCGGGATGAAATTAAGGAAAAAGTAAGTAATTTGATTGAGCAACTTAGTTAATCTATAGGTGCAAGTTGTATTAAGATTACTTTATGTATGAGTGGGATGCTGAAAAAATCGGAAAAACATTGAAAAACACGGAATAGATTTTGAGACGGCAAAGCGGATTTTTGAGCGTCCAATAATCTCTCGCCGTGACGAAAGAAAAGACTATAACGAAATCCGTTATGTCAGTATTGGTATAATTGATAAAATAGTCATTATTGTTGTTGTACATACTGATCGAGAAGGTCGAACACGGTTGATTTCAGCTCGTCCTGCTTCTCGTCGTGAAAGGAGAATTTACCATGAGCAAATACAAAAAACCTATGACACTTGAAGAGATTGCTCAGGTTGAAGATTCGGATATTGATTTTAGTGATATTCCAGAACTTGATGTAGATTTTTGGAACAATGCAGAAATCGTCCAACCTGAAACTACGCAACACGTAAGTCTACGACTTAAAAAATCAGTGTCGAAGTATTTTCAGACAAGTGGACAAGGATATCGGTATCAAGCTCGGATAAATTTATTTCTTAGTGGGTTTCCTATGGTTATAGGTGGAGCAGCTACTATTATAAGCTCTTCTGAGTTGGGTGAGATAATAAATTCTTTTTTTGAAAGGTATGGATTTCAGGAGTTTAGTGGATTTTCTTTAACTTCATCTATCTGTGCTGATTCCATGTTTCTGGTAGGTTTTACTATTACCTTACTTGGTCTTTCACTTATTTTTTTGGGTCTTTTTGGTTATATTTTTGGCTTTATATTCTTGGATGATGAAATTTTAGAAAGTTTTCGTAAAAGAGCAGAAACCGAAGGTCTTAGTTATCAAACATTAATTAATAGGGATTTGAAAGCTAATCTCCAAGAGCCGATTAGTAAACCATTGACTGAAAATGATCTTCGTCGTATTCTCCGGGAAGAGCTATTGAACCAAAAAATCTCTTCAAGCTAATTACTCTAAGTATTCTGTTGTCAATCAAGATAATGATTTGTGATCGCGGAAATTTAAATGCGATCGCAGTTATGTCGGAGATTGGGATTGATCTGGGTAAGCAAACTTCTGACGCTTTGAGTGATTTTAAGGCGGGTGATTACGATGCGGTGATTTCGATGTGTGGTTGTGGGACAAATCTGCCGACACAATGGGTAACTCAGGAGGTATTTGAAGATTGGGAATTAGATGATCCAGATGGACAGGCGATCGAGACTTTTTATCGTGTTCGGGATGAAATTAAGGAAAAAGTAAGTAATTTAATTGAGCAACTTAGTTAATATTCATATGTTGTACATGCAATTAGCAATTAGCCACTAGCAATTAGCCATTAGCGATTAACAATTAGCAACCTTAAAACATTCATAATATTTAATTAAATTTTTTTTTGATTATTTGTTGATTATTTAAAATTAAGATTGTTCTACTTTGTTTTAGGAGTAAGAATTAGTGAGCGATCGCACTGTGACAATGTTTGGGTTTCTCGGCGGCACAATTATGTCTGTTGAGTCTGGCTATAAAGTTCTACCTCATCCCAGGCCAGATAAAGTTTATCAGCGATTAAGTGATGCCAAATGGTTTTTAGCCGTAAGATGGTGTGATGATTTAGCCGTTCCCGCAGCTATTATCAATAACACAGGGGAATTAGCTTTCTTTAATGAAACTGTTTTACATATGGGTGAAAAACAGTTTATTCCTCAAGAATATCGATTAGACATTTTTGCCCAATGTCTATCTTTAACACCTAATGAAACAGTTACTCATAAAGTAAGTAATCCAGAACGGATCTTAGAAATACGTGCTTTAGAAATAGATCCTCGTTACGGTAAAGTTGCTTTAGTTAGAGAATTAACTAATCAATTTAACATCAATTTAACCTAGAGAATACCAAGTTGATCGCCCTTTGCCATGTCGAATCAATTTTTTTATCTCAATCAACTCATTAACTCTAGCTTTAATCGTGCTCCGACTAGCTTGGGTATATCGAACAATATCACCAGTACTGATTCTGCCATGTTCTTTAGCCAGTTCCAAAATTTTAACCGACAACTCTGGGAGACAACTTTGCATAACCTGCTCCCGTTCTAGCTTGACTGCTAAACGATCTTTTTGCCGTTTTAGCGATCGCAGAAAAAATAACAACCAGGCATTCCAATCAGGTTTTTCTGTTTTCAAGCTTTGCTGTGTTCTCCTTAAAGCAAGATAATAGCTATCCTTGTTGTCTTCAATTACCGTTTCTAGAGAACTAAAGGGAACATAGCTATACCCACTTTTTAGTAGCAATAGAGTAGTTAAAACTCTCGATAGACGACCATTACCATCTTGAAAAGGGTGAATAGCCAAAAAACGAACGACAAATATCCCAATAGTCAACAGAGAATGAAGTTGTTTTTCCGCTAAAGAATTTCTTGTCCAGTAAACTAACTCTTGCATTAGTATGGGAGTTTCAAAAGGAGCAGCAGTTGTAAACAAAATACCGAGGCTTTTTCCTTCTAGATCAAATGCTTCAATATGATTATTAGTCACCTTATAGTTGCCACGATGCCGTTCATCTTTATCGCTATATTGCAGCAGTAGAGAATGAAGTTGTTTGATATAGTTTTCCGAAATAGGAATCATCTCCCAACTGTCGAATAAGACCTGCATTCCCTCAGCATAACCAGCCACTTCCTGCTCATCTCGGGTAGTAAAAGACTTTTGTTCCAGATTACTCAACAGAGTTTCAATTTGAAAATCTGTTAATCTTGCTCCTTCGATCCTAGTAGAAGAACCAATACTTTCAATAGTTGCCACTTTTCTTAATGCCGCTAACCGTTCGGGAGCTAATATCCCTAGAGCTTTCCACGAACCCTTAAACTCATCTATTTCTGCAATGAGATTGAGTATTTCAGAAGTTATTTGTAGCGAATTGATGTCCACTTGAGCAATTTTGACCAATTATTAAACCAATTGTAGCCAATTAGAACCAATTAGAGCCAATTATCAAACCTAATTTCTCTTATTATAATTTTCTGTACGGCGATCGCGTGCAAAAGTAATTAAAACATTCCAGAAAATACTATTTCCCAATTAGCAATTAGCAATTAGCAATTAGCAAATTTAAAACATTCCGCCGATCGCGATCCGAGCAATCCAAAAAGGAATCAAACAACCGAGTGCCAACCAATCTCGCCAACGTAAGCGTAATTGATGCCATTGCACGCGATGCTTATTGGGGCTAGTAAAACCTCGAATATCCATAGCGATCGCGATTTGCTCTGCTCTCATCAAAAGATTTTCCAATAATTTCTCCACCACAATCAACCAAACCTGAGCACTGCCTCGAAGTCCTAATTTCTTCCAATTAATCGCCCTAGTCCGCACAGAACGAAATAGATTTTGCACTTCTTCTAATACCAAAGGAATAAACCGCAAAGCCAAAGTTAAAGTAAGCGCAATTTCCGTTACAGGTATTTTTAACCTACGTAAAGGACTCATCAAATCTTCCAATCCTGCTGTAATCTCCTCTGGTGCAGTTGTCAGCAAATAAAGATTAGTGCTGTAAATCAAAGTAAAAATCAAAGTAGAAATTCTGATAGCAACATCCAAGGAACGACGAGTAACGCTAAAGCGACCCAAATCTCTCAACACATATTGATAATTTGTCGGTTGCGGTAAATCGAAATCTTCTAGGGGCAATCGCGGTTGATGACTAATTGCCAAGCCATCAGGAGCAAAAGCCGTCAAAACTAAAATAAACAGAGATATCGTTAATAATAATCCCATCTGCTGTCGCCAGACCCGTAGCGGAATTGCCGCCGAGAAAGTTAGGAGAATTAATAACCCCGAAAGACCCAAACGCCAAAAAGGATTTGCAAGTAATGGAGCGAGCAAAAAAGTCATTAACCAGATGAGTTTAATTCGAGGGTCAATTTTATGTAGCCAAGTAACGGGTTTTTCCAAATAGAGTCCAATAGGTAGCGATCGCAATAAATCCATATTGGTCGTAGCAATAGATTGATGTAGTAGTTAAACTCTCAATACTCTAACAAAAAAGTTAAAAAATTCTATATCCTGATTCTAAGACGAAAAAATATCAAAAATAATCTTCATAATTAAAATGAATTTGAAATTTCTCCATACATTGTAATGTTAGAGATATACTCAAAGACGATTAGCCTCTCAATACCAAAGTAGACAAAATATAATTTTGGTCGAATCAGTAAAAAACTATACTGTTCAATCAGTCATGTGAATTCTATTCGATGGCACTAATAAGCTATTTTATAGCTGAGTAACAATAAGTAAAATGTGGAGACACAAGCAATGCCTCAAGGAACAGTAAAATGGTTCAACGTAGAAAAGGGTTTTGGTTTTATCAAACCAGATGAAGGAGACAAAGATTTATTTGTACATCATTCAGAAACTAAAGGTCAAACTCTTAACGATGGCGATAAGGTTGAATTTGAAGTTGGCGAAGGAAGAAAAGGACCTTGTGCAATTGAGGTAAAGAAGATCTAAATAACCAACAGAATAAATATCTCCATAAGACAATTGCTTTGCGTTAGTTCTCAGGGTAATTGTCATTTTGGGGATAATAATATTTAATTTCAAAGAGATCTATCGAGAAGGCTCTTTATTTTCGAGCTTTGAGACACTCTAACTTCAGTACCTATGATAATTATTTTCTAAGTAAAAAAATACTTGTATTCCTGACTGTACGGGTTTTACCAACATGTAGGCTGCCCTCTAAATAATATGGCAGTCTATATTTTTGTACCTGTAATCGCGTATCCTGTTTGAGAAACTTCCGTATAATTATTGTGACTAAATGTAACAAAATATCTCACTTTTGTATAAGCTAGTTAGGTGGAGTCTCACTCCATAAGTGGCAACAGAGAGGAGTCTATTGGATAAATACCAGACATTTATAGACCGATTAGCAGAACAGGTAACTAGTAAACCTGAAAAGACGGCATTCACTTTTTTGCAAGATGGTGAAACCGAGTCGGGCAGCCTTAGTTATCATGAATTGTCAACTAGAGCTGCGGCGATCGCGGCTGTCCTCCAAAGTCACAATGCCACAGGAGAGCGAGCTTTACTGTTATATCAACCTGGATTAGAATTTATCACTACATTTCTGGGTTGTTTATATGCTGGAGTGATAGCTGTACCCGCCTATCCTCCTCGGGCGAATCGTTCTATCAAGAGACTACTGGCGATCGTTGCCGATGCCGATGCCAAATTTGCCCTCACAACCGAGGATTTAAAACCCAAGATTGAACAGAAATTTCGCGAAGCGGGACAAGAATCACTTCAGTTCCTAGCAACCGATCAAATAGAAAACTCAGTGGCCGCTCAATGGCAAAAGCCTAATTTAACTAGAGATGATTTGGCTTTTTTACAATATACGAGTGGTTCTACTGGTACTCCTAAGGGGGTAATGGTAAGTAATGGCAACCTCCTTGAGAATTCGGCCTCTATTCAAAAAGCTTTTCAGAACCTTCCGTCCCAGAGAATTCTTTCTTGGCTGCCACCCTATCACGATATGGGCTTAATTGGCGGTATTCTCCAGCCGATTTATGTGGGCAGTTGTATGTATCTTTTGCCTCCAGTGAGTTTCTTACAACGCCCTTATCGTTGGCTCCAAGCTATTTCTAAGTATCGAGCAACTACTTCTGGTGGCCCTAATTTTGCCTATGATCTTTGTGTTAGCCAGATTAGTGAAGAGCAAAGAGATAACCTCGATCTTAGTTGTTGGCAATTAGCTTTTTCGGGGGCTGAACCCGTGCGAGCCAAAACTATTCAAGAATTTAGTGATTATTTCCACCCTGCCGGTTTTCAGAAACGAGCTTTCTATCCCTGTTATGGCATGGCAGAATCTACGTTGCTAATTACGGGAGGAAGTAAACAGACAGAACCAATTGTGCGGGATTTTGATAAGAAAAGTATTGAGCAAAATCGTGCGATCTCTCATAATTCCGCAGTAACTACAAAAGACGAACAAGTAACTTTGGTTAGTAGCGGGGCTAATATACCTCATCAGTCTCTAGCGATCGCGAATCCCGATAACCTAGAAGAATGCAGCGAAGGAAAGATCGGCGAAATTTGGGCGGCTAGTGCTAGTGTGGGCAAAGGATATTGGAATCGTCCCGAATTAACCCAATATGCTTTCGGTGCCCAGCTAGAAAATTATCCTAATGTCACTTTTCTGCGCACAGGAGATTTAGGATTTATTCAAGATGGCCAATTATTCGTTACAGGAAGACTCAAAGATTTAATTATTATTCGCGGACGTAATCATTATCCCCAAGACATAGAATTAACAGTTGATAATGCCCATGAAGCGGTTCGTCAGGGAAATGGAGCTGCTTTTTCAGTAGAGATTGAAGGAGAAGAGAAATTAGTCGTTACGCAAGAAATTAAACGGACTTATCTACGGAAGTTAAATGTCGAAGAAGTCACCAAAGCAATTCGTCAGGCAATTTTAGAAAATCATGAATTAAATCCCCACGCGCTCGTTTTAATCAAGACGGCTAGTATTCCAAAAACTTCTAGCGGTAAAATTCAACGTCATGCTTGTAAGGCAGGTTTTCTTGATGGCAGTTTAAAGATTGTAGGCAAGTCAAAAGTCAAAAGTCAAAAGTCAAAAGTTAGAAGCCCTAAAGGATACCGCGACCCATTTCAAAAGTTAAAAGCTACACAAAATAAAAGTAATCATCAGCAAGAAACTATTGAAGCTTGGTTGGTTGGGAATATTGCCCAGAGATTAGGTGTTAACGAGAGTGAAATAGATATTGAAGAACCTTTCGCGGGTTTAGGTTTGGATTCGGTACAAGCTGTGAGATTATCAGCAGATCTAGAAGATTATCTAGATCTTAAACTTTCTCCAACCTTGGTTTATGATTATCCCCATATTTCCAGCCTGGCAAGTTATTTATCTCAGTTAAACAGCAATACAATAGGGGAGACTAGTAGATTACTGCAACAAACTAGACCGAAAAATCAGCAAGCGGAAATCGCGATTATAGGCATGGGTTGCCGTTTTCCTGGAGCAAATAATCCTCAAGAATTCTGGAATCTTTTGCAAGATGGCGAAAATGCAATTACAAAAAGCGATCGCTGGGCTGGAGAAGATTATGGTGGTTTTATCTCTAATGTGGATAAGTTTGATCCACAATTTTTCGGAATTACGCCCAGAGAAACCCAACGAATGGATCCGCAACAGAGATTGTTATTAGAAGTTAGTTGGTCAGCTCTAGAAGATGCAGCGATCGCGCCAGAAAATCTATCGAATACTAGAACAGGAGTATTTATTGGGATTAGCAGTAACGATTATTCACAATTGCAATTCCATTATGGTACGAAATTAGATGCCTATGCAGGCACAGGCAATGCCCATAGTATTGCTGCCAATCGCCTATCCTATAGTTTGGATCTGCGTGGCCCTTCAATGACAGTGGATACGGCTTGCTCTTCTTCTTTGGTAGCAGTTCATTTAGCTTGTCAAAGTCTGAGGAATGGGGAATGTCAAACTGCGATCGCGGGTGGCGTAAATCTGATGTTATCCCCCGAATTGACCGAAACTTTCTCCCTCGCAGGAATGATGGCAGCCGACGGTCGATGCAAAACCTTTGATGCTGATGCTGATGGTTATGTGCGAGGCGAAGGTTGTGGGGTAATTATTCTTAAGGCATTAGATGATGCTATCCGCGATCGCAATAATATCCTCGCTGTGATTAAAGGTTCAGCAATTAATCAAGATGGGCGGAGTAATGGATTAACAGCTCCTAATAGTTTGGCGCAACAGGAAGTTATCCAGCAGGCGATCGCTAATGCGGGAATAAATGCTCAGGATATTAGTCATATCGAAGCTCATGGGACAGGAACTAAGTTAGGAGATCCTATCGAAGTTAATTCCCTCAAAGCAGTTTTAGCGGGACAGGAAAATACTAGTTGTTATTTAACTTCTGTCAAAACTAATATCGGACATTTAGAAGCGGCAGCAGGGATTGCGGGATTAATCAAAACTGTTCTGTCTCTGCAAAATGAAGCGATTCCACCTCATAAAAATTTTAAGAGTTTGAATCCTCTGATTGATTTAGCCGATACTTCTTTATCGATTCCTACAAATTTACAATCTTGGAAAGCATCAGAGAAACCAAGATTAGCAGGTATTAGTTCCTTTGGATTTGGCGGCACCAATGCCCATGTTATTCTTCAAGATAAGCCGAAGAGATGTGTCGCCGACACGTCTGTACAGAATTTTAGGGAACGTTCTTGTAATGTTTTAACTTTATCGGCGAAGAATGAATCCGCGTTGCAGGATTTGGTTGTTCAATATCAAAATTATTTGCATTCTCATCCTGATGTTGCGCTAGAAGATCTTTGCTATACAGCGAATATAGGGCGATCGCATTTTAATCATCGTTTGGCAATTACCTCTGAATCGACAGAGCAGTTACAAGAGAAAATAACAAATTATCTTTCAAGTCAAAACAACTCGGGCATAGTTAGCAATGGGAGCAAGAAAAATAAGCTAGCTTGGCTCTTTACGGGACAGGGTTCCCAATATGAAGGAATGGGAGCGGAACTATACCAAACCCAACCGATTTTCCGTCAAACTTTAGATTATTGTGCTGAGATCTTACAGCCTTATATTGGGGTTAATTTAATTGATATTATTTATCCCAAGGCCGAAACAAATAATGAGGTATTTTTACTAAACCAAACTAAATATACCCAACCAGCAATTTTTGCCTTGGAATATTCCCTAGCGCAGATTTGGTTATCCTGGGGAGTTGAACCCGATCTGGTGATGGGGCATAGTGTGGGCGAATATGTAGCTGCCGCGATCGCAGGAGTATTTAGTCTCGAAGATGGTCTGAAACTCATTGCCGAGCGAGGAAATCTCATGCAAGCCTTGCCCAATAATGGCGGAATGTTTGCCGTATTGGCTGATGAACACAAAGTTACGCAGATTATTGAACCTTACCAAGAAAAAGCCGTAATTGCTGCTATTAATGGAGGACAAAATATTGTTATTTCTGGGGAAAATGAGGTACTAGAGCAAGTAGTGGGAAAATTAGACTCTCAAGGCATAACCTATAAACAGTTGACTGTTTCCCATGCTTTCCATTCGCCCTTGATGCAACCAATTTTGGCAGATTTTACTCAAGTTGCTCAAACTATTGAATATCAACAGCCCCAAATTAATTTAATTTCTAATGTTACAGGCGATTTAATTAATGATGAAGTTGCGAAGCCTGAATATTGGGTAAATCATGTGATGGCTCCAGTAAAATTTGCCCAAGGAATCAAATGCTTACAGCAACAAGAATGTAATATATTTTTGGAAGTTGGCTCTAAACCCATCTTGTTAGGTATGAGCCGTAGTATTCTAGAAAATTCTGACTCGAATCATCGACTATCAGCCAATAATATTATCTGTTTACCCAGTTTACGTCCTCGAAAATCTGATTGGACACAAATTACTAAAAGTTTAGCTAGCTTGTATCTTCAAGGAATTAAAATTGATTGGCAAGGGTTCGATCAAGGTTATGTTCGTAATAAATTACAATTGCCAACCTATCCTTTTCAACGACAAAGTTATTGGTTAGAGAAAAATAATAAAGTTCAAGTAGCTAATTTATTTAGTAAGCAAGAAAAAAACGAGCTTGATTATTACCAGATTAAATGGCAAGAATATATAGAGTCTCCTGCTGAAAATGAATTCTCTGAAGGAAAATGGATTATTTTTGGTGACGCTGATAATTTAGGGACAGATATTGTTCAGCAATTAGCAACTGATAATCAAGATTATCTTTTAGTATCGAATCAAGAAAATATTTCGATAGAAAATAGTATTTATATTAATTACAATAATCCGACAGACTTTCAGAGAGTATTTCCGCAAAAATCAAAGATTCAAGGAATTATTTATCTTTGGAGCTTAGATGGTTTAGATAAATCAGAGTTAAGTACTAAAGATATTGAAGACTATCAGCAAAGAAATTGCACTAGTATTCTCAATATTATTCAAACTTTATTTAGACAATCTGTGATTGCTCCAGTTTGGATTGTTACGAGAAATATTCAGTCTATAGAATCATCGCTAAGTAGTGTTCTTAGTAATTCTTTATGGGGATTAGGTAAAGTAATTGCTAGTGAACATCCTGAATATTATGGCGGAATTATTGATTTAAATAATCGTAAATCAACTACAGAAGCAAAAACAATTTTAGATATAGTTAATAGTCCTAGCAAAGAAGATTATCTTGCAGTTCAACAAGACAAGATACTGGTTCCTCGTCTGGAAAAAACAAAATCAATCAACAAACAGCCTTTAACAATTAGCGCTAATGGTTATTATTTAATTACAGGTGGTTTAGGCGCTCTAGGGTTACAGGTTGCGAACTGGTTAGTAGAAAAAGGTGCTAAGAATTTAGTTTTAGTTAGTAGAAGTCAGCCCCAGGAAAAAGTTCAACAAATCATCACTGAATTGGAAAGCGAAGGCGTAACGATTGAAATATTTCAAACTGATATTACAGATTATAATGCCCTAAAGCAACTTCTGCTCCCTGTCCCCTCTGCTCCCCTACGAGGAGTAATCCATGCTGCGGGAGTTCTTGATGATGGGATTTTGCAAAATCAGACTTGGGAGAAGTTTAATAAAGTATTAGCGCCCAAGGTAATTGGTGCTTGGAATTTACATCAATGCACAAAAGATCTAAACTTAGATTTCTTTGTCATGTTTTCTTCTGTTGCTTCTTTGGTCGGTTCCCCAGGACAGGGAAATTATGCTGCGGCCAATGCTAGTTTAGATGCGATCGCGAATTATCGTCAGTCGATTGGGTTACCTGCTTTAAGTATTAATTGGAGTGCTTGGGCTAATTCGGGAATGGCAGTTAATCAAGGTTTTAATCGTCAAGGTTTGGAACTGATTAATCCGCAACAGGGGTTGGCTGCTTTGGAGGAATTGTTAACGACCAATGCAGCTCAAGTCGGGGTGATGTCGGTAGATTGGGATGAGCTTAGTAAGCAGTTTCCTTATCTGAGGCAGGCTAATTATTTTTCTGAGCTATTAACTACAACGGATGTAGAAGAAGAGAAAACTGGAGATATTTACAATGAACTTCTGGAATTAGATGCTGAAGCGAGGGAAGAATATTTAAGAGCATATTTACATAATGCGATCGCGAATATTCTCCAGATTGAACCTAGTAATTTATCTTTATCTGAAAGTTTGTTTGATTTGGGTATGGATTCTTTGATGTTGATGGAAGCAATTAATCAACTTAAAGATGATTTGCAGTTAATGCTTTATCCTCGCGAATTTTATGAACGCCCACGCATTGATAGTTTAGCTAAATATCTAGCCAACGAATTTACGAATTCAGTTACCATTGATCATTCATCATTGACCATTGATCATTCAACATTAAACATTGACCATTCAACACTCAATAATTCCCAAACCGACGCGTTAGCTTATCCTAAAGGACTACCTTCGGGGCGTGCGGAGCGGTATCCTTTAGGAAATCCTTTAGGGCTAACCCCTAACACCCAACCCCAAATAAAAGAGCCGATCACTTTTATTCTTTCCAGTCCGCGATCGGGTTCTACTTTATTGCGAGTAATGTTGGCCGGACATCCTGAGATTGCTTCTCCTCCTGAATTACATTTACTACCTTTCTCAACAATGGCGGCTCGGCAGGAAGAATTAGATAGTTCCTATCTGGGAGAAGGTTTGCAACGGGCATTTATGGAATTAAAAGGAATCGACGCGGAGGAAAGTCAAAAATTAGTATCGGAGTTAGTACAAGATAATCTGAGCGTATCGGAAGTTTATCAGATGTTGCAAGAATTGGCAGGCGATCACTTATTAATAGATAAATCGCCAACTTATGCGAGTAATCGAGCAACTTTAAATCAAGCAGAAGCAATTTTCAGTAATGCTAAATATATCCATTTAGTGAGGCATCCCTATGCGGTAATCGAATCTTTTGCTCGGATGCGAATGGATAAGCTTATTGGGCAGGGCAATAGCAATCCTTATCAACTAGCAGAGTCGATTTGGCATCAAAGTAACCGAAATATCCTTGATTTTGCAAAACAGATAGACCAAGACAAGTTATTACTGGTTCATTATGAGGAATTGGTTGCTCACCCGGAAAAAGTGATGCGTCAAGTTTGTGAATTTTTAGGGGTTGCTTTCGATTCTAGAGTTTTGACTCCCTATAAGGGCGATCGCATGACCGATGGAGTTAATGATAAGTCGATGTCGATTGGTGATCCTAATTTCCTAAAACGCAAGCAAATAGATCCGGAAATGGCTAATGCTTGGCGAAAAATAAAATTACCATTACTGTTAAATGATTTGACTCAGTATATTTCTGCGAAGTTAGATTATGAATTACCTCAAGAAGTAGCAGCCGCAGATACGATCTCTGAGCTTGACCATAAGATGGAAGAGATATTGGTTAATATCAGGGGTTTACGGGTTTGTCTCTGTACTTGGGGGCCTAAAGAGGGGCCGATTGTGGTTTGTTTGCATGGGATTTTGGATCAGGGTGCAGCTTGGTCGGAGGTGGCAATTCGTTTGGCGCAGAAAGGTTATCGGGTGATTGCGCCAGATTTGCGGGGACATGGTAAAAGCGATCGCGTAGGTAAGGGCGGCTCGTATAATTTAATGGATTTCTTAGGTGATATTGATGCGATCGTGGAAGCTTTAGCTGGTAAAGCTTTTACTTTGGTAGGACATTCTCTAGGTTCAGTGGTAGCAGCTATTTTTGCCAGTGTTCGTCCTCAGTTGGTGAAAAATTTGGTTTTAATTGAAACTATTTTACCGACGGATACGAATGAAGAGGATGCAGCAGAGCAATTAGCGACTCATCTTGATTATTTGGCATCTCCTCCTCAACATCCGATTTTTCCTGATGTGGAAGCGGCGGCGGAGAGATTACGCCAAGCAACTCCTGGGTTATCTAGAGCGATCGCAATGATGTTGGCAGAGAGAATTACGGAGCCTTATGGGGATGGGGTGCGCTGGCGTTGGGAACCTTTATTGAGGACTCGTGCTGGTATTGGATTTAATGGCATCGGGCGATCGCGTTATTTAGGGTTATTGAAGCGGATTAAAGCACCGATTACTTTGGTTTATGGTGATAAGAGTAGTTTTAATCGCAATGAGGATTTAACGGAGCAGCAGGCAGCGATGCCGAATGCGAAGCGGGTGATGTTGTCGGGCGGGCATAATTTACCTTTGGAAGAGCCGAATGGGATCGCGAAGATTATTAGTGGCGCGATCGCACTTACTAGTAAGTTGATTCCTTAATCATTAATCATTTAACAAAACAGTATTACTATGACTCCGCAATTACAAAAAGCGATCGCTAGCATTCAATCTCTGTCTGATCAAGAACAACGTCAATTGTTGCAAGTTTTATCTGCAACTGTTAATAAATACGATTTTTTAGAGCAGCAAGATTATCTTTTTTGGCAAAAAACATCTTTGGAGGATTTAATTAGGACTCAAAAAACACCAATTATTGAAGATATTAAAACCTTGGTAGGAGACTATTGGGGGGAAGATTCTATAGACGATTTTGTATCTTTTTTAAAAGAACAGCGACAATCTGAAAATTCTATAGTTGGATGAATATTCTTCTTGTTGATACAGATGTAGTTTCTTTTTTGCTTAAAGGCGATAGTAGAGCTCACCAATACGCATCCATAATACAAGGTCACAGATTAGCATTATCTTTTATGACAGTTGCAGAATTATTTCAATGGGCTGCTGTTCGGAATTGGGGAAAAGAAAGAACGGCTAATTTAGAAAAATCACTGACAAACTATCTGATTATTCCTGTTGATATTGAAGTATGTCGTATTTGGGGTAATTTAAGGGCTGAAAGGCAAGCGATCGGCAGAGTAATTTCTCCGCAAGATGCTTGGATAGCTGCTACAGCAATACGTTATGATTTGCCATTAGTTACTAATAACGCAAAAGATTTTCAAAATATATCAGACCTTCAAGTTCTTACTGCTAAATAATCAAATTGATCTTTGGAAGAGCCTAAGAGAATTGCCAAGATTATTAGTAGTGCGATCTCGCTTACTAGTAAATTGATTCCTTATACTAAATCCGATAACGAAAAACAACTTATAATTAGGAGAAATGTTAATCGATAAAAGCAATGCCAAGAAAAGCTAATTTAGCCAATCACTATAGTACTCAAGAGTTAAAGAACAAGTATTTAAAAAGCACAGACCCT
>JBCCYD010000014.1:0-29920 GCA_039190385.1 Cyanobacteria bacterium P01_F01_bin.143 | reverse complement strand
CATCAACAGCTAAATGATGAATAATCCACAGTAAACGTTGGCCTCGCTCTTGGCCTAAATCAAACAAAGCAACTTGAAATAATGGCCCTTGTGTCAGATTTAAGCTAGCTTGTAGTTTATTTGCTGTTTCTTCTATGGCTGATGTTTGCTGAGCTGGAGGCAACAAAGAAAAATCGTAGCAGGTTAAAGGAATTTCAGCAGTAGGAGCGCTGATTAATGCTTGAGTGCTTGCTTCTTCCCGTATAAATCTCAGACGGAGCAGATCATGATGTTTTTGTAGGGAATCTATGATTTTCTCTAAGTCTACAGGATTAATTTCCTGCTTGATTTCCAATAAAATGGCCTGGTTATAATATTGAGGTTCTGGTTGCTGTTGCTCCAAAAAATAGTGCTGAATTGGCATGAGCTCTAGCTCCCCAGTTACCAAGCCTTGCTCTGCCTGAATTTTCTGGGTTGTGCCAGCCACCTCCGCAAGCCTCGCGATGGTTTGATGTTGAAATAATTGCTTGGGTTTTAAATACAGTCCTTTTTGATTGGCTTGATATATTACTTGCAGACTGAGAATTGAATCTCCACCTAACTCAAAAAAGTTGTCATTGATCCCTATATTTTCTACTCCCAAGACCTCTGTCCAAATCTCAGCTAACTGCTTTTGGACAACAGTTTGCGGTGCCACAAACTGTGCTTCTAATTCAGGACGACTGGGCTCTGGAGTAGGTAGTGCTTTGCGATTAACTTTACCATTCGGAGTGAGAGGGAGTGCTTTTAATGTGACCCAAGCACTGGGAACCATGTAACCTGGCAACTTCGCCTCTAAAAATTCCCGTAAGGCAGAAATTGTTAGTGCTGATTCTGGCTGCGCAACAATATAGGCTACAAGGCGCTTTAAATTGGGAGATTCTTCCCTAGCGACTACTACTGTTTCTAGTACTGCAGGATGTTGACTAATCGTTGTTTCAATTTCTCCCAGTTCAATACGAAAGCCTCTTATCTTAACTTGATTGTCAATCCGCCCCAAAAATTCAATATTGCCATCTGGTAAGTAACGAGCTAAATCACCAGTTTTATAAATACGATGATCGCCATGATTCTGGTCTGTTGCGCCGAAGGGACTAGAGATAAACTTTTCATTGGTCAGAGAAGGTCGGTTTAAGTATTCTCTGGCTACGCCATGACCACCGATAAATAATTCTCCAGGCACCCCAATCGGAACTGGCTGTAGCAAATCATCCAGAATATAAATTTGGGTGTTAGCCAGGGGGTGCCCCAGGGGTACCGTCCCAGAATAATCACTAGCTTGCTCAAGTTTAATCGGGTAAGTTAACACACCGACAGTGGTTTCTGTAGGCCCGTAGTGGTTAAAAACTAAGCATTCTGGGGCTAATTGTTGTATTTGTGCAATTAATTTCCAGGAGCAAGCTTCACCGCCAAGGATTAGTCGTTTTTTCGGTAAAATATTCTTGGCTTGAGGTGATTTTAATAGCACACTCAGGTGAGAAGGCACGATTTTTAGACAGTCTATCGAATGGTCTTGAAAATAGTTGGCTAAAATCTCAGGGTTAGTAGCCGCCTCTGATGAGATTACATGGAGACATCCCCCATTGCAGAGGGCAGGGAAAATCACCGTGTTGCCTAAATCAGCCGCAAAGGTCGAAACCAGCGCCAAGTTATCACATACCGCGAGATTTAATCTATCTTCTATAGCATTTATATAATTAGTAAGTTGCCGATGTTCTACCGCAACGCCTTTTGGTTTACCTGTAGAGCCGGAGGTGAATAAGACATAGGCTAAATTTTGGCTGGTTACACGATTAACGAGATTATCTGACTTGCTTTGCTGGGCGATAACTTCCCAATTGGTATCTACGGTTATAGCCGCTGTCTTAATCTCAGCAAGTTTGCTCACCAAAGACTCTTGAGTCAAAATCACTGGTACTTGAGCATCTTCTACTCGCGAGACCAACCCCTCTTGCGGTAATGTCGGATCTAGAGGTATATAGGCTCCACCTGATTTTAGGACTCCTAGTAAAGCAATGATCATTTCTAGAGAACGCTCTAGATAAATTCCCACTAAAGCATCTGGTTTAACCCCTTGGCTTTGCAGATAATTGGCCAATTGATTGGCGCGGGTGTTTAACTCCGAGTAAGTGAGTTGTTGTTCTTCAAATACAACAGCAATTTCATTGGGTGCTCGATTTACTTGCTCCTCAAATAGCTGGTGAATAGTTTTATCCTGGGGATATTGTGTTTGGGTGTTATTGAATTCAACTAATAATTTTTGTTTGTCGCGATCGCTAAGGATATTTAATTGACCAATAGCGGTTTCTGGATTTTCCAGGGCACTAGCCAGTAAACTTTGAAACTGTTCTGCTAAAATCTCGACATCTTGCCGCTCGTATAGTCTCGAATCAAAATAAATTTGAGTAATTAAACTATCTTCTGTATTGATACAAGATAATTTAATTTTAAACCTATCAATACAAGAATATTGCTGATACCAAGAAAGTAATAGATTTTCCGCAAAAGGTTGTTCTGGATATTCGGCAAATTCAAAGCTAAACGGACAGGCAGATTCTGAGTCTTGATAGGTAAAATATTCTTGCCATTCGTAGGCTTCATTTAGCGATTGATGGATTTGTTGTACAATTTCGCTATATTTAAATTCGGCTTCTACATGACAAGCCAGCGGTAAATGCTTAGCTAGCGGCCCTAACGCAGACTCTAATTCTTCATATTGTCGACCATCACCAATAACCCCTAGCACGATATCTGACTGTCTAGTAATTTTACCAAGCAATATCAACCAACAAGCTAGGAAAAAATCAGATTTATCAACTTCATATTGTTCAGCCAAAGGAGCAATATTTTTAATAAAACTATTATTGATCTCAAAACAAACATATTGAGGCTGAAATTCTGAGGCGATCGATGGTTTCTTTTCCGACCACAGTTTTAAATTATCAGTTAATATTCCACCTTGCTTCTGCCAATACTCTTTTCCTAACTCTGAATCCTCTGAAGATAAAATTTCATTTTGCCACTCTGCAATATCTGCATATTGCATTGGTTCATCAAGAATAGTTTTATTTTTTAAATAAGCAGTATAAAAGCTATCGATTTTATTAAATAATTTGTCAATAGTAAAACTATCTGCAATTAAGGCAGATAAGCTTAGCATTAAAATATATTTTGTTGAAGATAAAGTAACTAAATATGCGTATAAAGGTGGACTATTTTCTAACGAAAAAGCTTTTGCTTTTAATTCTGTAAATAGTGCCGCAATTTTATCTTGCTGCTCTTCGTGAGATACGCCAACTAAATCAAATTTATCAAGAGAGATATCATAAGTCTCAGCTATCACTTGTAACGGTAGACTCATTCCAGGAAGACAATTAAAATTTGTTCGGAGAATTTCATGCTGATTAACAATAGACTGCAATACAGTTTCCAATACTTCTAAATTCAAATTGCCTGTAATTTGAACTGCGTACTGAACACGATAGGGTGATAGACTCTTACCTTGTTGTAAAGTCCACAAATGCTTTTGCTGAGGTGATAATCTAAATCCTTCGAGTTGTTCTTTTTGCATGTCTAGATACTTTATTTCTTAACGATAAACTTCTTATTACCCATTCACTTGGCCATAGCTACGACAACCTTACGTGAACCTCGAAATGGCATTCTCCCATGGGCATAAAGCATATTATCTAATAATAATACATCTCCTTCCTGCCAAGGAAAAATAATTGATTCTTGTCGATAAATTTTCCTGATTTCTTCTAGTATAGAAGCTTCAATTTCAGAACCATCCCCATAATAGACATTACGCGGTAGTTCTTCTGCTGAAAAATGGGTTAAAAGCTGTTCGCGAACAGTAGATTCTATATTAGAAATATGAAATAGGTGAGCCTGATTAAACCAAACCATTTCTGATGTTTGCGGATGCTCTGCTACAACCTGACAAACTTGACGAGTTTTTAAGCGAAGATCCGAAGTATTTTGATTCCGCCATTCCAATTCGATTCCTGCTTGATGGCAATAGGCCGCAACTTCTGCTTGATCATTAGTATTAAAAGCATCTTGCCAGGTTAGATCTAATCCAGAGCCATAATTACGCACATACATAACCTTTTTTCTCAGAAATTGTTCTTTAATTTTGGGATTGATCCGCGCCAACACTTTACGACTATCACCAATTGGAGTTTCCCCACCTTGTTCAGCTTTTTTCAGGCAAAAAAAGGCAATTTTCAGGGGCCAATCACGGGAATAAGACATTTCATTATGCAGAGGAATAACATGAGTTGCCGGATATTCCGTAGAAGTATAAACATTGCCCTTAACCTGACTACGTGGTGTAGAACCGTAAGAATATTCCAGTAAGTTATTCGAAATGCTTTGCATAAATTCTTGGAATTGAGTTACGTTCTCTAGTCCGAAACCGCGAAAAAGGATACCTCCATGTTTCCATAACTGATTGTTAATCCAAGTGCTACTATGCTTAGCCCAAGCCGCCAGATTTAAATCATCTAGATTCGGCTGAACAACTAAAGGAAGTGAATCGTCCGATTGTAAATGGGATTTTTTGATTAATTGATCTTGGGACATCGTAATTGATTTACGGCCGATATTTCCCAAGCTTTTTCGTTTTTTCTTAAAGGCTGCATTTTTCATAGTCAATGTTTTTCCCTGTTTATTCCCGAATTGTTTTACGCTTAATCATCTTCAATTTTCGACCTCCGGCGGCACGAAGTTCTTGCTTTTGGATTGTTTGTTGTTGGCGATCGCTTTGAGCAAGCATTGTTGTAATCTCCTTTAATTTTGTGTCTGGCTGGTCGACAACATGTTGTGCGAGGGTTTGAAAATTTTCTATTAATCGAGAAATGCTAGTTTCAGAAAACAGATCAGTTTTATATTCAAACTGACAATCAAGTACTTCAGCATTTTCCGCGATCGACAGCTGCAAATCATGCCGCACAGCTTCACTTTCAAGTTCAAATTGAGTTAGAACTAGACCGGTTAATTCTAGCTGCGACATTGGGGTATTATGTAGAACAAACCATGCTTGATATAACGGGTGTTGATTTAGCATTCTTTCTGGTTGTAATTCTTCTACCAGTTTTTCAAAAGGCAGATCTTGGTGCGCATAAGCTTCTAGGGTGACTTGGCGGGCTCTTGCTAACAACTCTCGAAAACTGGGGTTACCCGATAGGTCAATGCGTAGAACCAAAGTATTCACAAAAAATCCAATCAGTTTCTCAATTTCAACTTGCTTACGATTGGCAACAGGTGAACCAACTCGAATATCTTCAGTACCAGCAAAATAATGGAGCAATACTTGGAAAATTGCTAGCAGCGTCATAAATAGAGTTACCTCTGAGCGACGACTAAGTAAATTAATTGCTGTGCTTAAGTCCTTCGATAATGTAAATGATTGATTTGCTCCCTGATTGGCTTTTTCTCCTGGGCTAGAATTCTGCTTGGGCAATGCCAACCGAGGAGGAAATGTACTACCAAGTTGTTGTTTCCAGTAATCAAGCTGATGTTGCAATATCTCTTTTTGTAACCATTGACGCTGCCAAACCGCAAAATCTTGATATTGTATGGTCAATTCAGGAAGCGGAGAAGGTTTATTCTCAGAGAAAGCTCGATACAGAGCGGCTAATTCTTCAATTAGAACATCTGTTGACCAATAATCAGAAACTATATGATGTATCGTAAATAGTACGATATGTTCTTGCTCTTGAAGACGAAATAGCTTCAATCTTAGCAAACAATCTTCTGCTAGGTTAAATGGTTGCTTTATTTGTTCTGCGAGTAAATTTGTAATTTTAGATTCCCTTTCAAGAGCTGGTAAGGAACTAATATCCTGTATCGATAACCTTAGAGGCTTTTCTTGGGCAATAATAGCGACTGCTTGTCCTTCTCTAGTTTGGAAATTGGTTCGTAATGCTTCATGGCGGCGGACGATTTCGTTGAAGCTTTTTTCCAATGCATTAAGATTTAGCTCTCCCCGTAGTCGAACAGCCGCAAAAATATTGTAGGAAGAATTGTTGGGCTCTAACTGAGAGAGAAACCATAATCTCTGCTGGGCAAACGAGAGAGGAAACTCTTTAGTTCCTGTAATTCGTTTAATGGGTAAAACCTTCAATGCCAAGTCTATTTCGCTAGATTTCTGAATTTCTTGGGCTAAAGCAACAATGGTTGGATGCTCAAATAGAGTACGCAATGGCAATTCTACTTTAAATATTTGCCTTATTTGAGAAATAACACGGGTCGCAATCAGTGAATGCCCTCCTATTTCAAAGAAATTGTCATTAATACTAATTTTGTCTTGCTTGAGAATTTCTCCATAAATATCGACAATAGTTTTTTCTGTAGCATTGCGCGGTAAAACAAACTCTGTTTCCGTTCTTGAGATATTGGGCTCGGGTAAGGCTTTACGGTCTACCTTCCCACTAGGTGCTAATGGGATATTTGTGATCATTATGAAGGCAGCAGGAATCATATGATCAGGTAACTTTTCTTTTAAGAAGGTTCGTAATTCCTTGACACTGGGAGCTGATTCAGTTCTTGCTACTACATAAGCGATTATTTTCTTGTCATCGGTTTCTGCCTGATGAACTACTACTACATTTTCTTTTACCTTCGAGTGCTGATTTAAAAAGGCCTCTATTTCACCTAATTCAATTCTAAAACCGCGAATTTTCACCTGATGATCAATACGACCAAGGAATTCTATATTGCCATCGCTCAGCCATCTGCCTAAATCACCAGTTTTATAAATTAAATCATGATTCTCAGGGGAAAGCAGTTTACGAGTAAAGGGATTAGGGACAAAAGCTAATTTGGTTTTCGCTTCATTTTTCCAATAACCATTACCAACCCCAATTCCCGATACACAAATTTCTCCAGGAGCACCGATCGGCAACAATTGCATTTCTTGATCCAGAACATAAAGATTTAAGTTGGCTAATGGTTTACCAATGGGAATAGTTCGTTGATTTTCCGGTACAGGCTTGTCGATAATAAACTGAGTAATATCATCAGCCGCTTCTGTTGGACCATAGGCATTAGCAATTTTGATCCGCGGATAGATGCTTAGCCATTTATTGATTTGCTTAATCGATGTGGATTCTCCTGATAGCATCATCCACTTAAGGTCTGGTAATTCTCTTTCGGCGATCGGAAGTCGCAAAACATGCTCAAGTAGAGCATTAAATAAAGCTGGTACTAACTCAATAACTGTAACTTTTTCGGATTTAAGAACATTAAATAATCTTTCGGCGAAAGCAACGGTTTCCATATCGACGATAATTGTCCTACCGCCGATTAATAATGGGGCTAAAAATTGCCAGACAGAAATATCTGTCGAAGAGGGAGCGCTTTGCAGAAAAGTAAATTCTTGATCTAATTCTAATTCGGTAAATTGGGCATAAATGTGATTAATTGCCCCATCATGTCTAACAATCGCTCCTTTGGGTAGGCCGGTAGAGCCAGAAGTATAAAGCACATATGCTGGAGCCACCCCAGTAAGATTGCCCTTGAGATTTACGGTGGCTAATTTGTCATAATCTCTTCGATCATATACCTTCAGGTTGGCTGCTGCTTCAGATGATAGCCGATCATCTGAGATATCTAAACAGATAATTGATTGTAAATGAGGACAACTGGATAATAGTTTTTGGTTATTTTTAAGACTACTAGAGTCAGTTAAAACGAATTTTACTTCACTATTCGATAGCATATATTGAATCCTGGTCTGGGGGTAGGTGCTATCTATTGGGACATAAACTCCACCTGCTTTAAACACAGCCAGAATGCCGATCAGGAAATTAAGATCCCTGTCTTTGAGAATACCAACAAATTCTCCTATTGCGAGCCCTGAATTTTTGAGTAATTTTGCTAGTTGATTGGCTTGTTCATTGAGCTGTTGATAGGTTAAACAAGATTTTTGATTAACCGCAGCTATCCTATCGGGTGTTTGTTGAACTTGTTCTTCAAATAGACTATCTATTGTTTTGTTTAGAGGATAGCGCTGATTGTTATTATTAAATCCTTGTAATAACAATTGCTGTGATTCATTATTGATAAATGTAATTTCTGAAATTATAATATTTACATTATTAATAACGCTTTCAATTATATTTAGATAGGTTTGAATTATGAATTCTATACTTTTATCTTGAAAAATTTGTTGGTTATATCTTATTTCGCCGCTAATCGTATCATCATTTCGCAAACAAGAAACAATCAGAGAATTCTCAAATTCAGATATATCTTGTTTGTGAATATTTTCTAGTATAAATATGGTGTCGAATAGCGAATAAAGATCACAATTTTTTTCTGATTTTAACAGAGAGGAAATCTCATCAAAAGAACAATCTTGATGGAGATATGCTTCTATAAGAGTATTTTTAGTTTCTAGTAAAAAACTTTTGAAAGTTCTATTAAGCTCGATAGTTGAACATATAGGAATAATCTGCAACCTGTTTTCTTGCCGATTGTCCTCAAACTGACGATAGCTAGGAGAACCTACAATAAGATCATTATTGTTCGTATACTTTTGCAATAAGATTTTCCAACAGGCTAGCAATAATATATAAATTGAAAAATTTGATTGTTGTGTAAATTTAATAATTTTCCTTGATATAAAAATTGGTAGCTTAAATTTTAGAGAGCTGTCTTTACGCGAGCTATCTAATAAATTTAAATAATCTGCTTCGATTTTTGAGGCGGATAGTTCCCCAGCTAGTTTATTAATCCAATATATTTTGTTAGAAAAGGAATTGTAAGAATCGTTTTTTTTGCGGTTTACTTCAGTTGCAATCATTTTGGTAATTGAATTCAAATAATTAAAATTGAAAGATAATTTATCCTTTAGTAATTAAGTTGTTAACTATAGGCAATCTGATAAAGCTTGTTTGATAATTGAACAACCTTTTTGCAAGGTAGACATTTCGATGGTCAAAGGTGGCAAAATTTTAATCACAGTATCTTCTCTTCCTGCTCTTTCGATAATTAATCCCTGTTCAAAACAGCGTGCAGTAACGGCCTTGGCAAATCTACTGCCGCCAAAATCACTAAGATCAATTCCCCAAATCATACCGACGCCACGTATCTTGATATTTTGATCAATTGATAATATTTCTTCAGTTAAAAAGTTTTTCAAAAAACATTCTTTAATTTTGACATCTTTTTCTAAATCGTAGTCCTCTCGATATTCAATTGCGGCTTTGGCTCCGATAAAAGCTAACTGATTGCCTCTAAAAGTTCCATTATGTTCACCAGGTTGCCAAATATCTAATTCTGGTTTAATTAATAAAATTGACATAGGAAACCCATAACCACTAATGGATTTTGAAAGGACGACTATATCAGGAGTAATATTAGCTCTTTCAAAGGAAAAGAAAGGACCTGTTCGACCACAACCTACTTGGATATCATCACAAATTAATAAGATATCATGGCGATCGCATAAATCTCTTAATCTTTGCATCCATTCGATTGGGGCAACAATCACTCCACTTTCTGCTTGTACAGTTTCAAATATAATTGCTGCGGGTTTCTCCACTCCAGAATTAGGATCTCTGAGGACTGAATCCATATACTCTATAGTGTCAAAACTTTCCATAAAGCCATAGGGATAGGGCATAAAAGTTACATTATTTGATGTGCCAAATGCTCCTGATTTAACATTAAGATTGCCCGTAATAGATAAACTTCCCAAAGTCATGCCATGAAAAGCACCCATAAAAGAAAAAATACCGGCTCTTTGCTTGGTTTTTCTCGCTAATTTCAAAGCAGCTTCTACTGCATTAGTACCGGTTGGACCACAAAATTGAACTTGATAATTCAAGTTTTTAGGTTGTAAAATTGCTTCAGAAAATTTGGTTAAAAATTCTTTTTTAGCCGTTGTATACATATCTAAACCATGAGCGATCGCGTCTGCTTCTAAATAAGCAATTACTTGAGTTTTTATATAGTCGTTATTATGTCCATAATTTAAAGCTCCTGCTCCGGCGAGAAAATCTATATATTCCTCTCCTGATTCAGAATAAATACTAGATCCTTTGGCTCGATAAAATACCTCGGGAAAATTACGACAGTAGCTTCTTACATTTGATTCGATTTGTTCAAAAATATTCAGGTTATTAGTAGTTTCAGGCTGGGAAGTATAAGTCATTTTTGATTCTTTTTTTTATTATTCTGTGTATATTAAATTAGCAGTCTAAACAGATAGGGCAAAATCCCAATCAAAAGAGGCTTCGCTTTCTAAAATCGCAGCATTTTGTTCTTGTTCAGAGGTTAAAAATGATAAATCTTTGATCCTAATATTGGGATTAGCAATTAATTGTTGCAAGGTAACGTAGATATCTTTGAGTATTCCCTTAATCGTATCGAGACTAAATTTTGTATCATGGTAGGAAAAAGCCATGAACAACTTGTCATCTGGATATATAACTAAGTTTAGGGGATAGTTATTTTTGTAATAGGTTTTACAATATTTAATTTTTAAATCCATTTCCAGATCTTCTACCAATCTCTTGACAGAAAAATCTTCCATAACAACGACGCTTTCAAATAAATTTAAATTTCGTGGAACTTCACTCCATCCATGAATGTCGGTCAAGGGAGTATACTCATAACGGCGTGCGGCAAGGAGTTGTGTTTGTATCTGCTTTAGCCATAATAATAAAGGCTGCTCAACATCTATCTTGACGTAGATTGGTAAAGTATTGAGAAATAGACCCGCCATCGCCTCTATTCCCTTGAGATCTACTGGTCTGCCGTTAGCAGTACAGCCATATAATACCTCGTCTTGTCCAGTATAGCGACTCAGAAGAATTGTCCAGATTCCATTAAATATACTTGCTAAGGTGAGACGATTTTGAATAGCGAAGGATTTTAGATTTTTTGTTTCTTGTAATGTGAGCCTGAGTTTCTCCTCATCGTATCTTTGCTCCTGAATCGATGATGGCTGAGTTTTTTCTAGATAAGCTATAGAAGTAGGTTTTTTAATACCCTGTAGTGCTTGTCGCCAAAATATTTCGGTTTTGGCTATATCTTTTTGTTTCAGCCAATTAATATAATCCTTATAAGGAGGGGCCGGCGCTAAAGGTATTTCCTTATTGTGAGAAAGCGCGGCATAAATTCGGACAACCTCTTCTGTTAATAATATGTCAGTCCAGCCATCATTGATGATAAAATGACTGTTCACTATAAGGTAATATTTGTCGTCAGCAAGTCTAATTAGAGATAAACGCATGGGACAAGGTTTAGATAGGTCAAAACTTTTTGAGCGATCGCTGGCGATGAACGATTCTAATTGATTTTCTTGTTCCTCCTTCTCTAAATGACCCCAATCATAATGATTTATCGTTAGTTTTACTTGTTTGTAGACAACCTGTAGTTCTTTTTCGACCTCTTCCCAATAGAATCCAGTACGTAAAATTGTGTGTCTATCAACTACAATCTGCCAAGCAGTTTCAAATATCTCCATATCAAAACTACTTTCAATGGTATACAGAACTTGGAACAAATAAAGTTGTGAATCAGTATCATATATACTGTGGAAAAGAATACCCTTCTGTATGGGAGTTAGTTCATATATATCTTCAATATTTTCTGTTTTCATTTGATATCTCCTACTTTGTTTGATTTAATTTTGCTAAAAACTGCTCTAAATTCTGTTGGCTAAGATTTGCTTCTGGAAAATCAGAGGCTGTATGAATAACTTTTTCTAAAGATTGGCAATGCTCAATAAGAGAACTCAGTCTCTTGATAAAGTTTTTCGCCAAAAGTTCAATTGTTTCTTGTCGATGAACTGCTTGGTTGTAGACCCATTTTATTTGCAGCTGTTCTTGAATAATGCTTCCCGTAATTTCTACTAAATAAACTGGACTCTTAAATTCGTGATAGCTAATTCCTAGACAATTTTGGGGTAAACGGAATAAAGATGAGGGGGGAATGATTTCGTCACAGTTACCTAAATAGTGAAAACTTACTTCACTTTGGGGATCAGCTTCTAGCTGAGATCTGATCGCCTGGTTATCACTAAAGTATCGTAAGAAACCATAGCTAGAACCATGACGAGGAATCTTACGTAGATATTCTTTGATGGTGATGACCGAATTTTCTTGGTCTGAAGGTTCTTGAAGCTCTAAAACAACTGGGAAATTAGTGGTAAACAAACCCATCGGAGCAGATGTCATATTTTTTTCTCGACCACTGCCTCTAAGGTCTAGTCGCAATTTACTATCATCAGTCCAGGTCGCAAAAGTTTGCACTAGTGCTGTCAGTAAAAGTTCATCAATTTCAGTATTGTAGGCGTTGTGGATTTCTTCTAATAAAGCCTTGGTTTTTTGTTTATCAAGGTAAACAGATACACTTGCTGCTTGAGCTTTTTGATGATCAATTGTTGAATAGTCAACCGGTAAGTGAGTAAAGGTTTGCTGTATTTGTTCCACCCAATAATCTTGTTCGGTAGCTATTTCCGAGGATCCAGCATGCTCCGGTAAACTTTCTACCCACTGCATATAAGAGCCAGTGTAATTCGGCAGCTTTATGATTTGCTCATTACTTATTTGGTCATAGGCTGTTTGTAAGTCCTTGAGGAAAATTTGCCAAGAGACATTATCAACTGCCAAAGAGTGAATAACAATTGATAAATAGCTAATTTCTTGTGACCTCTCAAACAAGGCCAATCTGATTAATGACCCTTCAAATAAATTTAAACTTGCTGCTAATTCTTCCGTTTTTGACTCTATTGCTTGTGGAACTTCAGCTTCTGAAAGCGATGATAAATCAATTTGCTCTAGCCCAACTTGTTCCTGAGATTCCCCAGCTATTTGTTGCCAATCTGTTCCTTGGTGGCGAAAACGCAGACCAAACACATCATGATGTTGAATTACATTTTGCAAGGCCTGCTCTAAACAATTGAGATCGCATACTTGCGTTAATTCCAGTAGCAAAGACTGATGAGCATGATCTATATCAAACTGATTCTGTGAGATTAACCACTGTTGAAATGGCGTGGGTTTTAACTCTTTTTTTATGTAATCCTGTTTAGCTTGATTCTCTTGACTAATAGATAAATCTGCTGTTAATTCGGCAATAGTCTGTTGTTGAAAAAACTGTTCACTCGTTAATTTTAAGCCTAGTTGATTGGCTTTAGCGGCAATTTGAATTCCATTTATGGAATTTCCTCCTAACTCGAAAAAGTTGTCATAAATACCTATAGATTCCACGCCTAAAATTTCTTGCCAGAGATTCGCAACTGTTTGCTCAATTTCATTTCTAGGAGCAATATAGGCAGTATTCAATTCTGGTCTAGAATAAGTTTGTGTTGAAGATTGATCTTGCTCTGTTTTCGCTAGAATATCTGAATTACTTAGAAGATTTGGTCTAACTCTCGGCCTAAAATCTTCAGTTGACACTAGAACCTGAGGAAAACTATTACTCAAAATTCGGTTGAATACTTCTACACCCTCAGTTGATAATAGACCTTGTTCCAGTAGTTTCTGTTGATGTCTTTGGACAGATGAGATAGGTTTTTTGGTCTCTTTTAAGCTAAAACTTGAGGGTATTTTAGAATCTTTATTTTTTCCAATAACTAGAGCGTCTTGATTTTCCATCGAGACAACAATCTTACCAATATGTTTCGCTCCAGCCATATATTGAAAAGCATTAGCCGCTGAGTCTACAGCAAAAACCTTATAAGGCAAAGGTTGAAAATCCTTCTGGTGGAAATGTTGTACGATATCGACCCACATTTGGTTAAAATTAGGCTGGCTTTCGTCTATATTAATCGCAAAGAAAGATAGACATTTGGCAAACACTTCAAGCCCTATTTTAGTATTGTTGAGAATATCCCGTTTCCCAATTTCAAGAAAACGACCGTAAGGTGCGACTATATCCAAACTCTTGATTAATAGCTCTCCAGCAAGGGAATTTAAAACTACGTCCACACCCTTACCCTGGGTACGTTGCTTAATTTCTTCGGCAAAATCAGCAGATCGAGAATCAAAGACATGCTCAATTCCCAGCGAATGTAAAAATTCTCGTTTCTCTGGATTCCCCGCAGTGGCAAATATTTCTGCTCCCACCCATTGAGCAACTTGCACTGCTGCTGTACCAACGCCACCAGCCGCAGCATGAATCAGAACACGCTCACCTTTGCGCAATCTACCCAATTCGATTAAAGAATAGTAGGCGGTAGTAAAGGCAACAGGAATTGTTGCCGCTGCTTCCATACTTATATGTTGGGGCTTGAGTGCCACCGAGGTCGCAGAAGTCGTCATAAATTTACTGAAGCAACCATTCCCAAAAACAATTACTTCGTCTCCAACTTTAAATCCTTCGACCTCTTCTCCTAATGAGACTATTTTCCCGGCACATTCTAAACCTAATTTGGGAGTAACATTAGATGGAATAGGAAGCATTCCCAATGCCAGAAGTACTTCTTTAAAGTTTAGACCAGTTGCACTTACCTCAATTTCTACTTCACTTCGTCCTGGTTTCTGACGTACTGTTTCTTGAAAGGCCAGAGTATCCAAAATTCCAGGAGAAGCGATTTGTAAACAGAAGTTTTGTTCCCCAGAAACGGTCGATTCTGTTTGCTCAGCAATGGCATTATCTTCCACTTTCCTAAGAGTATATTCCTCTATTTCAACTAATTTTCGACCTTCTTGATCAAAAATCGTGATATCAAATTGCAGAGTATTATCCTGAGATTTATTAGTAGCTCTAATGTGACTGTATATTTTCTGAGGCAAAGCTTCTGTAATTAGTAGCTTTTTATAGGAAAACGGTAAATAAACTTCTTCTCCTCTAATGCTCAAAAAATTAATAGCATTATCTAGTAAGGCTGGATGTAACCTATATAGGTCGAGATCCTGGGTTAATTCTACAGGAAGTTCTAAAGTAGCAAAGCCTTGATTATTGGTAAAACTTGCTTGTTTAAAGTTGTTCCATCTAGAGCCAAATTCTATATATTCTTGTTTCTGGTCTGCCAGAGTAAGTTTCTGTTCATTGCATTTAGCCGCAATCGCTTCCATATCATTTTTTTGAGACGATTCAGTTTCGCTCAAAGCGATTTTGCCGATCGCATGCTCTAACCATTGATCTTTTTCCGTACTCGATTGACCAATAATGGCGAATTCAAATTCATCTCCCTGCTTTTTCAATATTGTTCTTACTTCTTTTTCTTCCCCTTCTTCCACCACTAAAGGTGCAATTAAATAAAGATCTCGGATCTCTAGAGTACGGTTTTTACTATGCTGTTGGAAAGCAGCTCTAGCCATTTCTAAGTAAGCTGTGCCAGGAAGTGTCGCCTGACCCATTACCTTATGTTCACTTACAACCCAATGCTTAATTACACTCAATTGGGAAATGTATGTTTCTTCTCCAGAACTTTCTCTGAGACATTTTTCAAATAAGGGATGCTCTACTGCTAATTCTTCAGGTGTGCTGGCTGCTTTTACAGCCGCAGCAGCCATGCCAACTTCCTGCCAAGCCGTCCAGTTTACCGATACAGTAAATATGCCATCTCGGTTGGTTTTATAATGAGCAAAAGCGTCAAGGAAAGCATTGGCACTAACATAATCTACCTGTCCAAGATCTCCTTCAATAGCAGTCATTGAAGAACATAAAATAAAGAAATCTAACTGAGCATCCTGGAAAATATCATCAATAACTAAAGTGCCCTGAACTTTGGGTGCTAATACTTTTGCTGCCATTTCCTGGGTTTTTAGTTGAATGATGCCTCCTCCGGGAACTCCGGCAGCATGAATGACACCATTGAACTTGCCAAAATTTTGTTCTGCTTGGGTAATTGCCGATCGCATTTGTGATTTGTCAGTGACATCAGCCTTCACCACTAAAATTTCTGCACCCAAGCGTTGGAGTTCTTGAAGTTTTTGAATCTTGCCACTAATACGATCCTTTTCATCATGGGTATTCAGCCATTCTTGCCATTGGTCTGGAGCGGGAAATTCTGAACGTCCAGTCAGTAATAATTTCGCCTGAGAAGTCTTAGCGATATGCTCTGCTAATACTAGGCCCACACCTCCTAAGCCGCCAGTGATTAAATAGACGCCTTGCTTTTGTAGTTTTGGTATTTTCTCCGAGGTTGGTTTGAGGTAAACAGGCTCAAATTCTTGCACCCAGCGATGATTTCCTCGGTAAGCGATAACTGAATCGGAAAATGGGGTTTGTAATTCTTTTTGTAACTGGTCAGTTACCTTTGCTTCTTGCCAAGATTGATTTAAAGGATTAATAATATCAATACTACAACAGGTGATATTAGAATATTCTTTGGGTATGACTTTAACTGGACCCAGAACAGTTGCCTTTTCGGCACAGAGCATCTCTTCTGTTCCTGTTACTTCCTGCATATTGTTAGAGACAACAGCTATTGATATTTGATCTTTGAGTTGTTGTTTTCCTAATGCTTGAGCAAGAAATAACAGACTGTAAAATCCTAAATCTGCTACTTCTTGATTAGTAGAAGATGTAACATTCCATAGATGCAGAATTGTCTGGGGCAATTTGTCCTGAGCTGAAAGTTCTTCAAAAAGAAGATCATAATCCTCTGGTTGTTGGGGATTTACCCTATAGGTGCGATCGCTCAATTTTTTGAACTCGGAGCCTAGTTTAACAGCGATCAACTCTTGACCTTCCTCTTGCCACCGTTTCACCAATTCTTCTCCCAGACCACATTCATCGAGCAATACCAGGGTCAGAAGGGATTTTTCCCTTTTAGTCTCTTGGGATAGGGAAGCACGTTTCCATGATGGGACATAGAACCAGTTGCCAATGTCTGACTGCTTAGCCGATATAGAGGGAATTGGCGATTGTGCTTCCGTCTTAACCGCTACTGCTGTTTTTGACTTTTGAATCCAATAACGCTTACGCTCAAAGGGATAAGTAGGCAGCGGGACTCGGTATCTTTCCTGGTGAGCGCTCAAGCTATCCCAATCGATCACTACTCCTGCTAACCAGAGTTTGCCCAACATCTTAAGGATAAAAGCAGTATCAGATTCAGTTTCTTTGGGATGGCGCAGAGACGATAAAACTATGCGCCCTGCTGCTGGAGTCGAGTTTCGTTTAACCAGGGTAGACAATGTTCTGCCTGCTCCTACTTCTAGTAAGATATGCTGGTCATTTTGTAGTATTTCAGCAATTCCTGAGGCAAACTGAACTGTTCTCCTCATGTGCTTGGCCCAATATTCAGGATTAATTGCTGATTCTTCGGTAATCCAAGTTCCTGTAACGTTAGAAATGAAAGGGATCTGAGGTGGATTTAATTTAATTTTGGCTAGCTCTTGTTGTAGCGGCGCGATCGCACCATCCATCATGGGAGAATGAAAAGCATGGGATGTATGGAGCAGGCGAGATTCTATATCTTTATCTTTTAGTTCTTGCTGCATCCTAGCTATGGCTTCATCGTTGCCAGAGATCACGCATAAACCAGGAGCATTCACTGTCGCCAGAACTAATTCTTCATTCAGTAATTCCTTAACTTCCGCAACTGGGAGAGAGACTGCTAACATCGAGCCAGTAGGCATTTGCTGCATTAGTTTCCCGCGAATAGCAACGAAACGCAGAGCATCTTCTAAAGAGAAAACCCCAGCAATAGTAGCAGCAACATATTCACCTATACTATGTCCGATCGCGGCTGCTGGTTTAATTCCCCAAGACATCCATAGTTGGGCTAAAGCATATTCAATGGTAAAGATAGCAGGTTGGGCTATTTGGGTCTGTTTTAACTTTTCGGCATTGGTTTCTAATTCTGAATCATTTGGATAAATCAGTGATCGCAAGTCTAATCCCAATTCTGGTTCTAATAATTCAGCACAGCGATCAATCCATTCCTTAAATACAGGTTCAGTTTCGTATAGTTCTTGGCCCATATTTACATATTGAGAACCTTGTCCCGGAAACATAAAGACAAGGGAAGAGTGTTCTGTTTGACTTAAACCAGTGATAACTTTTTGTGGTTCTCTTGACTGAAGTGCGATCGCCACGTCTTTAATATCCTTTCCTACTATGATGCGACGATAATCAAATTCTTTGCGTCCTATCTGTAAGGTGTAAGCCACATCCGCCAAATCCAACTCAGGATGATTGTTTAAATGGGTAACCAAATTATCCGTCGCCGTCTCCAACGCAGATTCTGTCTTCGCCGAAAGAATCAAAATCTGATGCTGTTCAACTGATGACTGATGATATGCGGAGCGGTATCCTTTAGGACTGATGACTGATAACTGACGAACAGGTGCTTCTTCCAACACCACATGTGCATTAGTTCCTCCAATACCTAGAGAACTAACTCCTGCTCTTCGCGGATATTCCGTCTGCTGCCATTTACTTAACTTAGTATTAACGTAAAAAGGACTATTCTCAAAATCTATTTTAGGGTTAGGTTGCTCAAAATTTATGCTAGGAGGAATTTGCTGATGTTTGAGTGCCAAAGCTGTTTGGATAAGTCCAGCAACTCCCGCAGCAGCATCTAAATGTCCGATATTAGTTTTAACTGAGCTAATAGCGCAAAAGCCTTTTTTAGCAGTGTTAGCACGAAAAGCCTGGGAAAGTGCCGCAATTTCAATGGGATCACCCAAAGGAGTACCCGTCCCATGAGCTTGAATATAACTAATAGTCTGGGGGTCAACTTCAGCTAATGCCATAGCTTCTGCTATTACTTCTGCTTGACCATCAACACTAGGGGCAGTGTAGCCAACTTTTCCCGCACCATCATTATTAATTGCTGAGCCTTTAATTACGGCATAAATATGGTCGCGATCTTCGATTGCTTCCTCTAATCTCTTTAAGACTACTATGCCTACCCCATTGCCCACAATGGTTCCTTGGGCTTGTGCATCAAAAGCCCGACAATGTCCATCAGGGGACAGAATTCCTCCATGGTCGTATAAATACCCTGTTTTTTGCAGGATATTAATCGATACTCCTCCAGCCAAAGCCATATCGCATTGATAGTTCAACAAACTTTGACAAGCCAGAGTTGTGGCAACTAAAGAAGTCGAGCATGCTGTTTGTACTGACATGCTCGGCCCAGTCAGATCCAATTTATAGGAGACACGAGTTGCTAAAAAATCGTTTGCATTACCAACTCCCTTTTGATAAATTTTGGTGGTTATGCCCCCATCATTTCTATTTGAATCCAAAGATAAATAATCATTGGAACTAGACCCAGCATAAACTCCAATTCGACTTTCACAACGTTGCGGATCATAACCAGCATTTTCTAAAGCTTCCCAGGCAGATTCTAAAAATAAACGATGTTGAGGATCGGTAACTTCTGCTTCTTTTGGATTAAAGCCAAAGAAAGCCGCATCGAATAAATCGATATCTTCCAATATCCCTAGTCGTTTGACATATTCAGGATTATTCAGCGATTCTCTATCAATTCCTGAAGCAGTTAATTCTTCATCGGTAAAAGTGGTGATTGATTCTTGTCCAGAACATAAATTTTCCCAAAACTTCGTCGTATCCTTGGCTCCAGGGAACTTTCCCGACATCCCAATGATTGCGATCGCTGGTATTGAATTGTTTACTTCTACGTTATTCATAATAATCCCTTAAAAATACTACTTTAATCTATTTTTCGTTTTCTAAAAATTATTTTTCTGGCTTTTATTCGCTTTACTTCGTCTTTGCTTTAAATCTAATTTTCTTTTGTTAGAACGGCGATGAATTTCTAGAAAATTATCTTTTTTTAATTTGTCATTACTCAAGTACTTAGCTAATGAGCTAATATTTGGATACTTAAATAAATCTGTAACTAATACAGTTTTGTCAAAAAAATGTTGCAATTTGCTTTGAACTTGAAGAGCAAGTAATGAATTCCCACCAAGGTCAAAGAAGTTATCATTCACCCCAACCTTTAGCACTTGAAGAGTTTCTTGCCAGATTTTTGCAATTGTTTTCTCAATTTCATCTTGAGGTGCGACATAAGCAACCCCTAAATCTAAACTCAAATCTTTTGGTATTGGCAAAGCTCGGCGATCTAATTTACCATTTGGACTTAAAGGTAAATTGTTAAGCATTACAAAGCTAGAAGGAACCATATATTCAGGTAGATGTTCCTTTAAATAGACTCTTAGGCGTTGAGTTAATGGTTTTGAATAGATAGATTTATTAATTTCAAACTTCGAAAAAAGTTGCTTATAAAAGGGCTTCTGTTTAAACTCTTTTTCATGATGATAAGATTTATGTTCAAATTCAATTATTTCTCCATTTTTTTTCGTTATAGTTCCTTTAATTTCATAGTCTGGATTAAGATTATTATCAGATACTGTACCTCTACAAAAAGCTTGAATTTTATCTCCTATAGATACTTGAATACTAGGATAAAATACTGGGAAGTAAACTGGTAGCCAATTAGATTCATATTCAAGAATATCTATTACTTCTCCTTGGATTGTCTCTAAATTTAACCATAGCAAAAACCCACTCATTTTTGCGTCCTGATTAATAGTGAAACTTAATTTATGAGTAAATTTTGGTGCTATTACTTTTGTAAAATCTAACTGTTCAAAAATTTCTACGTTGGATACGATATTTGACTGAGGAAAGTTCTTAATGCATAATCTCAAATCAAATGGATACCCAACTGTTTCAAAAACTTTCTCGGTATAGTATGCCGTTAGCTCAGTAAACTTTGGATTATCTAACAATTTATCAGGAAGATAAGCAGCAGCAATTTTAGTGATACCCTTGAAAGGTATCATAACACCATCTTGTTTTAGAAATTTTCTTGCATCATTCAGAATAACTGCCACACCTTCAGAACCCCCTATTGTCCCCATAATTTCTGAGACACATATATCAGCTAGTTCTGGCAAATTAACTTCGATTGCATCTCCTTGAATTACAGTTATTTTGTCTGACAAATCTAAGTTTTTAATATTAGCTTTTGCTTGGTGATATGCTTCTTCACCGACCTCAATTGCATAGACTTTCTTGGCACCTGCTTCTACACAAAATCTCGACAAGATTGCATCTTTACCTGTGCCAATTTCAACAACTACTTTATCTCTTACTAACTTATTTATAGCGACTTTATAGCTATGATTCCTTCGCTGATCGTTGGTCATAGCGTAATACAAAAATTCGTCGTAAACTGGATATTCTCCTACAGATGGCCATATTTCGATTTTGCTTTGTTGCTGGTTATCTTGTTCAGTTAATACATTGATGTCCTTCTTTTCAGAAACGACATAAGCTACTAAGCGCTTATTACCCGAGACATCTTCCTTATGAATAATCACACTCTCTTGTACATTTGAATGTTGATTTAATAATGTCTCAATTTCACCCAATTCAATGCGGAAGCCCCGAATTTTAACTTGATGATCGATGCGTCCTAAAAACTCAATCTTTCCATCCCATTGGTAACGCACTAAGTCCCCAGTCTTATAAAGACGATCTCCAGGTCCTTGACTATAGGGATTGGGGATGAACCTTTCTGCTGTTAATTCTGACCGATTGAGGTATCCTCTTGCTATCCCTAAACCTCCAATGTAAAGTTCTCCCGGAACACCTAATGGAACTAATTGAAGCTCTGGGTTTAATACATAAGTCTGGGTGTTCGAAATTGGTTTTCCAATTGGTAACTCCGATCCTGCATTGTTAATCGCGCTTACTTCTGATAAATCACACATTGTGGAAGAAATCGTTGTCTCTGTTGGACCGTAGCAATTGACCAGTCTCACTTGTTCCCTTACCTGTTGCTGCCATATTTTTAAACGTGAGGTTTCAGCTTTTTCACTACCAATGATAACCAAGCGCACTTGTGGGGGTAATCCTAAATTTCTTATATATAGTTCATTTGTTAACTGATTCCAAAAGCTAGTAGGTAAATCAAGTACTGTAAGTCCCAAACTATTACATTGAGACAAGAATTCCGCCATAGAAGAACTCAACATTTCATTAGTTCGCAGTATTAAGCTTGCACCTTGAACCAAACAAGAAAATATTTCTTCAGTAGCTACATCAAAACTGATTGAGGTAAATTGCAAAATGCGATCGCTTGGCTTTATCTCAAATTCTATACAAGCAGTATTGATATAATTACTCAAAGAGCGATGTTGAATCATCACCCCTTTAGGTGTTCCTGTTGAACCTGATGTGTAAATTAGATAGGCAAGGTTCTCAGGTTCTGTGTAATGAATCGGGTTGTCTTGGCTGTACTCAGCAATGGTTTGCCAGTCTCTATCTAAACAAATGATTTGAGATTCATGTTCGGGGAGTGTATTCAATTGTACTGACTTAGTTAATAAAACAGACACTTGAGCATCCTTTAACATAAAAGCCAGACGTTCTTTGGGATAATTAGGATCTAAAGGTAGATATGCTCCTCCAGCTTTGAGGATTGCCAAAAGTCCAATCACCATCTCCAAAGAGCGCTCTACGCAAATTCCCACTAAAATTTCCGAGCCAACCCCCAAGGTTTTAAGGTAATGCGCTAATTTATTAGCACGCTTATTGAGCTCTGCATAGGTTAAATGCTGGTTCTCAAAAACCACTGCAACTGCCTCTGGTGTCAGTTCTACCTGTGCTTCAAATTGTTGATGAATGCATTGTTCAATCTGAGATGGAAAATCAAATATTGGGAACTTATTGGTACTATATTCTAATATTTCCTGTTTATCTGCCTCACTCAAAAGTGGTAAATTGGATAGCCTTAGCTTTGGATTTGCAGCGATACCTGAGAGTAAATTTTCGAAGTGTCTCAGCATTCTAGTAATGGTTGCCGCATCAAATAAATCAGTATTGTAATAGAACGATGCTGCCACTGTTTGCCCTGTAATTTCTATCGAGGCACTTAAATCAAACTGAGCTGTGGTTGTTTCTATATTTGCCAAGCTTAATGTCAAACCAGGAATATTCGGTAGTTGTGAGTAGTCTTGGACGTCGAACATGACTTGAAAAAGAGGCGTACGACTTGTATCCCGCTCTGGTTGAATCGCCTCTACTAGTTGGTCAAATGGTAAATCCTGATGTGCGTAGGCTCCTAAAGCTACCTGTTTTACTCGTGCTAGTAATTCTCTAAAACTAGGGTTGCCACTGAGATCTGTACGCAAGACTAGGGTATTGACGAAAAAACCAACTACACCTCTAACTTCTTCGCGATCGCGATTGGCGATCGGTGAACCAACAGCAATGTCATCTTGCCTTGTATAACGATAAAGAAAAGCTTGAAATGCGGCCAATAACAGCATAAATAAAGTTACGCCTTCTTGAGGTGCAATCTCTTTTAATTTTGCTATTACTTCTTTATCTAATTCAATAGATAGTCGAGCCCCATTTGATGTTTGTATTGTTGGTCTTGGTCTATCTGTCGGTAGTTGTAAAGCTGCTGGAATATCTTTTAGTTGCCGTTTCCAGTAAGAGATTTGGTTATCGAGTACTTCTCTTTGTAACCATTTTTGTTGCCATTGAGCAAAGTCTTTGTACTGGATAGAAATTTCTGGTAGAGGTGAAGGCTTTCCTGCTAAGAATGCTTTGTACAAAACTTCTATTTCCTTTAACAAGATTTCTGTAGACCATCCATCAGAAATGATATGGTGCATCGACAATAAAAGAATATGTTCTTGTGGTGCTAAGCAGAAAATTTGAGCACGGAACAATGGTCCTTGGATAAGGTCAAAAGGTTGTTGAGCGAACTCTTTCAAGAATCGTTTGACTGCAAAATCGCCCTGGGATTCAAGATTTTTTTGCTCATTAATTACTGATAACGATAATTCCAGCTTAGGCGCAATAATTTGTACTGGTTGTCCGTTGACTACCGTAAAACTAGTCCTGAGAGCTTCATGCCGCTGGACAATTTCGTTGAGACTTTTCTCTAATACCGTAATATTCAGTTCGCCATTGAGATGCAATGCTAAGTAGATATTATAAGCTGGGTTACCTGGTTCTAATTGATCGATAAACCAAAGCCTTTTTTGAGTAAAAGATAAAGGATAATGTTCAGCCTGGGGTATTTGAGTAATAGTCTCTAATGGTTTGCAAGTTTCTACACTGATTTGCGCTAATATCTTAGTTCCCCAAGACCTGGTACTCATTCCGTCAAAGAAGTTGGCCACAGGAACTTCGATCTCTAAATCGGTCTCAACCCGGTTTTTCAACTCAAATACTTTGAGAGAATCTAGTCCAAGAGTAGTTAATGGCTCTTCGGGATTAATATTCTCTGGCGCGATCGCTAAAACTCTCGCTTCCTGCTCCAGCAAATATTGCTCTAAAACTTTTTGACATTTTCTCGGATCAAGTGCTAGAAGTTCCCCACGTTGTAATCGACTGTCAGAACCAACAATTTGATTAATCTCCAGAATATTACTGGCAAGGATTTTTAATTCTCCTTGATTAAAGCGATCGCGAGTGGCCCGACGTTGAATTTTGCCACTAGAAGTTTTTGGAATAGTCCCGGGTTTAATAATCACCACTGCATAAACTTCTATCTCATGGGTTTCGGTAATTGTCTGACGAATCGCCGTCATGACCGAGTCTAGATCAGGTTTGGCGCGAAACTCCAACTCTTGTACGACAACTAGTCTTTCTTCATTAGCAATCTCTACCGTAAAAGCGGCATTACTACCTAAGCGTAAATCCTGATGAGACTTTTCTGCCGTTAGTTCAATATCTTGCGGATAAAGATTCCGCCCTCTAATGATGATTAAATCTTTAAGTCTTCCAGTAATAAATAATTCCCCCGAAAGGTCAAGAAATCCCAAATCTCCAGTACGTAAGTAGGAAGACTTTTTGAAACAAGCCTGAAAAGTTTCTTCTGTCTCCTCTGGACGATTCCAATAACCTTGGGCAATACTACTTCCCCTTACCCAAATTTCCCCGACAGAATTTGGTTTACAAAGCGTCGAAGTTTCAGGATTGACAATGATAATTTCTTGTCCAGGAATGCTCTTTCCACAACCAACTAAGACTTTACTATTCTCCTGTTCTGTAATTTCCACGATTCGATCTTCAGCTAAAGCTAATTTATCTACAGCTTTACTGCGATACAAAATTGTCTCCTTTGCCCCCCTTGTCTCCCTATCGTCTCCCGAAACTAACAATGTCCCTTCTGCCATGCCATAACAGGGATAGAAAGTCTCTGGGTGAAAACCACAGTCAGCAAAAGTGGCGGCGAATAACTCTAAAGTTTCATGCTGAATGGGTTCGGCTCCATTAAAAGCTACCTGCCAACTACTGAGATCCAGAGAAGCCCGTTGTTCGGCAGTAATCTTGTGACAACATAATTCGTAGGCAAAATTTGGTGCGCCACTGGTAGTTCCACCATAGTGAGAAATAGCTTTGAGCCAACGATAGGGCCGTTGTAAAAAAGACTGTGGCGACATTAATACACAACGGAAACCTCCATAAAGAGGCTGTAGAATACCACCAATTAATCCCATGTCATGATAAAGCGGCAGCCAAGAGACAAACTTACTTTTAGGGGAATGTCTCATCCAACGATAGGTCATGGCTGCATTATGCAGTAAATTACCATGACTAACCATAACGCCCTTGGGGGTACCTGTTGATCCTGATGTATATTGCAAAAAAGCAATTGTGTCTGGAGCTAAATTCTCTGGTTGCCAATTGGTCTCTATTACTACCGGCAAATTGTCTGTCGCTAGCCACTGCAAATCTTGACCCTGATCTAACAACGACTGCATCTTGGGCAAAAGTGCCTCAGTCGTTAACGCGATCGCAGCTGAAGCATCTGCTGTAATAGCCTGTATCCTCGGAGTCTTCCTGGCATTTTGTGGCGGATAGGCAGGAACGGCAATTACTCCGGCATACAAACAGCCAAAGAAAGCTGCCAAATAGTCCAGCCCAGCAGGATAAAGTAATAATGCTCTTTCTCCTTTAAGCCTCAAAGCTTGTAGCATGATGGCGATTTGTCGGCTACGCCTATCTAATTCATGATAAGTAATTGTATTTTCTAAGCTTTCACCATCTTCGAGAAAAGTAAAAGCATCAACGTCTGGTTGTTTACTGCTTCGATATTGCAAAAGCTCAACAGCCGTATAGCAGTCTTGAACAGTTTTTTGTCGATTATTAAAATAGGTCATACTAAAGCTATTAATGTTGGCAGAAATACAGACAACAATTGCAATTTTTAAGAGAATATAAAAGACTTATTTTTGAGTATCAAATTTTGTTGGTTCAAGAGAGTTAACACAGTTCGATTCCAACATACAAAAACCTAAACATATTAAATTTGTTTAGCAAAATCTTTGTAGTATACTTAACTATATTCTAGGGTGATTAAGAACGCCTTAAGAATATTGTATTTCATAGAGTTTGTCATACAACTTGGTAATATTTAGGTAATAACGAGAAAAAAAGCTTAGAACAGAAATAGAAAGGACTCATACTACAATGTTTAGACAGAACATTGTATTCGTGGGTTTTGCGATGAAAAATAGCTTTTACTAAGCATATTTTCCCTACTGGTGCGATTTAATGACTATTTTTAATCATTTGCTCCATTTTACTCTACACATTTTCCTGTTTTAATGCAAACTTTTTTGTTTTGCGATCGCTATTTTTTACAAAAGGTAATGATAACTGACAAAAAAATACTATTGATCAATGAGTATTTAACTAGCCAAAAGCTTTCGCTGTAAAGATTTTCAGGATGATAGAGTCTAATGGTTTTACCTTAACATTCAAATGTAATCTGCTATTGTATTAACCAATAGTTAACTTAAGACTAGTAATTGATATTCACTAATTGCATATTATTATCAATTAGCTTGAAGATTCAACAAATAATTATTATTATATTCCCAACAAACAACTAATTTTGATATACCTCAATCAAGTTAAAGATCTCTTTTAATGATTTTTCTTTATTTTCTTAATCCCTGTTTTTGTCCGACTGATCTAGGATGTACAATCCATGCTGAAAACATTAATTTCTGGGAATTAACTGATTATGATTCGGTTTTAGATTTACAGCCCAAACAAAACTTAGAAACTCTCCAGATTTTATCTCTAGATACTCAGGGAATTAATCTTGATTTTTCATCATCGACAGTGGAAGACTGGACTCTGACGAATTCTTTTCATGCAGCCTATGTTAGTTGGTACGAGTGGAATACGGTAGGAGCAGCCCAGCGAGAAAATCAACTTGAAAAAGAGTTTGATTATGATGAATTTCCTTTGGAGGAGTTTTATAATCTTTATTTAGAATCAAGTCTGAATTTTCAGACAGCAAAAATACAACATGAAACTATTATCGGGATTCAACTTAATAAAAATATCTTTGGATTAACGGGTCAGTTTGCCGAGCAAGAAGCATCTCTAGGTTATAGTTCTCTAGTTCTTCAACCACCTTATATCACTAGTGATTTTATGAGTAAAAAAAATTATCTAGGACTATACATCGAACATGAAGCTCTTATAAGCGATCGCCTCTCGGGAAATTTTGAAGGAACTTTAGATATCGCCATTCCCGATACGACGGATTTTGGTGAAACAAGCCTGATCGACCCGATCGAAAACACCAATTTTTTTCCTGAAATATCTCTTGGCTATCAGTTGAGCGATGCTTTTTTTGCTTATGCTAGCTTCGAATATAGTGCTGAATCGATTGATGGCCTAGATTTTCGCAATGAAGAACTGCGATCGGAGGTGTATCAAACATGGGAAGTAGGAATCGAAACTAAACTGAATGAGAACTGGTTCGCTACAGTTTCCTTTGCGCAAGAAATTCAAAACAATATTACGACAACTAATCCCAATCAACCAGACTTTGACTTACAAATTGATCGACAAATTGGCAATTTTTGGACAGGAGAAATCAGTGGACAGCTGAATCCTGGTTGGTGGCTCTATGGATTTTATACTTTTGCCGATGCGACTGTGACCAAAGATGAGGTAATTGCTGTTGGCAATTCTATACCAGGAATTGCAAATCATAGTGGAGGTTTGTGGACTAGCTATGAACTTACTCAGGGAAAATGGCAAGGTTTAGGTTTGGGGGGTGGATTTTTTTGGAATGGCGATCGTGCTGGAGATGTGGAAAATAGTTTTGAACTTCCTGACTACCTACAAACTGACTTAGCTATTTTTTATAATCAAGATAGATTTAAAGCTACCATTAGCCTACAAAACCTATTTAATGCAGGAATAGAAGATGAGGACATAACCCCTCAAACAATTCTGGCTACATTCTTATGGAAATTTTAATCATTCCCTATTCTTATGGAAATTTTAATTATTCGTTTTTCCTCATCGAACTATACTCGATAGTGCAAAATATGCACTATTAATGATTTCAATTTAATATATATTGTTAATAAACAAAAATTATTATCAATAAAATTTACATATTTTGACTTCGTAATGTGCTATCAATAATAATGTTACAAGCCCATGAATTACTGTTTCACAGTCTCTTCCTACATCTTATAGTCTTTGCTGTGCCTAAGAATTCTCTACCAAACCGCTTTCTGCTTAATTAGCATAGTAGTCTGAATAAAGACAGTTTTTTGTTACCGAGCCTTATCAATAATTATTTCTAGCAAATTAGCGACCATAACATGTATATGCAATTGTATGTACAAGTTATTTTGTCAAGCTAAAATAATCTACGAAGGAGAAAGAAAAGACCCACTTAAAGATTAAAGTGATTATGGAGAGAGCTTGAAATTGTACATGGTTTTGTAACTATCAACTATCTTAATCCATTAAAGAATAAGCAACAAAGTAATATGAACATATCGCCGATAGCTGAAGAATTTAGCGATTTTTATTCAACTCAAAGTCTTGGTCGAGTTCCCCTAGATACAGGAGACTTTATTCCGGCTGGTTATGGTGGAATCGCCTTTTTGGATGATGACACCTTGTTGATAGGAGGAAGTCCCTACACGTCGGATGCGGCTATCTATTCAGTGGATGTTACCCGCGATCCAGACACTAATAGCATTACCGGGTTTGCCGCGCCAGCAACCTTTTTGGCGAATGCACCAGGTAGTGCTGATCCTGATACAGTGATTGGCGGGCTAGATGGATTGATTGTCGCGCCCAACGGGACTTTACTCTATACCTCCTATGAAGATAATACTATCGGTCAGATCTTGCCAGGAAATACTGAGCCTGATCCTGATGCTTTTATTGACCTAACAGCTTTGGGAGTTGAACCCTCCACAGGAGCGTTGCGAATTGTTCCTGAGGGATTTCCTGGTGAGGGAAGACTTAAACTTACATCTTTCGATGCCGACATTTTCTATGATGCTCTGCTAACTCCTAATGAAGATGGCACATATAGTGTCAGCGTGGAAGAAGAGAGTGTAACTTTCGATAGCGCTGGATCAAGAGGGATCGACGCATTCGTCTACTTGGACGAGAGCTATCCCGGTGTTACTAGTGATAGTGTTCTAATCTCGCAATATTTCGCACAAGATATTAGTGTCTTTGAGGTAGATGATATTGGGAACCCCATTTTAGAGACCGAAAGGGTCTTTTTGGATGATTTTGCTGCAAGTGGAGGGTTTTTATTTGGAAATATAATTGATCCGGTGACGGGAGATATTCTGGTTAGTCTTGACTCTGGTTTTACTGTGAATGCTACTGAGACAGGTGGGACACTTCTTTTGATCACAGATGAAGCGCCTCCAACTGCTGAAGCGGATAACAATCCTTTTGATGATGCCACAGAGTTAGATATTTCCTCTGGGGAAGCAACTACTTCAGGAGCAGTGAGCACCGGCAATGATGTTTATACGATCAATGCCTCGGCAGGAGAATTGCTAAGTGTCGATATCAATGTCACCGAAAGATTGCCCGGTATTGCCTATACTAGTGATGATACCCAGCTTTATCTCTACAATGAAGCAGGCGATGTTCTGGCTTTCTCCGACGACAAGACTACTGATTTTTCCTCAAGATT
>JBCCYD010000013.1:0-31783 GCA_039190385.1 Cyanobacteria bacterium P01_F01_bin.143 | reverse complement strand
TTGGGGTCGATGGTAAAGCCTGCTCCTGGAAGAAGATTCAAAGTATCAGTTTCTTCTCCTTCTAATTCATCATCAGCAATTCCAGTGAGAGTAAATGTGGCTTCGGTTGCTCCTTCTTCAATGATAATTATCGTCGGAGTATTAGTTGCCTCCTCAATAACGATGTCAGAAATGTTCTCTGTAGAAATTGTCGCATCTCCACCCATGCCATCGGTATCAAACGCCTCTACATTAAGCTCAAGTCCTCCTTCAGGAGCGGGTTGAGTTAGGGAGAAAATGAAGGAAGCTGACCCTCCATCCTCGGCAAAAACTGCTGTGTCCGTACTTACACTAACGATTGGTAGATTATTATTGTCATCCATGATGGTTAATCTCAGTATGTTTTGTACTTAAGTAGTTGCCAGCAAAATCAACTGATGCACTTTCCGCAGTTTGGTCATCAACCAAAGTTGAATCAACAGAATAAAAAATAAGAGCGATCACATTACGTAATGCGATCGCTCTTATTAAAACTCAGACTGACTTAAAGAGTCTGAAAATTGCAGAAATTGATTATCTAAAACCTATAGAAATATAGTCCATATTATGCTAGAGGCTGAATCGTAGATGCCGACTCAGTTATCTTGTCTTTATAAACCTTGACCTCAGATTCACAGGTGACAAAGTAGGGTTTTGCAGTCTCCCCAGCTCTTTCGATACTCATGATAAATCCTCTAGTGTCACTGCGACTCCACGTCTCCGTCTTCCCTGGCGACACTCGACAATAGCCCGTATTGCCTTTGTCGCCCCATCTATTTACTGCCACTTGTATGTGCTTTGTTGTTTCGTTATATAGTTTCATTTTTCTTACCTCTTCGGTTTAGAACTAATGCACTTTGGACCTCTTTGATTTTCTTTCCTCCGTGCTGATTCTTAATAGTTGCTAGCTAAATCAACTGATGCACTTGTTTCAGCTTCCTCATCACTTAAAATTTTTTTTCAGCAGAGAAACTGCATAAGTTCAAAATGCTGGCATTTATTTAATTAATAGATGAGTAAATAAAAGAGAAATTCGGTAAAAGTAAGAGGAGCGATCAGAGATAGCTTGTAAGGTGAAGTACCTTGTGGATCATTGCGGTAATTGGTGTTCTTGCATTTTGTAGAATAGGGGAAATCTTATAGGTTCCAATAATTTTGCAGATCAAAATATCTTAGGGGGTATATTTTCTGCGCCTCCTCAATAGGATCGAAGGGTCATAATGTAGCCCACAAGCTACGGCAATTATGATGAAAGCTCAAAAAACTATACTCATCTATCTCTCCAGTCTAACAACTCGATACCCTTAATTTTCTCAAAGTGTCTGGTGTTGCTGGTTACAACTATCAAATTTTCTGCTAAACCCGTAGCAGCTATCAACACATCTGGAAGTCCAATAGGTTTGTCTTTTTCCTTTAACTGGCTGGCTACCGTCGCAGCAATCGTAGCTATTTCCGTTGTCAGAGGTATACAACCTATCTCTTGGTATAGTCTTGTTAAATCTTTTTCAAACTTCTTGCGACTATTAGGATTGAGAATGAATCCGTATTCAATTTCATACTGACTTAAACTAGAAATGTAAACTTCAGTTGGACTAACTTTCTTCATTCGGTTTAACACCAAAGGGTTTCTCCGTAAGATGTCACTAATAGTTGTTGTATCCAACAAATATCCCTTAGTCTTCAAAAGTAAAATCTCCCCAATCATGATCTTCTCTATGTAAGTCAAGTTCCTCCTCTACTTCCGGTTGGGAAAACCACAACTGAATTTCGGGACTCCACTCTCTCTTCTGTTCCTGCCTGTCTAAATATTCTTCTATTGCTTCAACTATAATTTTGTTGCGATTGTGATTAACCTGAACTAGAAAATTTTCAAGTCTCTTGGCAACTTTGTCAGGTATATAAACTGATGTTTGCATTGGTTTTCCTTAATTGCTATCTAACATATTATATAACATATTAGAATTCATCTTAAATCAGTAATCAGAAAGAGTTTTAGGCAGAGAAACTGCATAAGTTCAAAATGCTGGCATTTATTTATCAGTAGATGAGTAAATAAAAGAGAAATTCGGTAAAAGCAAGAGGAGCGATCGCGGATGAACAATTCAGCAAAATATTGGCAAATATGCCAAATTAGTCCCAGTCAGGAAAAGGCAGGCTATCGATATCGTGAAGTAGCAACGGCACGAAAGTTAATTAAACAGACATTTTGTGATTCTCTACAAATTCCAAGCGGAGATATTCAAAATAAATTACTCGATCTCTTTTATCCTCAGGATTCTGCTATTGATGCACTCACTCGTGTTGATGCAGGATTTTCTTTGAGATGTTTTGTTTCCCATCCCATCCTCAAAGCCTGCCAAAAAATAGATAGTCTATTTGCTAGCAACAATTCCTTTACCTACCGAGATTTACTACCATTTGTCCTTGATGATGACGGTCAAACACCAATCATTTTAGATCAAGATTGTCAAACTCAACTAGTTGTAGATGAGAGGGGCAAAACTAAAACTAGCCCTTACAAATTCTTTTCTCTCAAGATTTTAGGAACTTATAACTCCGATTCCCCATCGAAGATGAGACTAGACAATTGGGCATATTTGCAAACCAAACAAAATAAAGAACTCAAAAATTTCTTATCAGAGTTTGGTTTTAAGCTTCTGAGTGACTGGGCATTGTTGAATCGAGTTAGGGGAAGTCAGCTTGAAAGTTTATCAAAACGTGATCGCATTTTGGTAGAAGCTTTTCACGAAGTATACCGTCGTGATCGAAGAAAACAGCGAAACAAGGGAGTAGGGAAATGTCCAGATCCCAATGAGGCACAACTAAGAGAAATGCTGGTCTACTTGCAGCAAAGGGAGATTGTCATCAATACTACAGTTAAAGTGATCAAAGAACTTAAACAGGTAGCAACTCAATTGAGACAGTATGATATCTGGAGTTGTCGAGAACCACTAGAAATTAAAGAGTCTGAGACAGGAACTTATGTCCCTAGAGCAGATTTACCCCATGATTCTACTAATGAAGTAGAAGTGGAAGAGCAAGAATTTATAGATTTTTTACACCACCAATTCCAATTAGCCTTGGTTGATGCGATCGCTCAAGAAATCGAAAATAAACTTATTAAGTTAAACAAAAGCAAGAGATATGCACCTCTAGCTAAGGAATTCATTCCCGGTTTGCAACTCTATTACTTCCAAGGTAAATCGCTCAAAGAGATTGCGCCCCAGTTGGGAATGACCAGTTGGGATCAAGCTAGGCGGATATTAAACCCAGGGGGACTTCTATCTCAAATTAGGGAAAGCTGCGTACAACAGCTTCTAGAAAGTATCTTGAACCAGGCATCTTTAAAAGGTTTAACCCAAATACCTCCTGAACCAGACTATCTCAAAACCCTAGCCCAACAAATTGAAGCTTTCGTTGACCAAGAAGTTTTTCATGCAGCCGCCGCAGAAATAAAAGCAGGGAAGAACCGTTCCCTCAACAGCTTATATGCTCAGCAACTACGCCTCTATTTAGAGAGTCTTAGATAAACCATATACATTAATTGACGAAGGAAAAAGTTATGCTTAATTACGAGAGTCATGTCACTGATTTGAGACTGTTATTCCCAGAAGTGATTTGGCTGGAATCAGAACATTTCCAGCAAGCAAGAAAGATGAGCAACCAGGTAAGGAGTGAGACACAGCAGTGGCAAACCTATCTCAATACCCTGGCACTGTCTGCTTTTGCAGAATGGCTCAGAGAAAAAATCAGCGATCAAACAATTAACTCTGAACCCAATCTCATTGAAACGATCTGTCAGCTTAAAGTAGGTGATTTTAAACTTGATCTGATTGCTACAGAGCATATTCTGGATGAAGTGGTGCATATCCCTCAGTCTGCGATCGCTCGACCAGACTTAGCGGCTCATTTCTATGTAGTGCTAGAAGTGGCAGAAGAACAAGAAGAAGTTATTATTAGAGGCTTTCTGCGGTACGACGAGCTGGTTAACTATCGTGAAAAGTACAATTTGCAACCCTCCCAGGATGGTTGCTATCAGTTGCCTATATCTTTATTTGATGCCGAATCTAATCACCTGCTGTTCTATTGCCGTCACCTAGAACCCAGTGCGATCGCTTTACCTGTAGCTTCTATAGAAAATACCCAAGACTCCTTAATTTCTGTCATAGAGTCAAGCAGAGCCAAGTTGAGTCAATGGTTAGAGGGAATTTTTGATCCAGGCTGGCTCTCTATTGACGAACTGCTAGGATCAGAAGCCAATTTAGCTTGGAGTACCAGGGAGAGATTGGAAGGAGCAAAAGGAGGTAAACTGATCGACTTAGGAATGGAACTGGGGAACTACACAGTGGCAATGCTGCTTACTATCACACCAGAAGATTCAGAAAAACTAGGAATCCAGGTTCAATTATCTCCGACAGAAGGAGAAAGGTATTTGCCTCCCAATATCCAACTGACTTTGTACTCACAAACAGGGAAAAAACTCCAGTCCACTCAATCGAGAGAGCAAGATAACTATATTCAACTCAAACCTTTTAAAGGTAAAGAGGGAATCTGCTTTAGTGTGGAGGTAAGTATCGGGGATATTAGTGTCATAGAAGATTTTGAACTCTGAGAGACATAAAAAAGTGATCGCACTCTGTTAAAGGTAAAGACTGTATCAAGGAAATTACAAACTCTTCCGATAAACTTCTTTGCTCAGCTAACGGAAAAGTTATGCTTCCAATGACAATGACATATGCTTAATCTAATAAAATGGGACAGGACTGGCTGGAATCGAACCAGCGACCCAGTGCTTCAGATTTGTGTAGGTTTCCCTACTCTCTGGACTATCTCTTCACCATCGACTAGGTTAATTAGTCTTTAGGTGGTGGCCGTTATGTCATGGGATGTTCAATTTCTATAATAAATTCTCTGTTGGCTTCCCACAACTAGTCTCTGCACCTTCTCTACCAGAGTTCATAGAGCTTGGCTCAAGATTACCCTATCTAGATTCTCTAGACTTAGGCTTCCTTGAATTTGACCACATTCATTTATAAAGTTTCCCTTATAACGCCCGATTATTTTCAGGAGGCACTTGCTCTATCCTACTGAGCTACAGCCCCAAATTTGGATGTCTTTAAAATATTAAACGATAACAGCAAGGAAAATTGATTCTTGAGTAATTCTCAAATTTTTGTATAAAAAACTTTACCTAAATAATAATTATTGCAACAAAGAGTTTATGATTATGTCAAAATGCAAAAAATGCGAAATAGGAGAACTCGATTTTGACTTACCTTACTTTACTTGCAACAGCTTATGTTCCAGCTACCGTAGAATGGAGTCCTAAAGTTGCTATTGTGATGATTTTTTGTAACATTATTACAATCGCTTTTGGTAAATATACGATAAAAAATGTTAGTGCTGAACCTGCGCTACCTTCTCCTCAGTTTTTTGGAGGTATGGGATTACCTGCATTATTGGGTACTGCTAGCTTAGGTCACGTAGTTGGCGCCGGCGCTATTCTTGGTTTGGCTAGTGTTGGCTTACTTTAAATAAGCATTAAAATTATCAAAAATAACCTTCTTGTTGTTTAGTTTGGGATAAGTGTTTTGTCTTATCCCATTTTTATGATTTGGCTTTAAGCAAAAATCTTAAACTCAAGACTCCTATGGTCATGCTCATTAAGGCGATCGCACTTATTTGATTTGACCAATTACCATTCAATTCACCCAAATAATGGGAACCAATACAAATCCCATGCATAGTAGCTAAAATCAACGCAGGAACTGATAATAAATGAATTTTCCGCCAATATTTTCCGAGAGATTTTTGCCAATAGTTAGTACTAGTGAAAACCGCAGGAGTGAGCAATAACAAAGCTATAATCCCCATAATCAAACCAAAACGATGTTGCGGCAACATAAACAATACAGTTTGCCAATTCCAATTGAGAGTATGATCTCCCATGCGCAAAATATGGGCGATCGCGATCGCATAGGCTCCAATGCCGATCGCGCGACGATATTTTAAAGGCGTTGACCACCAATGGCTAATGGGTCGAGCAATCAAGGCTAAACTCAGCAAAGCTAACGCCCCATGACCTGTATAGTCCACCATGGCATCGGTGCGGAACAGAGTCAAAATTCCCATAGCAAGGGTAATCCAGCCTCCCAAAAGAAATAGCTGACTGCGGCGATCAGCACTAATCCGAGATGCCGAAATACCCAAAATCAGCATTGTTGGCATAGTTCCTAAGCCAAAAGCCAGCATTATCATCGCGCCATTCCAGATATTGCCAGTTTCCGCTGCGGTGATTTGGGCAACATAGAGAAAACCACAGGGAATTAATCCCCAAAACAAACCGAGAACAGTAGGAGTCCACCATTTATTTTGGCTCGCAACCTGACTCATAGCGGCTCCCAACTTTTGATGTAATTGACCTTGTAAGGGATGGATAACGGGAAAATTAGGCAATAAGTTGGGATTAATTCTGGTTATGCCCAACCAGATGAGTAATAAACCCGTTGCCAGACCAATAATTTGCCTCAATTGGACAGTGAAGAGTAAATCGCCAAAACTACCTAAAGCAATACCCACTAATCCATAACTGGTGATTCGACCAAGATTAAGTAAGCAATGAAACCAAAAACCGCCCAACCATTTTTCCTGATCCTGACTAGAAAGGGAAAAAGAGACCGCTAAAGGACCACACATTCCGGCACAATGACCAAAGCTGCCGACAAATCCTAAACTAGCAATCAGAAAAAAATCGAGATTCATTACCCAGGTGCACTCAATCTTGATAAATCATTATCAATTATCAATTATTAATTATCAATTTTTTACAATTCATTCTTTAAAAAGCGATCGCGACAGATATGCCGTTGAATTTTCCCGCTAGAAGTTTTCGGAATTGCCCCAGCTTTTAAGAGCACCACACTGTGAGTTTGTAAGTCATGAGCTTTGGCGATCGCGCGGCGAATTAGTTGAACCAATTCTTGCTCTTTGGCAGCTTTCGCTGCGGCAATTTCTTCTTTGGACTTAGTCGCATTTTTCCGGCGATTCCAATAATGACGCTCCACTTCTGCTAGGATAACCAATTTCTCTTCTCCCTTGTCTGCGATCGCAAAACTCGCCACTGAACTAGGCCGAATAAAATTATGACAAGCTTCAACAGTTCGCTCAATATCCTGGGGATAATGATTCCGACCTTTAATAATAATCACATCCTTCAGACGACCCGTAACAAATAATTCTCCCTGATCCATAAACCCCAAATCACCAGTTCGCAAAAACTGCAAATCTGACATTTCCGGTAGTTGAGCATGAAAAGTTTCATTGATCATGGTTGATTTATTCCAGTACCCAGAAGCTATACTGGGCCCTGTGACCCAAATTTCCCCAATTTTCTCCGACGGACAAGGAGTCAAGGACTGAGGATCGACGATCGCAATTTTTTGATCCGCTAAACTATGACCACAACTCACCAGAGTTCGAGCATCCCCATCTTCAGGAAAGGCATCAACAACTAAATTTTGCTCTAATTTCTTACTACTAATGGTTTTCGTTGTCGCCAAAGACTTCTTCTGACCCCCAGAAATAATTAAAGTTGCTTCGGCCATCCCATAACAAGGATAAAAAGCTTCTGGACGGAAACCATAGGGACGAAAAGTAGTGGCAAATTTTTCTAAACTTGTATAATTAATCGGCTCAGCACCATTAAAAGCAAGATTCCAACTACTAAGATCCAAATCAAGGTCAGGATCAGGTTTAAATTTCCGTACACAAAGATCGTAAGCAAAATTCGGGCCGCCGCTCGTCGTACCACGATAACGAGAGATGGCCTTCAACCAGCGCAAAGGATTTTGTAAAAAGATTAAAGGAGACATCAAAACAACAGGAAAACCTCCATAAAGAGGCTGCAGTACACCACCAATTAAACCCATATCATGATAGGGCGGTAACCAAATCACCCCTTGACTCTCAGTTGTATGTTGAAAACATTGGTAAATTGCTTGGAGATTATGCAATAGATTGTGATGGGCAATCTTGACCCCTTTGGGTTCAGCTGTTGAACCAGACGTATATTGTAAAAAAGCTATATCATCCCGAGACAGGGCTGTTTCTTGCCATTTATCCGCATATTGTGGCTCCAAATTATCTGTTGCCAACCATTGTAAGGTTTTAAGCTCTGGAGCCTGTTCCGCTCTTTTCGTTAAGCCATTGAGAATTCCATTGGTGGTTAACGCTAGCGTTGGTTGGGCATCTTTAATAATACTTTGAATTCTCGTGATAGAGCGATTTGGGCGAGGAGGATAGGCAGGAATTGCGATCGCACCAGCGTATAAGCAACCGAAAAAAGCCTCTATAAAGCCCAAGCCAGGAGGATAAAGTAATAAAATTCTTGCTTGAGGAGCAACCAAGGACTGAAGACAAGCGGCGATCGCCTTTGCTTTGCGGTCCAACTCTTGATAAGTTAAACTTATCTGCTCTGTTTCTCCATCCAGTAAGAAAGTATATATAGTCTGGTCAGGTTGTGAGTCTGCCCGATATTGCAAAATATCGGTTAGGGTAGCTGCCGCGATCGTATTTTCCAAACCACTCATTAACTCTTGATTGTTTTTAATCAATCTACACCATATCCGATCATTCGCATAAGTGATAGTAAGAATGAGATTGATAATCAAGACAATATTGGACATATTAAAGTCACGAGGAAGATTTTTTCTGGCGCTCACTTTTCCAAGCGTTAATCGTGCGATCGAAATTAGTTTTAAATTCTGCGGCTCCCACAATGCCACCTGCTCGATCTTCATCCCAGGAAGCTGAGAAAATCCCATAGCTTAAACCCACAACTCCTAAACCAAAAAATCCAGCCGAGAAAAAAACGACTAAATAGGGAGGAAATTCTAAAATATCTTGGGAAAACAACCAATAAAAGATAAAGAAGGATGAAATACCCAGAAAAGTAGGAATTCCCGAGAAAACAGCCATTCGACGAGCCATCCGACGACTAACGGCTTTGGGGATTGCAGACAAACTAGCATCGGGATTACTAACTCTTTTTGACTTTTTTTTCGACTTTTTCTGAGCTTTTTTAGTTGCAGCAGAATTTTGTGGCGCTTTCTTTTCGGTTTTTTTCTTCTTATTTTTATTCGGTTCAAAAGGTAAACGGTTTTTCGCTGATTTATCTGGCATGGGATTTAAATTAAAGAATTATTAATTAAAATCTTAATTGATCATGAGTTCCAAAGGAATTTCGGTTACTACTATCTTCTCGTCCCGACTCCCGATTATAATCACTGACAGTGCTTAATTTTGAAGAGGAAGCGAAGGATAAAAAAATGCGAATTTTATTTGTGGCAGCAGAAGTAGCACCGATCGCGAAAGTAGGTGGCATGGGAGATGTAGTCGGTGCCTTACCAAAAATATTGCGCCAACTCGGACATGATGTTCGTATTTTGATGCCTTACTATGGCTTCCTCAATGACAAATTAGATATTCCCAAAGAGCCTGTCTGGTGGGGATATGCCATGTTTAACGATTTTGCGGTGTATGAGACTGTTTTGCCAGAAACCGATGTTCCTCTCTATTTATTTGGTCATCCTGCTTTTGATATCAGCAATATCTATGGTGGAGAAGATGAAGATTGGCGATTTACTTTTTTCTCTAACGGCGCAGCTGAATTTGCTTGGAACCATTGGAAACCCCAAATTGTTCATTGCCACGATTGGCATACGGGAATGTTGCCTGTCTGGTTCCACGAAACTTCCGACATTGGCACCGTATTTACGATCCATAATTTAGCTTATCAAGGGCCTTGGCGTGGTGCATTGGATAAGATTACCTGGTGTCCTTGGTATATGCAGGGACATAATACAATGGCGGCTGCGGTCCAGTTTGCAGATTTAGTTAGTACGGTATCTCCCACCTATGCCCAACAAATTCAAACCGCTGAATATGGGGAAAAACTTGAGGGTTTACTCTCTTTTGTCAGTGGCAAGATGCGGGGAATTGTCAATGGGATTGATACCGAGATTTATAATCCCAAAAGCGATCGCTATATCGAACAGAATTTTACAGCGGATACTATAGATAAAAGAGTAATCAACAAATCTACTCTACAACAGGAATTGGGTTTAACTGTTGATAAAAACGCACTTTTGATGGGGGTTGTCTCGCGCTTAGTTGAGCAAAAAGGTATTGAGCTAATCTTACAGATTCTTGATCGCTTTATGTCCTATACCAATGCCCAGCTAGTTGTTTTAGGCACAGGCGATCGCGATTATGAAACTCGATTATGGCAAATGTCTGCCAATTTCCGGGGTCGTATGTCAGTGCAATTGCTTTACAGTGATGCGATCGCCAGGAGAATTTACAGTGGTTGCGATGTCTTCCTCATGCCTTCAAAATTTGAGCCCTGCGGCATTAGTCAGATGATGGCCATGCGTTATGGTTGCGTGCCCATTGTCCGACGCACTGGCGGGTTAGTCGACACTGTATCCCATCACAATCCCATCGATAATAGTGGTAATGGTTATTGTTTTGATCGCTATGAACCTCTAGACCTCTACACTTCAATGGTACGAGCTTGGGAAGGTTTTCACTACAAAGATAAATGGCAAGAGTTGCAACAAAGAGGCATGAGACAAGATTTTAGCTGGCTCAAATCTTCCCTTGAATATATCAAAATGTATAAAGAAATTATTGGAGAATCAACCGATTTGACTGACGACGAAAAGTCAAAAATCGCCATGCTCAGCCAATAATTTTCTAAAACAAGTTAAGGAACTTGATTATAAACAGTTTGAGAAATGCCAGGGATGTCAGGATAGCTTCCCTGGGCAGACTGAATGATTGAGTACAGACAAACAGCCAAGATTGTAATAAAACAAATGGGATTGATCACAGCAGAGATGATTCCTAGTCCCAAAATTCGTAATCCCATGCCAACCAAAATTGCAGCCATATAGAGGAGTAGAGCTTGCATAGTATTAAAGCGAATAAAATGGGAAATGCGATCGTTGCGAACTACCGCTAAAAATAAAACTAAGAAGAGAATAAAATCCGCAAATGGGATACTTCCATAAATTACACTCAACGGCAGCAGAAAAATACCAATTATAGTTCTGAGAATTCCGGGGACAAATGAACCGCCAAAGGCCGAATAGCCATAATATAGAGGCACTGAATAAACTAAAGCTGCAAAAATTTTATCTTTAAGATCTGTCGAACCACGCCAGGGCATAATATTTCCTTTGAGTATTCTTGAATGAATTCATCTTATTGACTTACTAGGATAACGTAATTTTCATTGCTTAATTGTCAGATAAACAACTTGTTCACAGAGAAATTAAAAAATTAACCATCATATTGGCAAAGGAAAAAAAGACACTTCCCGCACCCGTGATAAACAAAATCATTAACAGACCCATCGCAGCCTGACTATTGGCAATAGACTTCATTCCAGGGAAAATTTCACTAGCGACATGAAACCCATCTAGAGGCGGAATCGGTAAAAGATTAAACATGCCCAACGCAAAGTTAAAGAGGGCAACTAGGCGCAAGAACTGAAAACTTATAATATCTCCTAAAAGGTTTCCTCCAGATAGCCTAATTATCGAAATAGCAACAATAGCAAGTACAAAATTAGTCGCTGGCCCCGCCGCAGAAACAATAACATTGCCCCATTTAGGATCTTTGAAATTGCGAGGATTAACCGGCATTGCTCCCCATGCCATGCCAACTAAGACAAGAAAAATTAAAGATGGCACTCCCATATGAACTACAGGATTAAGAGTCATATGTCCTTTTCTAATCGGAGTATCATCTCCTTGGTAAATTGCCGCAATACCATGCCCCAGCTCGTGTAAACAAATGGAAAAAATCAGAACAATAACTATGCGTAAAAATAAAGTCGGGTTGGTAAATAAATATTGAATTAACATTCTTTAGCTTCTGCTAATTGCAGAATTAATATAAACGCTATTTATTCATATTAGAAGAATAATCGGTTTCTGATGCGATCAATATCACAGGGAAGAAGCCAGAAGAGTTCGATAAGTCTTGATCTAAAAAATAAAGAAAAAGGTTTTGGGAGTCTTTCCGTGTTTCGACCCCAAAACCTTTCTCTTTTACACTTACTCCTCACACACAACTAAGAATATAGAGCAGATTCCCAACATCTGCTGAGATATTGTGACACTTTATAAATTGGCATAGTCAATAAAATAATTAAAACTCGACAATCACTGGGGCATGATCGCTAGGTTTTTCTAGCTTTCTTGGTTCAACATCAATCCAACATTTAGTAGCGCTCTCGTATAATTTAGGGTTTAAATACATATGATCAATGCGCCAACCCCGATTGCGACGAAAACCTGCCGCTCGATAATTCCACCAACTAAAATGTCCCTCTTCTGCGATAAATTTCCGAAACGCATCTTGAAACCCTAAATCCAGAATTTCCTGTAAGGCTGCTCTTTCTGGGGGAGAAGACATAATATGTTTGTCTTTGTCTTTACTGTCATAAATATCGCGATTTTCCAAGGCAATATTAAAGTCCCCACAAACACATAGACCAGTATCTTCTTTGCTTAATATTTGCAAATATTCTTGTAATAACTTGAGCCAGGCTAATTTATATTTGTATTTAGCATCTGCGATCGCAGCTCCATTAGGCACATAAAGATTAACAATTCTGACCCCATCCAATACTCCTGTAATTACTCGTTTCTGAAGATCGAAATCACCAACTTCGCGATCGCCAAGGATCGGGCTAAAACCGCAGGAAACATCTTTGAGCGGATTGCGACTAAATATTGCTACGCCATTATAGGCTTTTTGTCCTGAAATATAGAGGTGATAACCTATTTCGGAGAAAGGAGCTAGGGGAAATTGTTCGTCTCTAACTTTCGTCTCTTGCAGACAAAGAACATCTACAGGATTACTTTCAAGCCAATCGATGACAATCTGCTGACGAGTCCGAATTGAATTGACATTCCAGGTTGCAACTTGCATTATCTATATATTTTTATTATTCGCCGATATTATTTCCCCAGGAACTAGATTCAGAAAAGCTCTCTTCCAAATCCATTCTCTTTTCTACTTGAGAGAGAAAATATCCAGTCATCATTGCCGAAGCCAAAAGATTAGCCAAATTTTCCCGATCTGTAGTAACTTTGACGTTGAATTCTTCAGAAGGCAACATCCCCACCAAACCTTGAACATTATGAGAAATAATCTGTTTAATCTCAGGACTAGCCGATTGGGCTATTTTCGAGAGGATTTCAGGATGTTGTTGACGCAAATATTGCATCAAAGTATTATGTACTTCTTCTTGTGGGGATTCGGAGTCCGAAAAATCGAAGTTAAATATCATTAGTGATCCAAACTAAGGATGTATATTATTTGTACTGCTACACATTATTGATTATAACCGCTAGCTTGCACAAACCTCACATCATACCGAAAACTAGTTTAATCTGAGACGAAATCTGCTAATTGATCAATTTCAAAATATTGGTGAAACTTATCCGTAACTTCCAGCCAATATGAACGCCCATCTGCCTGGGGTTTTTTACTAATAAAATCTTGTTCTACTAACTCCGCTACCTGTTGATAGGCACTACTACCTCTTAATTCAATCAATTCATTTTGTAGTATGGGATTTTTAAGCGCGATCGCGGCCAAAGTCCTTAAAGCACCTTTACCCAATTCGGTTGGGATTAATTCCTGCAATAAAGTACTATAGCTCGATTTAAGTTGCAAGCTGTAACCGAGATTCGTTTCTAAAATTTCTAGCGCCGTATCTCGATGGGCATAATCATTCATCAAATCAATCAGACCATCTTCGGCCTCTTCTCGTTCGCATTCTAGACAGGCAACAAGCTCATCTAGAGATAGAGGTTGTCCTTTGATATAGAGAATTGCCTCGATTTTCGTTGCTAGTTTCATTACCCTTTTGCTAATGGCTAATGGCTAATAGCTAATAGCTAATGGCTATTAGCTAAGACCAAGAGAGATGAGATTGTCTCACATTTAGTTTTTAGGAGTACGTCTTCTTTGAAGAAAGTCGGGGATTTCAATACGATTGCTATCCCGTTTCGGTTCAGGGGTCTTACTTTCTTGGCGTTCTGTAATCTTAATCCCAGAATTACGATTGACTTGATTGCGTTTTGCTGATTCGGCAAATACTTGGGGAACATCCTCCATCGTCGGGATCTCTTCTTCTTCGGACTCTCCAGTAAATCCTGTAGCAATAACAGTAATTCTGATTTCCCCATCCATACTGTCATCAATCACCGCACCAAAGATAATATTGGCATCTTGATCAACTACCTCATAAACACTATCAGCAGCTGCATTAACTTCATGGAGAGTCAGATCGTAACCTCCAGTAATATTCAAGACTACGCCTCTTGCTCCATAAATTGAGGATTCTAATAGAGGAGAAGAAACTGCCGCGATCGCAGCTTCGCGAGCCCGAGATTTACCTGAGGCCACGCCAATACCCATTAGCGCTGAACCAGCATCTGCCATAATTGCTCTCACATCAGCAAAATCGACGTTAATCAAACCAGGAATAGTAATAATATCCGAAATACCCTGAACACCTTGCCGTAAAACATCATCAGCTACCTGAAAAGCTTGCTGCACTGGAGTCTCAGGAGAAATTACCGTTAATAATTGATTGTTGGGAATCACAATCATCGTATCAACTCGACTACGCAGGGCATTAATTCCTTCTTCTGCTTGGTTAGTTCGTCTTCTACCTTCAAAAGAAAAAGGACGAGTCACCACACCGACAGTCAAACAACCCATTTCCTTGGCCACCTCGGCGGCGATCGGTGCTGCCCCAGTGCCAGTTCCCCCACCCATGCCAGCGGTAATAAAGACTAAATCAGTATTTTCTAAGGCATGGGCAATTTCATCCCGTGATTCTTCGGCTGCTTTTTGGCCAATTGCGGGATTGCCGCCAGCACCCAAGCCCCTAGTGATTTTATGCCCGATTTGCAGTTTCTGTTCGGCAGCCGCTTTTTCCAAAGCCTGAGCATCAGTATTAATTGCCCAAAACTCAATCCCGGCGATCTGACTTTCAATCATGCGGTTCACAGCATTGCAGCCTCCCCCGCCAACTCCCATCACTTTAATATTGGCAACATTACTAGGCACAATTTTATTCCTCCTAATTTCCTCTTTGGCGGAAAACTTATTATTCTGAACTGGGAAAGGAGCCGGGTCACTGACTTTACCATAGGAACTATTGATCGGTTTGAGAGATGATTCGGTCAATTGGCGATCGCTACTTGACCTTGGTGGATATTCAAAATTGTGCCTAGAAGTCATGGGAATACATATTTTTTAAATGTTTAAAGGTTTCTACTATAAGAAATCACACCCAATTATGGTCGATACTTTCAAGAACTCCCAGAAACCTTTAAATTTTTGTAACTATTGGACACATAAGTTTAATATATGCGATTACAAATGTTCATTTAACCTTAGTATATTGTTGAATAAAAGGAATTTTCGGATTACTTAAATCAAGATAGTCAACCTCCGTCAAATTTTCTTGAGTTGATAATTCAGGAAAACGAGCTAAAACTTGAAACTGTTGTGCCAAGAGAGAACTATCCGAACCCAAATAAACTTTACCAATATTTGTTTTGAGATATAAATGCTCAACTTTATCCCAGCGCAATTCCTTGAGCTCAATAACTGGATACCTAGCGGATAAACGATAAATTTCTGCCCAAATCTCACGATATCTACTTTGGAAATTAATTACTTTGATTGTTGGTAGCGCAAAGTCCTGGCTATCTTTACCATGGCGATAAAAATTAGCATCTAACCAAACACCATCAGCATCCAAGAAGCCGATTTTCCCCTCAGACAAAGCTGTAGCCACAGGAATTCGCTCCTGCAAACTCACTTTCATTCGAGGCGGAAAGATCTGTTTTGTCACCACCGCATCTGCAATGGGGGGAATGGATTTGAGATTGTCGCTTAATTGGTTACTAGGAATTGCCCACAGCCATTGGGGATAATTAAGCTCCAATAGAGAATATATTGTCGATTCCGTAACTTGAATATCCTCTTCGAGAATAATTTGCGAAGAGTTTTTAATCTTCCAGTAAGGCGAAATCATCATGGCAAAACCACTCGTTACCAGGCTACCAACTAAAAAACAACGCCAAAGCGAAATTTGGACCCGCTTACGATTTTGTTGTTGCAATAAAGATAATTTCTGTTGGAGTTTGGAGTCATAAAGCACGGACATAAAGATTACTCACTCAGGATATTGTGTTACTTTTGTGTTATATTTGAGCCCGCATTAATTACTAGAGAAAACACATATGTTAGAGTAGGCTCTATAATTTGAGATCTATCATTAAAATAGAATAAGCAAGAATTCTTCAATCGGCATTATATATTCGCAATTATGGTAATTACAAAAAGCAGAATTTTACTTGGTGCAACGGCGGTAGCCTTATCTACGGTAGCTGTTACCGCAGCCGGAATTCATTTTTCCCAGAGCCAAGCTCATATTCAAAACAGTCCCAAAGAATTGGTCGATGAAGTTTGGCAAATTATTAATCATCAATATGTTGACACAAATTTTAATAATCTCAATTGGCAAGAAGTCCGTCAGGACTATTTAGGACGTTCCTATACTGACCAAGAGCAAGTGTATGATGCGGTCAGAGAGATGCTGGAGCAGTTGGGAGATCCTTACACTAGATTTATGGACCCTGAAGAGTTCCAAAATATGCAAATTGATACTTCGGGAGAATTAACTGGAGTAGGAATTCAAATTACGAAAGATGAACCAAGCGATCGCTTAATTGTGATTGCGCCGATTGAAGATACACCTGCTTTTGCCGCAGGAATTGTTGCCAAGGATATTATCAAAGAAATTGATGGTGTTGATACCAAAGGGATGGATGTCAATGAAGCTGTACAGTTAATTAGAGGAAAACCCGGTAGTAAAGTAACTTTGACCATCGATAGAGATGGGGCTACTCAAGATTATGAGATCATCAGAGCCAGAATTCAAATTCATCCTGTTCGTGCGAGGGTTTCTAATACGCCGATTGGCGATGTTGGTTATATTCGATTAACTCAATTTAGTGCCCAAGCTTCTAAAGAGATGCGAGATGCGATCAAGGATTTGGAAAAGGATGGGGTGACGGGTTATGTTTTAGATTTACGTTCTAATCCCGGCGGTTTACTCTATTCTAGTATCGATATTGCAAGGATGTGGCTGGAAGAGGGCACGATTGTCTCTACAGTTGATCGCCAAGGGGAAAGAGAGCGTAAATCGGCCAATAATAGTGCTTTGACGGATAAACCATTGACTATTCTGGTTGATGGGGGTTCAGCTAGTGCCAGTGAGATTTTGTCGGGGGCTTTACAGGATAATCAAAGAGCGACCTTAGTGGGCACGCAAACTTTTGGCAAAGGTTTAGTACAATCGGTGCGCCGGTTGGGCAATGGTTCCGGTTTAGCGGTAACGATCGCGAAATATTTGACTCCTAGTGGTCGGGATATCAATAAAGAGGGAATATCACCAGATGTTGTGGTTGAGCTAAAAGAAGCCGAAAGAGAAAAATTACAAGGCGATCGCGAGTTGATTGGGACTCTCGAAGATCCTCAGTTTCTTAAGGCCATAGAAATTTTGGGACAAGAAGCCAGAGCGCGCAGCAATGAGTCTTGAGCCTTTTTAAGCGAGGGACAAAGTTGTTAAGGAATCAGGATCTTGCAATAATTTAGAGGTAGTGTAAATTTAATAAATTTTTATTTCTCCAAATTATGGCAACCTCTTCTGAAAAATATGAAGTTCAAAAAACCGAAAAGGAATGGAAAGAGTTTCTCTCTCCAGAACAATTCCGTGTCTTACGCAAACATGGTACAGAAAGAGCTGGGACTAGTCCTTTAGATAAGCTCTATGACGAAGGTCATTATGACTGTGTTGGTTGTGACATAACCTTGTTTACTTCAGAAACTAAATTTAATAGCGGCACAGGATGGCCAAGTTTTTATGAGCCAGTAGATGGCGCGATCGCGACTACAACTGATCGCTCTTTATTTATGGTCAGAACAGAAGTCCATTGTAGCTGTTGTGGTGGGCATCTTGGCCATGTGTTTAATGATGGCCCTGCTCCTACTGGCAAACGTTATTGTATTAATGGCGTATCTCTCAATTTTGTGCCCAAAAATTCCGAGGCATAACAAATGGTATTTATTCTTTGGGAGATAGTATGATGCGTCGTTGGTTAATATGTCTTTTGTTAATTGGTTTGTTCTCTCTCTGGGGAGTCAATACTACTGCATTGGCTAAACCAGATAGGGCTAATATTAGCCAGGAAAAACTTGAGCAGGGAGACGCGATCGCGAAGAAAGCTTTTCAAGCCACTAGTCAAGGTGATTTTGCCCAAGCAGAAATCTATTGGACAGAATTAATTGCTGATTTTCCTCGCAATCCTGCGGTATGGAGTAATCGTGGCAATCTTCGGGTAATTCAAAATAAGTTGGATGAAGCGATCGCGGATTTTGATCAGGCAATCGCAATTACAGATAAGTTTCCCGATCCCTATCTCAATCGGGGCATTGCCTATGAATTGAAACACGATTGGGATAATGCGATCGCAGATTACAATCGGGTCTTGGCAATTAATCCTCAAGATCCAGTTGCTTACAATAATCGGGGCAATGCCGAAGCTGGGCAGGGTAAATGGCGCGATGCTTTAGCAGATTATGAACAGGCATCCGCGATCGCACCAAGATTTGCGGTAGCGCGAGCGAATTCTGCTTTGGTAACTTATCAACTCGGCGATCGGCAAGAGGCCTTACGTCAGGTTAGAAACCTTGTCCGTAAATATCCCACTTTTGCTGATGTTCGAGCTGCGATTACCGCAATGCTCTGGGCTGAAGGTCAGCAAGGAAAAGCTGAAAGCAATTGGGTGGCAGCAGTTGGATTAGATCGTCGCTATCAAAGTTTAGATTGGGTTGCTAGCATTCGTCGTTGGCCGCCTACGATGGTTGAAGCTTTAGGTAAATTTTTAACTCTTGATTAGAATTTAGCAAATTCTGTAACAAGCACCACAATTATGTTATCTTATTAATTGACTCGGACTCACGCAGTTTTAACGCCCAAACTTTGTCAGGACCTGACGGTAGCAGCAATACGGGATGCTTATGACAGGCGTGAACTTCGGGTCTTTCTGTTTTTAGACTATTATTGGCGATGGCAGTTGAACGCTGGAACGATGAAATGCTTGATGAATTGGCTTCAAGCGTGGGTGAAATGAAAGAGAGCATCACCGAGATGAAAGAGAGCATCACCGAGGTTAAAGAGAGCATCACTGAAGTGCGAGATAGCGTTGATGGTTTGAGAGTAACAGCCCAAGCTTTGCTCCAGGTGGCAGCTCAAAATCAGCGAAAAATAGATCAGTTTGAGCAAGAAATGGAATTAGTGAAACGACGCCAAGCAGAAACTGATCAGCGGTTTAATGTTTTACTTGAAGAAGTGCGTTATTTGATTCGGGGAGATAAACAAGATTAGGATGCATTGCTTGCTACAAAACCAAGTTTTTAGTTATGGGAAAAAAAAGAAGAGTCGGTCATAATCTACTTTTTAAGATTAATTCTTTTCTGGTTCGCGAAATGGTGGAATTCCTTCATTAGCAATAATTGTCTCAATCACCTCCTTGACTATCGGTGCTGCTACCGTAGAACCAAAAGTCCATCTACCTTTCGGCTCATCTACAACAGCTAAAATCGCATAACGAGGCTGTTCCACAGGAAACATTGCTACAAAACTAGTAATCTTCGCCTTCTCATCATAGGCTCCTGTTTGATTAATTTTCTGAGCAGTTCCCGTTTTGCCGGCAATGCGATAGCCATCAATCCGAGAAACTTTTCCACTACCTTGATCCACTACTGTTTCCATCATCTCCAAAACAGTACGAGTTGTTTTCGAATCCCAAATCTTTTTACTTTGAGGCGGAATTTCATAGTGTAGATTACCATCAAAATCTACTAAACCCTTGACTAAATGAGGGGTCATCAACTCTCCCCCATTCGCGATCGCGGCATGAAGTTGTAGCAGTTTCAACGGCGTCAACGAAAAACCCTGACCAAAAGCTGCCGTGGCTGCATCAATTTCCCTCACCGAAAATTCCACTTCATCTCTGAGTTGTCCTGGGGTAAAACCTGGAAGTTCTAATTCCAAATGTTCTTCAATCCCCAATTCTTGAAGCTTACGGTAATAATCGGGACGAGACAATTTTTTCATGATATTAATCATCCCGATATTGCTGGAATATTGCAAAATCTGGGGAATACTTATTTCTCCCCTAGCACCTTTTTCCCGATAATCGTGATTGCGAATCGTATGGGTATTAACAATGGTTTGCCCTGTATCTTCAATTAGCTCTTCTGGCGTAATTACCCCTGCCTCTAGGGCGATCGCAACATTTATTGGTTTAAAAGTGGAGCCTGGCTCATAAAGATCGGTAATTGCCCAATTTTTGAATAAACTATAGTTTTTATATTCGTTGTAACGATTGGGATCATAGGTCGGTTCACAAACTAACACAGGAATCGAACCATCCCGCACATCCATGACCAACACAGCTCCCCGTTTGGCTTTGTATTTGTCCATGCCTTTTTTTAAAGCCTCGCGAGCCGCTTGTTGCATTCGGAGATCCAAGGTAGTTTGCAAACTGAGATCGTCGAAGTGAAAAAGTTTCTGCGATCGCCCTAAATCTCCTGGATGAAAGACCGGTTGAGTTGTGCCCTTAAGTTGCAAAAAACTACGTTTTAATCTTAAAGTAATTGGCGTTTGAGCTAATAAGTTATCTTGTGTAAGTTCCAGTCCTGCTTTCGGTTCACGATTCGAATCCTTATTAATATAACCAATGACTTCTGCGGCCATTTCCTGATAAGGATACAAGCGAGAATAATTTTTTCTCAGATCCAAGCCATCAATCTGTAAAGCCCTAATTTCAGGAACTACCGATTCTGGCAAGTTTTTAAATAAGGGGCCTGGCCTACCAAATTTTTGTAATAAGGCTTCTGGAGTTTCTGTTTGCAAAATATTGGCTAAGCTCTGAGCAATTTCTTCTGCTGCTACAGGTTTAGCATTTTTAACAAACAGCGAAGGATGAACATAAAGTTCATAATTAATGCGATCTGTGGCTAAGACATTGTGATTGCGATCAACAATTTGACGACGAGGCGAGAATAATTGTAATTGGGCTGTTTGTTGCGATCGCGCGATCGCCTTATAATTCTTATTTTTCGGTGCTTTCTCATGGGTCAGCACAGGATCAACAATCTGTAGATGATACAGTCGTACTGCTAATCCTGTGGCACAAAAGAATAATAATCCCCATACCAGAAGCAATCTTAACGTAACCTGACGAGCAAGATTACGGGATTTTTTGGGTGACCGAGTTTTTTTAGGTAATACACTCGCCCTAGTCTTTCTCATTTATTTAGTATTTAATATCCCAGATTGATTTTCTTTAGTGATTTATCCGAACTTTCTTGCCTGGGCTGGGAATTGACTGTTACAGAATTTGGTTTAAGAAATACCGTATTATTCGATGCGATCGGAGACATCTCAAATTCTGCTGTCTGTTGAGAGATTTTATATTTTAAACTTTCCCCGATACTGATTAACTGGCGTTCTTGACGTTGCAAATTTTCCAGATTGCGGTACTCCTTACTCCATTTTTGCGGAATAGAAACTGTCGATAAATATAAAACAATTCCAGTTGCAATAGACAACCCCGCCACAGCCAAAGAACCTTTTTGCAACAAAAGTAAAATCTTGAGATAGACTGGAAACTTTTGCGGCTTGGGAAAATGAGAAGGTGACTGCGAAGAATTATTCCTCAATTTCGTCTGACTTTGAGAATTTATCTGGGTATTAGATAAATTTACAGCGAGATTTTCATCAGAGTCGACTTGAAAATAGTGTTGAGGGAGAGCAGACATAATAGAACGCCAGGAGTGCAAGTTTTCAGCCGCATTCTAACTGCCATATTTACAAAACGCAAGAGATGAGCAACAAATATTGATCTTTTTTCAAGAATTTTGGTGATTTCAACGATTACGGAATAATTTACAATATTTAGGAATAAGCATAATAATTTAAGGAATCATGGAAACGAATAACCAAGAATCCCCCAAACAAAAGCAAGCAGCTCAAGAAGATCATCTAGAGAAGACCGCTAAATTTATTAATGAAACTTCTTTAGACGAAATGATCGAAATAGCTGAGATAGCGAGAAGAAAAAAATTAACCGAACCTCCCAAATGGGTTATTCCCGAAGAAATTTAAAATAAAAAGAGTTTTGCATCATGATAAAAATCACTTTTACAAAACTCAAATTTAAAGGATGATAATTAATTTAAACTAAGCCTTTTTACCCATTTTCTTTTTTGGCAAAGTAATCGTTTAAAGCTTCCGCAATTACCTGATTCATCGGTCTTCCTTCTTGCTGTGCCATTTCCTTCAAGCGAGGGAAAATTTCATCGGGAACACTAACTCGTTTCTGATTTTTGCGGAATTTGCGTTGTTTGGTGGTGGTTTCTTCCATATAGCTACCTAATTTATAATCAGCAGAAAATTTACGAATTGCATCGAAGCCAATACGAGAGCAGAATAGGCCAAAACTTTCTCCTGCTTGACGCTTTTGTTTGAAGAAGACAAAGATAGGCTCAAAAAAGTCTTCTAATTCGTCTACAGGCATTCTTTGCTCATAAGGTTGAGCTAGTTGAGTTTGATCTGGCGTCCCTCCCAGCCATACTTGGTATTTTTTGGGAGCACTACCTACAAAACCTACTTCTGCCACATAAGGACGATCGCAACCATTGGGGCAACCAGTCATGCGGATGACAAAATATTCATCAGCCATACCTAGTTTAGTCAATAATGTGCGAATGCGATCGCTAATTTGGGGTAAAACTCTTTCTGATTCAGTAACAGCTAGGCCACAAAGGGGCAAAGCCGGACAAGCCATCGAATAGCGTGTAATCTTGTCGATCGCCTCGGGATCAGTTTCAATCCCTCTTTGAGTAAGTATCTGCTCTATCTCTACTTTATTCTCGGGGTCAATTTCATAAATAATAATATCGTGATTGGCAGTTAAGCGCATGGGAAGCTCAAATTTGCCAATAATCTCCCGTAAAGCAGTTTTGAGCTTCCAGTCATCAGTGTCTTTAACCCGACCATTTTCTACTGATAAACCAAAGAATAATTTCCCATCTCCCTGTTCGTGCCAACCGAGAAAGTCTAAATATTTCCATTCTGGTAATTCTCGATAGGGCGCAATAGGTTTCCCAAAAAATTCTTCTAATTTAGCTTTAAATCTCGCTACGCCCCAATCATGCAATAGGTACTTCATCCTAGCATGACGACGATTACCACGATCTCCATAATCCCTTTGGGTAGCAACAATTGCTTTTACCAATGCATAAACATCTTCTTTGACCACAAAACCAATGGGATCAGCTATTCTAGCGAAGGTTTCTTCTTTCTTATGGGTTCTACCCATGCCACCACCAGCAAGTACGTTGAAACCTTGTAATTCTCCTTCTTCATCAACAATGACAACTAAGCTGACATCATGGGTATAAACATCAACAGAATTGTCCCCAGGAACCGTTACAGAGATTTTAAATTTCCGAGGCATATAGTGAGTGCCATAGATCGGTTCTTCATTTCCATGGATATTGGTTCCTGTGCCATTTTTTTGTCTGGCAGCTTTTACTTCTTCGGCTTCTTCGGCACTGATTACTTTTTCTCCATCAAGCCAAATTTCGTAATAAGCACCAGTTTGGGGTGTTAAGAGATCAGCAACTTTATCGGCATATTCCCAAGCATATCGATATTCGCTGCTATTTTTATAGGGAGCAGGCGGAGCCATCACGTTACGGTTCAAATCCCCACAAGCGCCTAGGGTTGAACCCATATTTCGAACTATAGTGGCAATAGTTTCTTTTAGGTCTTTTTTCAGAATGCCATGAATCTGAAACCCTTGACGAGTTGTTGTTCTGAGGGTATGGTTCCCAAATTCTTCTGACAATTTGTCTAAGGCAATATAGAGTTGTGCGGGAATAAAGCCCCCTGGAGAACGGGTGCGCAACATCATCTGATAGTCTTTCTCTTGACCCATAACCCGATTATCTCGGTCATCCTGTTGATACGAACCATGATATTTCAGGATTTGCAGCGCATCTTGTGAAAAATGAGTCGTATCTTGAAGTATTTCGGTAGCTACGGGTTCACGTAAGAAGTTACTACGTTCTTTAATGCCCTCTAGTCTTGATACTTTCTTTGTGGGTGCAATTGGAGTTTGTACCATTTTCTCTATAAAATTTATTGCAATGGAAATTTTTTTTTATGTTCAACGAGCGAATAGAAATGTCGGCTTAATTTTTAGCAAGACCCCCATTGTCTCACTTTTTAGTAACAAGGAATACTTCTTCTAGATCGCGATCGCAAAAGTTATCATATTCTTTTATGATAATTTATTTTTTGCCAATAAATTGTACTTATCTCCCACCCCCAGCAGCAAAATTAGGAAAGTTCAATGCCCAATAGCTCACTTTCCTTCCCTATCTCCTTGCCACATGAGAAAGCTAAAATCCCATAATCTTGGCTACCGCATCAATATTTGCCTCTATACCTTGATAGGTTTCATTGATACTATAGTCGATTGCGCTACTAGGATCTTTAAGTCCATTACCAGTCAATACACAGACTACATTGGCTCCTGTTGGCACCTGATCTTTAACTTTCAATAAACCAGCTACTGAAGCGGCTGAGGCCGGCTCACAAAAAATCCCTTCTTCTGAGGCCAATAAACGATAAGCATCTAAAATTTCTTCGTCGGTTACAGGATTAAATTCACCATAACTTTCTTGTTGCGCTTTATGGGCTTTTTCCCAGTTCGCTGGATTACCGATTCGAATGGCTGTAGCGATCGTCTCGGGATTGGGGATTGGATGACCCGCAATAAAGGGTGCCGCACCTGCAGCCTGAAAACCCATCATTTTTGGCAACTGACTAGATTTCCCATCTTGCAGATATTCATTAAATCCCATCCAATAGGCAGATATATTCCCTGCATTGCCTACAGGAATACATAACCAGTCAGGAGAATCTCCTAAAACATCAATTATTTCAAAAGCTGCGGTTTTTTGTCCTTGCAAACGATAGGGATTAACTGAATTGACCAAAGTTACAGGATAATTCTCTGAAATGCCCCGCACAATATTTAAAGCATCATCAAAATTACCTTTAACCGCAATCACTTCTGCTCCATAAAGTAGAGCTTGGGCTAATTTTCCCAAGGCAACATAACCATCTGGGATCACAACAAAAGCTCGCATCCCGGCTCTTCGCGCATAGGCAGCAGCAGCAGCAGAAGTATTTCCTGTACTAGCACAGATTACCGCATTAGCTCCAGCTTCTTTGGCTTTACTGATTGCCATCGTCATCCCACGATCTTTAAAGCTTCCTGTGGGGTTCAAGCCATCATATTTGACATGAACTGTGACCTGACGACCAATGAGATTCGCGATCGCAGGAACAGGGATTAAAGGAGTATTACCTTCGAGTAAGGTGACCACAGGAGTGGTATCCGTTACGGGAAGATAGTTACGATAGGTTTCAATCAAACCTTGCCAGTTATTAGCACGGCTTGCAGCTTCGGGAGCTTGGGGCAAATTGGCAGAAGAAATACTCAGAGTCACAATATGTTCAGTTATCAGTTAACAGTTAACAGTTATCAGTTAAATAAGAGTAGTAGATAATAAATGAGTAATAAGTTGTAAGAAAAATACTCATTACTCATTACTCATTACTTATTACTCACTAATTACTTTTCGCTAATAATCACACCTGAACTCATTTTACCCTGGGATCTGTTCCGATTAATTGATGGTTTTCCTGCTGGTTTGCCACGATAACGATCTTTCCCTGAATTGCGTCCATATTTTTTCTTGTTGATAATGGGTTTGCTAATTCCAGATTCTGGAATTTCCCAATCATATTTCATCCATTCTGGACAATCGCGATCGTAAACCATTTGCAAGACTGCCGCTGCGATCGCTTGGGGATCATACTCATCACTTAGCTCTCTAACCAAAGGCAAGAAAGAAGCCATTCTCTCCCCAGCGAGGGTCTCTTTAACTGTGGCCTGTAATTTACTGACGCGTTTAGCTTCTACCTGAGCACGGTTGGGTATCTTAGAAGCTTCTAATCTGATGCGTAGACGACGTTCAATCTGCTTTAACATGCGGCGATCCATAGGTTGAATCAGCGCGATCGCAGTACCAGTTTTTCCCGCCCGACCTGTCCGACCAATACGGTGGATATAGGTCTCTGCATTGTCGGGTAAATCGTAGTTAATTACATGGGTAAGATTTTCTACATCCAAACCACGAGCCGCAATATCTGTGGCCACAATCATTTTCACTTTGCCATCACGGAAACGTTTCACTAAACGTTCGCGCTGAATTTGACTTAAGTTGCCATGATACTCATCCACACTATGGCCTGACTCTTGAAGCTTGATGGTCAGTTCACTAGCAGTGCGCTTGGTACGAACGAAAATGATTGCTGTATCTGGCTCTTCAATCTCCAAGATCGGTTGCAATGCTTGATGTTTTTGCCAACCACGGGGCACCATATAAACCTTTTGATCAATCCTAGTAGGTGCTGCGTCCTGTTGTTTCACTTTGACTACTACAGGATCGCTCAAAAATTGATTAATCAGCTCCTTAATCTCTCTAGGTAGAGTTGCCGAGAAACAAGCAGTTTGTCTGGTTTGAGGAGACTGGCGCAGGATTTTCTTCACATCATCAATAAAACCCATGCTGAGCATTTCATCAGCTTCATCGAGTACAGCAACTTTCAACTCATCAAGATGTAATTTACCTCTTTCGAGTAAATCAATAATTCTTCCTGGAGTACCCACAACAACCTGTACCCCTCGTTGCAAGCTACGAATTTGTCTTTCGATCGACTGGCCACCATAGACTGTTAGGACAAATAATCTTCTGTTGCCAGTGAAATCTTTGATGGCTTCTCCTACTTGCTGAGCTAATTCTCTAGTAGGAGTTAATATTAGAGCCTGTACTGATTTCTCATCACTATTTACTAACTCTAGAGTGGGCAAGGCAAACGCTGCTGTTTTCCCTGTTCCTGTTTGAGATTGACCAAAAATATCCCTTCCCTCTAAAAGAGCGGGAATCGCTTGTTTTTGAATATCTGTAGGTTCAACAAACCCAATACTATCCAATTGTTCTGTACAAGCGTCGGATAGGCCTAAATCTCTAAAAGTGACTGTCATAAGTATCTTTATTTTATGTTTTTACTAGTTTTGCTTTAAAAAACTTTACAGTTTTTGATGTTCTTAGCTATGGTCATCTTCTCCAATAGGTTTGAAAAAGACTCAAAGGGCGCATTTCAGCAATCGAAATTAGACTGTTGAGTAAGCTGCTACAGGAGCAACTTCGCCATAAAGATCGTAAATATCTGCTCCCGTGATCTGAACGGGCACAATAGATCCTAAACTCGCGTTATTGCCACGAACATAGATCATGCCGTCTACTTCTGGGGCAAACCTTGCCGAACGTCCGATAAACTCTCCAGTACGAGGGTTTTCCTGTTCGATCAGAACGTCCACGGTTGTACCGATACAAGCTTGGTTTTTCGTCGCTGCAATGGGCTGTTGGATTTCCATTAAGATGTTGCGCCGATAATCCATAACTTCTTGGTCAATGCGATCGCTCATATTATAAGCAGCAGTTCCTTCTTCAGGCGAAAAGGTGAATACTCCTACATGATCAAACTGATGACGTTGAACAAATTCTGTTAAATGTTGGAAATGAGACTCTGTTTCTCCGGGAAATCCCACAATAAAGGTGGTACGGAATACTGCTGAGGACAATTCCTGTTTGATCCGCTCCATAATGGCATCATTTACTCGTCCTTGCCAGGGGCGATTCATGGCTCTTAATATTTCAGGATGGGAATGTTGCAGCGGCAAATCCAGATAGGGTATGACGTTGGGCGTATCTCTAATCGCGGAAATTACCTTTGGAGTCAGTCCCGTGGGATAGGCATAGTGAATGCGAATCCAAGGAATATCGACTTCCCCTAAAGCAATTAGCAATTCTGCAAGTTTCGGCTTACCGTAAATATCCAGGCCATAATTGGTTGTGATCTGGGAAATTAAGATAATTTCTTGAACCCCTTGCTGGGCTAGTTGTTGAGCTTCAGCGACAATGGATTCAATGGTCCGTGATCGCTGTTTCCCTCGCAGATGGGGGATAATACAAAAAGCACATCGATAATCACAACCCTCTGCCACTCTAACGTAGGCAACCCCTTCGGTAGTTGTACGGTAACGAGGAACAGTTTCGTCTGCAATATACTCAGGTTGGGGAGAAACTTCGCTAACCCGCTCTCCGGTTTCTACACGTTGGATAACATCAACAATTTTGTGATAGTCAGCACTACCAACCACAGCAACAGCTTCAGGAATTTCCTCTAGTAATTCTGCTTGAAAATGCTGTGCCATACAGCCTGTGATCACGATTTTTTTGTCAGCTTCAGCTAGTTCAACTAAGGTTCTGACTGATTCTTCACGAGCCGCTTGAATAAAACTACAAGTATTAACAACTACATAGTCTGCTGATTCTTCACTAGAATCTATTTGATAACCTGCTTTGGCTAGTAAGCCTAGCATATGTTCTGAATCTATACGATTTTTCTCACAGCCCAAATGGGAGACGGCGATAGTTGGCTTGACGGCCATACTTGGTTGATTAAGTGACAATTTACTAATGTAGACAAGGAGTTTTTTGTGGCGTCAGACTCAATATCTTTATTGTGGAAAGCTTTGTTGAATAATCTTCCCTCTCGTCACTCGATAAATATAAAATTTATGTTGCAAGCTTAGGCAAGATATCGCACCTGACTGTTAATAAGTTTTTGTTAATCGACTATCTAAATTAACTGAAGAAAGCGATTTTTAATTCCTATTGTTAAGACATTGTAACAGATGGTTGAAGAATTGGGAATGAATCTGCTAAGGAATTTCCGTTTTGAGTTATGCGATCGCTTAAAACAGTTCATATTGCCTTAGAAGATACCATGGGGAAAAGTTTTAATATTAGTTATGATAAATTAACATTGACTAGCAATAAATATCTGATTGATAGAGACGAATTGATAATTGACTGGCAATATATTATTAACTACCCCACAACTTAACAACCTTAGAGTAAAGCTGCATGGATACAAAAATCATTCCTATCATTCTTGCTGGTGGTAAAGGCGAACGCTTTTGGCCTGTTAGTCGTCTAAAGCGACCCAAGCAATTTTTATGTTTAGACGGTAGCGGTAGAAGTTTGATGCAGTCTACAGCTGATCGCTTGTTAAACCTAGCAGGAGGATGGGAAAACCTCTGGGTCATTACCTCTTCGGTAATTGCCGATGGTGTCAGAGAACAACTTCCCGATTTACCAGAAACCAATCTGTTAATCGAGCCAGAGGGAAAAGATACTGCTCCTGCAGTCGCTTGGGCAACTATCGAGATAGCTAAACGCTATGGAAAAGAGGCAATTTTGGGCTTTTTCCCCGCCGATCATTGGATTGGAGATAATCTCGCCTATGAACAAACCTTAAAAGCTGCTGCCCAACAAGCTTTAAAAGAACCTTCAATTGTTACTCTTGGGATCAAACCCAATCACCCAGCCACGGGTTATGGCTATATCGAACAAGCAGAGCAACAAGGTAACTTTTTCAATCTACCTATATATAATGTATCCCGTTTTACCGAAAAACCTGATCAGGCCACAGCCCAAAAATTTATTGACACGGGTAAATACAGTTGGAACAGTGGCATGTTTATTTTCCGAGCAGGGGTAGTTTTAGAGGAATTAAGTCGTTATGCGCCAGAAATTCTTAATCCTCTCTTGCAAAAAGGCCAAGACGCCTATGCAGAATTAGAAAAACAGAGTATTGATTATGCTCTGATGGAGAAAACTGAACTAGCTTATGTGATCCCCGCCAGTTTTAGTTGGGACGATCTTGGTGATTGGAATGGGGTAGAAAGATTGCACAAAAAAGATCAAGAGAATGTGGAGCTAGCTCGTCATATTGGTCATGATACTAAAGATGGTATTTTTTACAATAGTAATAACAATGAAATCATTGTCACTATTGGGTTAGAAGATGTCGTTGTCGTCAGAGATGGCGATGTGACCTTAGTGGTTAACAAAAACCGCACTCAAGATATTAAAAAAGTGGTGAAGTCTCTATACGATAAACCTGGGTTATCCCATTTGTTGTAAAAAGTATTTTTAAGGGGTTGTTAAGTAGCTCTAGGACTCAAGGCCAAGCGCGATCGCATATGAGTAGGATCGCGCTTTAATCTCTATTAAATTTACTCTAATTCTTCCGGCACAACAGTATAGATACCAATTTCTACTCTTTGCCAATGCTTACGAGAGCAACCCTTATTTAAACCATCACTAACAGCTTGGTAGGCTTTTGTTTTGGTTTTGGGATCCAACTCTTCAGGATACATCCAGGCTAAAACTTCATGGGCATCCATAGTTTTAGGATAATGCTCTTTGAGACAGGCTTTGATGGCCCCGGTTAGGGTTTCAAATTCGTCTATCTTGGCGCAAGGTGGCAGGCGAGTACGATTGTGAGATTTTTTGGACTTGGTACTTTTTCTCCTTCTTTTCTTAGTCGTCGAGGAGCCAGGGGCAGGACGATTTAGCAAATCAGGAAAGTCCGCCAAGTCGAGGGTCCAACATTCAGGGGAGTCAGGAACACTTGACCATAAGCCAAAATCCTCCCCTTGTTGCAAGATCACTTTGACTTTGCCTTGGACCTGAGATTGATAAAGTGGCAGGATCGAAATTTTTTCTGCTACTTCTAGAGATAGATAATCAAGACGCAGTACTTTGCCTTTATTAATCGTGAGAATCTCTTGGATTATTTTAGTTAAAATATCCTTTGTAGGCAGCTTAATTTCGGGTAAGATTTGCGGAACCTCTTCGAGCTCTGCTGTTAATTCGGGACTTCTTGAACTAGTTAAAGATTCTGTCGTAGTTATTCCAGAATAATTCCAAGAAGTTGGCATGGGGTTGATAGTGCTAGCTGTTAGTAGTGTATCTACCTGAGCTAATTTTGAAGAAGCGATAGCAGCAGCCTGTTGATGATAGGCAATCAACTGGCGATAGTAATGAGCTAGCTGGGCTAAAGTTTGCTCGGTCTCTTGAGGTGGTTTAGGAGGTGGTTCAATCCACATAGTCACAATTTTTATTCTCTAGACATTATTTTATTTTTTGGTGCGGTGTCGATACTTTTTGGGGACTCCTCTTTTACACTCAGCACAGTAGGTCGGACAAATCGTCGAGTAGGTTTCTACTTCCACTTTTTTATCGCAGCGTGGACAAATAAACACAAAGACTCGGGTGTGGATCGTGCGATCGTGGGCTCTAACATGAACTTTCTTACTTGCCATTTTTATGAATTAATACTTTGTTTTAGACTCTGGGTTAATAGTGTTTCTGCATTTTAAAACTTTAGGAGTGATCTAGACTACTAAATTTCTAAAAGAAATATAATATAAATGGGCTTTTGTGAATCTAAGAGCTTATTAAAAACCAGAACCTGGTTGACTAAGAAATTCAATCTCTTCAGGAGTACTTGCTCTGCCTAGGAATGAGGATTTAATTA
>JBCCYD010000012.1:0-33321 GCA_039190385.1 Cyanobacteria bacterium P01_F01_bin.143 | reverse complement strand
TACAGGCAGGAATCACACTGTTGCCACAACGTTTACTAACACCCACTGCCTCAATATTGTTCAACATTTCAGGTAAACTTTGGTTAAAACGCATATTTTTAATTGGATAGGCAATTTTCCCCGATTCAATCCAAAAGGTACCATCTCTCGTCATACCTGTAACTTCGAGAGTACGCGGATTAACATAACGAACATACCAAGCACGAGTTACTAGAATGCCTCTTTCTGTGCTCGCAATTAAATTTTCTATTCCCTGCTCCCCACCAGTCATGACGATAGGAGACATGGCTCCGCTAGGTTCTTTACCCTGTTGCTGCGCCCAATAGCGGCTATAGGATAAAGTTTGAGGAATACCATCTTTGATAATATCCAAATAACTATTCCCTAAACCGTTTCCGAAAAATCTCCCAGACTGCAAAAGAGGATGATTGGGATCGCGTTGTACTTGCACTAAAGAACTAAATAAATTTTCGCCAACTCGGTTTCCCATCGGCTGTCCAGTATCATCTGTCCGCGACATAAAAGAACGCCCTTCATCGGCAGCTCTTGCATCCATATTCCAAATCACCCAAGGCAATAAAGCTGCCATTGCGTTCGGCTCAAAGATAACGGTATAGTCACCTGGGGCAACTTCTTGGGGATTGCGAGAGGCGATCGCTTTGGTAATAATTTTTTCTGTCTTACTAATAATAGGTAATTGCTCAACGCCCCAAGCTGTGAGCTGTCCCCAACTTGAACCATTATCTTGGCGAGCAGTAAAACTAAAATCAGCGCGAGTATTGCGATCGCATCCCCTTAAGCCCGCAGAATTCGCGATCGCTTGCAAAGAAACATTGGTACTAAAGGTTCCCGAGCCTGCAACATCCGCCTTAACTGCTAGCTCACAAACTTGTTGAACTATTTCTCCTCTAGCTAAAGGAGCCAACTCCGCTGTTGCCAAGTCAAAAGCTGGTTGCCGTAATTCGTAACTTTGGGCTGGCAATAATTCGACCCATTCAGGATCTTCTGGAGCGAAACGAGCTAAATCTTCACAACGACGTAGGGTATCCGCGATCGCAGTTGGGTCTAATTCTGTAGTCGAAGCTGAAGCACTCCGCTTACCAAAGTAGCTAGTGATCGTGAGGCTAAACTTATTTTTCTGAATATTTTGACTAATTTGGTTTTCCGAAAAGCGGCTTAAAGCAGATTCTTGGCTACTGAGACTCACAAAGACATCTTCCGCCTGAGATTGCTTAATCACAGAATCAAGAATATCAACAGCTTCTTCTTGGCTCAGAATAGTTGAGGCAACAGCAAGATTCATTGAGTAAGGAGTAATGAGTAAGGAGTAATGAGTAAGAGGGGAAAAACAATGACGAACTGATAACTGATAACTGTTAACTGCTAACTGATTAATAAGCGTCTTGTAACTCGTAAAAATCGGGAGAGATATAGTCTTTACGTAAAGGCCAACCAATCCAATCTTCAGGCATTAAAATACGTTTCAGATTAGGATGTCCTTCATAGACGATGCCATACATGTCGTAACTCTCCCGCTCTTGCCAATCTGCTGCTTTCCAAATCCAGTAGACAGAGGCCATTTTAGGATTTTCCCGAGGTAAATAGACTTTAATGCGTACTTCCTCAGTCGAATCGGCATTATCGCTTACCTTAAGCAAATGATAAAAACTGACCAAATTTTTGCCAGCTCCCTCATCATAAGCACCTTGGCATTGAAGATAATTAAATCCGTAGGCGTACAGAGCAGTCGAGATAGGAAGAAAAAATTCTGGCTCAACTTTAATCAACTCAATACCACTGGTATCCACTTCTAGAGCTTCATTGCCAAAACCATTGTCGCTCAACCAAGTAGAAACCTTACCCGCTGGGACTATCTGAGAAGTTTCTGTACTTTCTGCTGTAGGTTCTTCAGCCACGATCTACCTCCTCTTTCTTAGCTTCTTGTAGCGCTTCGGGTATGGGCATTCCCATTGCCTGAGCAAGTTCTTTGGGTGGTGCCTGACGAGTTTGTGACTTCATATATTTACCAGTAAGAATCTCGGGAACTGGCTTCATATTATGGGTAGTGCTGTAATAACGGTGAGTTTGTTCTACCATTAATGCTCTTTCTTGAAGAGTTTCATTCGCGACCTTTTTGCGCAATTTAATCACTGCATCAAAAATAGCCTCAGGACGGGGAGGACAACCAGGAATATAAACATCAACCGGAATTAGTTTATCAACACCTCTGACTGTACTAGGTGAGTCAACGCTAAACATACCCCCAGTAATAGTGCAAGCACCCATGGCAATTACATATTTGGGATCAGGCATTTCTTCGTACAAACGAACTAAAGCAGGAGCCATTTTCATCGTGATAGTGCCTGCGGTGATGATTAAATCTGCTTGACGGGGGCTAGAACGGGGAACCAAGCCAAAACGGTCAAAATCAAATCGAGAACCGAGTAAAGCCGCAAATTCGATGAAACAGCAAGCAGTTCCATAGAGCATGGGCCAAAGACTAGAAAGTTTTGCCCAATTATAAAGATCGTCAACAGTCGTTAAGATAACGTTTTCCGACAAATCTTGGGTAACCCTAGTGTCATTGATCGGATTGAGAATTTTTGATTTTGGTTCTTGTTCTTGTTCAAATATATTAGAAATCATGACCATTCAAGAGCTCCTTTTCTCCAGGCATAAACTAAAGCAATCACCAGAATTGCAATAAAGATAAGGGCTTCTACAAAAGCAAGTAGACCCAAACGATTGAAAGCAACTGCCCAGGGGTATAAAAACACTGTTTCCACATCGAAAACAACAAAGACCAGGGCAAACATATAATAGCGAATGTTAAATTGAATCCAAGCACCACCCACAGGTTCCATTCCAGATTCATAGGTGGTGACTCGCTCAGGACCTCCAGTTCTCGGTCTTAGAAGCTTGGAAGCTGTCAAAGCAAGGGCGGGTACGGCACTGCAAATTAGCAGAAAGCCTAGAAAATATTCATATCCGTTGAGAACAAACAATTTTTACCTACTACTCCTTGACAGAAAGTTCTATAGTATCTTTAACTTTTACACATTCTAATACTGATTGCTTTGAAGCTCTACTTTTTAGTAGTAATCGGTTTCTCGCTGAAGCATAGTTGGTGATTCAAAGTTTGATGGATCTCGTAAAAAGCTCAGAGCTTCTTCTTCTAGACGATTGATCTGGTAAGGTTCAAGGGCCTTGGTTTGACGCAGACAAGAGATGTAACCATCCATATGTAGTCTAATTTCGTCAAATTTATAGCCTCTGCGCCATAAATCCACCATATTATCGGTGATCTTTTGATAATGACGTATCGATTGACTGTTCTGTAACATGATGATGCTATTGAGTGCCTCCCTAATTATTCCCAGTTGTTTGCGACCACGCAGTGCCAGCTTTCGGCTGATTGAGTTTGTTGATTGAGTTTTGTTGCTAGTTGATTAAAATTCGTTTACTTTTTGATCAACATTTTACCAAAACGAGTGTAAAGCGCCGTAGTTTAGATAATTCTGATAAGAAAATGTTCCCATATGATAACTTAGTCTCATGCTTTAGCCTTATTTAAGCATTATTGGTAATTCTTCTTAACTGACGTCATCGGGTGTAGCAAGTGTTACAAAATATTTACAGTAGCTCTGTTAGCTTTTATTAGTGAGAGCTTGGCATATAACTTTAATAAAATTTATTAAAAATCACAGTGGGTTCGATACTTATTTCTGTCGTTGAAGGAAATCCTCATTTACGCTCATTACTGGGTTGGCATCTGCAAGAAGCAGGCTATCGGGTTAAGCAGTGCGAAAATATCCAACAAGGGCAGAGTTCGGCCACGAATTTGCAACCCACTTTGGTAATTGTCGATTCTGATTTGCCAGATGGTGATGGTTTGGAATTATGCCGTTGGTTACGTCAACAAGGTGATTCTCTAATTCTGATTTTATCTGCTCGCAACGCAGAAAAAGATATTGTGGCTGGTTTGAATGCTGGAGCGGATGATTATTTGTCCAAGCCTTTTGGGATGAAAGAGTTTATTGCTCGCACAGAGGCTTTGATTCGCAGAGTACGGGTTAATGTTGCTCCTTTATTTCTTGATTACAGTGAATTGAAAATAGATCTGGTACAGCGTCGAGTGCAAGTACAAGAGCATTTTATCGAACTTACTCCTCAAGAATTTAGTCTATTGTATGTGTTGGCTCAGGCAGGAGGGACTACTTTAAGCCGTTCTGAACTATTAAGAAGAGCCTGGCCTGATGCTATCGATAATCCTCGAACTATTGATACTCATGTGTTATCTTTGCGCAAGAAAATTGAGTCTAATCCTCGGCAGCCTTATCTGATACAAACAGTCAGAAATGTAGGTTATCGTCTCAATCCCCAACTGCTAACGGGATGATTCTTCAAAATTTTTCGTGATATCTTTATCTAAACTACACCTAAATCACAACTGTATTGATTAGGATCACTGTTTACGACTTAGTATCTTGTTATTAATAAGTTACAAGTATAAATTCCCCAGAAATTTTATTAGGGATAGTTTTGGTTATGTTTTATCATCCTCCTTCAAAAGGTAGTCTTGGTGGTTCAAGCGCGCATTATTTGGCCAGGGTCCGTCAGCAAAAAATAGGGGATATCTTGCGGGAAGCAGATCTAGTATCCCAACATCAGGTTGAATTGGCATTGCAAGTAAAAGAACATTATTCTAATTTACTTTTTGGAGAAATTCTAGCGATGCAAGGTTGGTTAAAGTCTGAAACGGCAGATTTTTTTGTGGAGGAATGGTCTAATTTACTGAAGCAGAAATATCGCGAGCCATTAGGTTATTATTTACAGCAGGCAGCATTATTAGAACTAGAGGATGTTGAAACAATTTTGGAAGAGCAAACCCAAACTGGTGTGCGTTTTGGTACAGTTGCGGTACTTCAAGGTTTTATCAAATCTACAACTTTGGATTTTTTCTTGATGAATCTATTTCCTAAGGAATTTCAACATTCTCCTTTTGTGAATATGCGAAGTTCTCGTAGAGCAAAATCGAGGTATTCTCGTCCTAAATCGGTTATCACATCTGGCTTTCGCGACTATTCTAATTACCAACCGCAGACTTCAGAGATTGATGAGGTTGAACCTTCTAAAATTATCTGGATCAGTTAGATTTTTGTTGTATTGCTCAAACAGCTATTTATTAAATAACTTAAATATAATTCTTTATAATAGTAGAGTAATCGCCCGTAAAGTAATTCAAATATCTAGTGATGAAAACCTTAGCTAAATGGTCAGTTGCTCAATATCATCAAATGATTGAAGCTCAGATATTCAATGACCAATCTGTAGAGTTACTAGCGGGAGAAATAGTTGAGATGAGTCCAGAATCACCGCTACATTACAATACAGCAAAGCGAGGAGTAAGGTATTTAGAGAATTTATTGAAAGGCAAAGCTGAAGTACGATTTAATGGCGCGATAACTTTAGCCGATTCTGAGCCTGAGCCGGATATTGCCATAGTAAAACTCCCTGAATCTAGATATGATGAGCATCATCCTTATCCAGAAGATATTTATTGGTTAGTCGAAGTTGCTAATACCAGCTTGCAAAAGGATTTAGAAATTAAAAAATCAATTTATGCGGCTGCAAATATTCCAGAATATTGGGTCTTGGATTTAGCGAAGAAACAAGTTCATGTTTTTCGGAATCCCCAGGGAGATGATTATTTGGATTATTGGGTCTGCGAACAAGGAGAGTTAGCGTCTTTAGCTTTTCCCGATTTATCAGTTTCTCTAGAAAAGCTTTTTTAGTTTTCACGCATTCTTGAATTCTGAGGCGGCAAAGGTTTCTCTTAAGCCCCCGACGCGAAGCTAATCCTTTAGGGCGGTCCCCAAATTTGGGGTAGAAAAATGAATTAAAGTCCCCCAGAATTGGGGGATTTAGGGGGCAAGCACCCATATTTGCCCACAAGGAAATAACTAGTCCAAGGTCTCTAATCTTTCCAGCACCTCTTTAGCATCCACCTGACCCCAGTAATAACCCATCTCTTCACTCATGCGCAATGCTTTCTCTGCTTCCTTCTGGGCTGCTGAATGATTGTCGTCTGCTAGATGTGCCCAAGCTAAACCCACTCGACTATCTGCTTCATAGATGCGATAACCTCCAGCAACAGCGTAATTCAATGCTTCATCTAAATCTCGACGGGCAGCTGCTACTTCACCTTGTTTAGCTAACCAGCGTCCTTGAGCAAGGAGTACTTCAATCAGGACAAATTGTAAAGAAATGCTGCGGGCAATTTTTAATGCTTCTTGGTAATGAGATTGAGCACTGTAGTGATTGTCTGCATGGGCATCTAGATCTCCTAAGACGCGATAACATTGGCTGATAGATTTGATAAGGCTATTACGTTGACAAATCTCCAGGTTTACTTCTGTAACTTTTCTTGCATAGTCTGCATTACCGATGCGTCGTAGATGATCAGCATGTTGGATACCCCTCAAGCTGTACAGATAATGCTTGTCTGGATCGATTTCCCGTTCCAATACCTCAGCATCTTGGAAGGCTGAACTAGCTGTTTCTAAGTCTCCCTGTAGATGCGCAGCCCATGCTTGCTTGCTTAGGGAGATTTGTTCACCCCACTTATGATCTGCAAGATGGATAAGTTTTAGGGCTTCACTTGCGGCCTCTACGCTGGAGTTTAGTTTGCCGAGATCGACGTATAAGTCTGCTAGGTTTTGGTAGCCTATACTGGCGTTTTTCCAGTTTTCTATGCTGATATGAATTGTAATTGCACGCTCATAAAACGGGACGGCTTTATTCATATGTCCCAGATTCATTAGGCAAAAGCCGACCGCGTTGATTATAAAGCTTTTGTTCTCAGGATTGCTTATCTGTGGCTCTTGAGAAGTGTCACTGTTAGGGAAAAATGATTGCATCACAGATAAATTAGTTTCGTACGCACCCAGTACATTAATACTTACTGCGCGATTACCCTGGTCAATACGCTCCCAAACTATAGAATTAAGTGCCTCATCATAATCTCCAGCTTGACAAAGGTGATGTACTGTTTCAATTAGTGGTTTTAAGTCATCCAGAGTCGGGTGATCGGGTGTCTCACCAGCACTGTTGAGATAGTAGTCAGCAATTTTCCTATGGACTGGTTGCGCAAAACTAGGTTTACTTTGAAGACACTCCAGATAGTGAGCGCGGATTAGGGGATGAGTAGTGTAGTGCTTTGCTTGAGTGTTATGACGTAGGATGCGATATTTAATGAGTTGCTTTACTATTGGGGATTCTTGAGAAGAGTCCTGCCCAAACACAGGTTCTAATGCTGCTTCTGGTACCGGCAAACGGAAAGCACTAAAAATTTCCAAAAATTCCCCTTCTTCCTCGGTCAAATGCTCATCATAGCGACGCAAAACCCGACGCACCCGATCATATTTTGGTTCATCTGCCGTAGGAACAGGAATATCCTTCAGATGCTCTATCTTGCCCTCAAAGCGATCTACCAAATAAGAACCCAGTAAACTAAGAACCAGAGCATATCCATCCCATTCCTGCACCACCTGTTCTAGCTGAGCATCAGTTCCTTTAACTTTTATTTTTCGCAGTAAATCTCGCCCTTCATTAATGCTGAGACGTTCCACATCCCGATGGGTATAGGTAGTAAAATCAATCAAATCCAATAACGGCGCACGGCTGCTAATCATACAGAAAGATTTATGACCTCCCGCAGCAAAATCTCGCAACCAATCCCGCAGGTCAATATTTTTGAGTAGTCCGTAATCATCTCCGTTCTGATGTTGCAAAACTTCCAATCCATCCAGGACCAATAGATAGCGCCCACTTCCGAGAAATGATGTTATTACTTTGGCCTTCATCTGAGTTGAAGAAAAAGTTGATGGATTAATTTGTCCATCACTCATAAACTTCAGCAAAGCCTCAAAAAACTGATCAACATTTGTATTTTCATAAAATCCCCACCAGAAAACTCCCTTTGGTTGAGGTAAAGAACTATTGTCCAATAAATCATCAAGCCAACGACGAGTTAGAGAACTTTTGCCTTCTCCACCAAAACCAATCAATCCCGTGATCAGCCGCTCAGAGTCTTGCCAATCCTGATCAAGATTTTGCAAAAATTCTTTTCGTCCCACCCATTCTTTCAGAGGCGGTGGTTCATTATTAAACTTAGTTTCAGGTTGAGACACGGCTGTTAAATTTTCCTCAATATCACTCTCAGGCTGTAGTTCAGTTTGTTGAGGAGGAGGCACATCATGAACAGGGAGGCACATCGGGTTAAATGTTAACACTAAACTATCTACTGCAAAACTGGTATCCCTATCTTTGAGTCTTCCTTTAGAATCCCAGGTTTCAGCAATAACACCTATCACTAAATCTCTTTTAATATCCAACACTGCTGCGCCACTCATGCCACTGTCAATGTTTTGGGAGTTAAGCATCACGGGATCGGCTTGTAGCTTTCGATCTTTAGGGCGCTCAGCAGTACCAATAATGTCTCCATTGGCAGGTAAACCTTGATAATTAACTAAACGACGATAACCAAAGCTCCTAAAGCGATTATCTGCTGATTTGTTTGCTGTTCCTAAAATTGCTACTTCAACCTTATCAGGAAGAAATTCTTGATCGAGTTGCAAGATCACAACATCATCATTGTAATTCTGAAAAAAGCATGAGACATAGGCTTTATGTGATTTGTCTTCTTCTTTTATCGTTTGAGGGAAATAAATATCTACTTCTATCCCTTCGGCAATCTCTCTAGTTTGATTAGCCTTTTTAACAACATGTACGCAAGTGACAATTTGACCGGTGTCGGAGACGACAAAGCCGGTTCCGACAATTATCTCTGTTCCTATCCTACGTACTTGAACTGTAAACTGACGAAGGTGGTTTTGGAGTTCCATTGTTACTTAGCTGCTTTTTATTGAAATCCGAAGTCAATTTCTAATAATTACGATTTCCAGACCATTTTCACAGTCAGGCTCGCTTCTGCTCCAGTTTTGGCAATTAAGGCTCCAGATTCGGCATCTAGCTTAATTCCAAATTCAACCTCAACTTCAGAGGGCTTATTTGTGACATTCCCTATCGCGTCAATTGTACGCTCAGCCATATGATTAATTGTGTCCATTGCTTTGTTGATTGCTTCTTTCGATTTATTAACAAGAGCTTGAGGCTCAAGAGCTACCTCGACCATACTGCCTGGAGGATTTAAATCAACCAGAATTTGCGCATTGTCATCATTGGGAGAATTGGTCATTTTCAAGAAAGACTATTATTTACAACTTCTCATCCTAGAATATTTTCGCTAAATTTTGCAGATTAAAAAATAATGTAGGGGCGAACGGCCGTTCGCCCCTACGGAAATGATATAAAGATCCCAGCAACACTAAAATAAAGATGCGTTACGCTGCGCTAACAGCATCCTACTTCAATAATTAATAGAGCTTTATGCAGAGAACCTAAGTAAATATTAATTTTACTTTGAGGGATAAATCTTCGTAATTATCCTCCTCTGCTCCTCCGCCCCTTATCCTAAAGGACTACCTTCGGGTCGTGCGAAGCGGTATCCTTTAGGGCCGCTCCCTCTGCTCTACCCCTATCGATCGCTCTCACTAAAAACAGAAGCAATAACCTGAGATTGAGGCATTTGTGCCGTCATTGCCGTAACCTTAGTCTCAAAGACATTAGTGACTAACTTGGGATAGATCCCAATTCCAAGAATTAATATCAACAAGCAAGTAGCAATAAACTTTTCCCGAGGTAGAAGATCAAGTAAAAACTTCTCTTTCCCTTTTTCTTGATTGGCAGCACCAAAGAAAATCTGACGTAAATTTGCCAAAGAATAAATAGCCGAAAAGATAATTCCTACCGTAGCCGTCAAAATAATAATACTTTGAAAAGTCGTACTGTAAAATTCACTAGTCGTAAAACCTAGAAAAACCATTAATTCGGCTACAAACCCACTCAAGCCCGGTAATGCTAAAGCAGCCATCGAACCCGCAGTGAAAAAAGCAAAAGTGATAGGTAGTTGCTGACCTAATCCTCCCATCTGCTCCAATTTTAAAGTATGTGTCCGTTCATACAGCGCACCAATTAGTAAAAATAGAAAAGCTGCAATCAATCCATGAGAGATCATCTGGAGAAGCGCACCGTTAATGCCCAAAGTCGAAACCGAGGCGATCCCCACCAAGACAAATCCCATCTGCGCTACCGAAGAATAAGCAATCCGACGTTTCAGATTAGTCTGCGCCCAAGCCGCTAAAGAACCGTAAAGAATCCCGATAACTCCTAAAATCGCTAAAAGTGGCGCAAAATTCTCATGAGCATCGGGCAACAACTCTACATTCATACGCAATAAACCGTATCCTCCCATCTTTAACAAAACTCCAGCCAAAATTGCTGAGACCGGTGCGGGTGCTTCGCCGTGGGCATCTGGTAGCCAAGTATGTAGAGGAAATAGCGGTAATTTAACCCCAAAGCCAATTAAGAAAGCGACATAAACCAAATTCTGTAAATAGGGTGAGTAATCATTGAGAGCGAGTTGAGACAACTCAAAACTGGTTCCCTCTCCAGCAAACGCCAAAATAAAAGCAGCAACGAGAATAAAGATCGATCCCGCTGCTGTATAAAGAATAAATTTCATCGCGGCGTAACGACATCTTTCGCCACCCCAAATCGCTAGCAAAAGATAGGCAGGAACTAACTCTAATTCCCACATCAGGAAAAATAACAGTAAATCTTGGGCTAAAAATACTCCCACCTGAGCACTGTATAGAACTAACAATAGAAAAAAGTAGAGACGAGGCTTACGATTTTCTTTCCAAGAAGCCAAAATTGCCAAAGTTGTTACTAATGCCGATAAAAGCACCAAAGGCAAAGACAGTCCATCTACGGCCAAAGACCAATGCATTCCCAACTGAGGTAGCCAGGAATAACTTTCTACAAGCTGTAAATCAGGAGATTGGGGATCATAAAAACGCCAAAAACTATAGCAAATAAGAATAAACTCTGATAGACCAGCAACGAGAGCATACCAACGAACAGTCTTGCCTTCTTTGTCGGGTAGCCACGGAATCGGTAAAGCCGCTATCAGAGGAAAGAGAAATAATAATGTTAGCCAGGGAAATTCAGTAATCATAAAATTTATATCTAGTAAAGTAAATGGAATATTTCAGTTAATAGAGCTGGTAAGAACAGGCAACCGTCTAAGGCGATGTTGTAAGTATTCCTTGGGGTTTCAGCATCAAGGAAGCAAATAAAGATCAAGTTAACAATAAGTACGAGTAAAATTACTCCTAATCCAGGGATATTCCATCCTGATCCCCAAAGCCAACCCAAAAAGACAAGAAAACTAAGATTCAAGCCAGTCCAGATCAGACGATTTCCTTGCACTCCCACAATTAGAGGTAAAGTTCGCACTCCTTTTTCTCGATCTGATTCGAGATCTCGAACATCAAACAGGTGAGAGTTTGTACCAGTAAAAATTAGTAAAAATATAGTTATTAATACTGCGGAGCTATTAAAAGCGACCCCAGCATAGGCTAGGGGCACAGCAACCAAAGCATAGGTAACGATCCCCGCCACAATCAAGGCTTTAGATCCCGGAATATCTTTAAGACGATACCACCGCCAGTTTTGCCCTTGCTTCCAAGGCATTAAAGGCATTCCGTAAATTAAAGGAAAAAGTCCCCCACAACTTACAAGTTTTACTGTTGTCGGAGCCTGATAAAACAAAATTCCTACTACTAACGCTGTTATTAGTAACAGGAACCTAAAACCAGGATGAAGAACATAGGACTGAGCCTGGGGATCAGGAATCGGCTGAATATAGGAATCTAGAAGACGGTCTAGATTATAAAAAAGCAGAGCGGTCGCAAAAATTAGAGCCACCGCCCGCCAATCATGAGGTAGAACAAGAGTTTCCTGGACAAAATAAGCTAATGATCCCACTGCCGCAGCAGTCCAGATACTAGGATAAATTGCTAGCTCCAAAAAACTTTTGGTTAGCCATTGCCTAAGCACAAATTTTTCTTCTGTTTGAGAGGGCAACATAAATAATGTCAAAATACTTTTAGTGCATTTTTAATGTTCTTCTGAAAAGGATAAAAATTGGCTTGAAGTCACTTCGACGATGGGATTAATCCAACGCGAATGCTTTGACCAGGCCCAAAGTCCAACTAGCACATTAGACAAGCAAGTTGCGGCAAAAATTCCAGGAATCCCAAATATTAGACTACCCAAATACGACAAAGGAAGATACAAAAGTAAAAGTCGAAACACTGACATTCCCAAAGCAGGCATCGGTTTGCCCAGACCGTTCAAAGCAGAACTAGCAGTAAAGACAATTCCTAAAGCACCATAACTAATAGGTACGAGAGTCAAATAAACACTGGCGCTACTGACGACCCCAGGATCACTATCGAACCAAGCAGCAATTCCTGATCCCATTGTTCCTAATAAAACAGCAATCAGAACACCCCAAGTAAGACAGAAGAAGAAACTCAATCGCAGCGATCGCTTAACCCTACTGTACAATTGCGCTCCCCAATTCTGACCAACAAAAGGCCCCAAACTAGCTGAAATTGCCAAAGGGACAATCAGCGCCAGAGCTTCTAACCGCGATGCTAAGCCAAAACCCGCAACTGCTTCAGTTCCGTATTGGGCAATCAAGCCGGTCGCAAAACTGACAGAAAGCGGAGAAATTAGGTTAGTTGCTGCGGCTGGTAATCCAACAGACAGCAAGCTGCGCCAGCTTTTGAGCAAAGTTTGTAAACTAGGACAATTGAAGATTAGTAAACGTTCTCGAAAATGAAGAAAACTTAGGGAGGCAGCTAAAATACCAACCCGAGAGATTAGACTTGCGATCGCGGCTCCCTTCAGACCTAAACCAGGAATCGATCCCCAACCAAAAATAAATAGGGGATCTAAGAGAATGTTCATTCCAGCGGCTAAAGTCATCATCAAGCTGGGAATCAGAGTATTACCACTAGCGCGTAAAGCACTATTTCCGATTAAAGGAACAACTAAAAACGTCATTCCCCAATACCAGATACTCATGTAGTCCCGAATCAAAGGAAGCAGCTCAGGTTTCGCTCCCAAACTAGAAAATAGGGGATCGATAGTATTTAAACCGAGAGTAGAGAAAATTCCCACAATCACGACAGATAGCAAAAGACTATCGGTGGTCAACCGCTGCACTTGCAGGCGATCACCCTTGCCAATTACCCTAGCAACCACGGAAGAAACTCCAGTTCCTAAACCCATGGCAATGCTTGATAAAACGGAAACCACGGGAAAGGTGAAACTGATCGCTGCTAGTTCCTTAGTTCCTAATTGTGCTACGAAATAGGTATCAGCAAGGCTAAAACCTAATATTGATAGGATGCCCCAGACCATCGGTAGCGATAGTTTGAGTAGTTGGGTTGAAACCTGGCCTTCTGTAAGTTGGGACTTCATTGAGTTGGTGCTAGTTAGCTGTTAGGCTAATACTAAGAGTGGATATTATGGGGATTATTAACTAAGCTGCTAGGGGATTGATGCCCATCTTGCCCACAATCAGGCGCAAGACAGCAATTTGCTGATTAAATTCTAAGGCCACAACTTTGTTCAAAACTACATTAGCCGGTGCTGATAGTTGATAATCTTCGGGAATAGCAATAACGTCCCCAGAACGCATAAACTCGGCTAATTGATACCAAAAAGCCAGTTTGTTGTTGCTAGTTAGAGTTCCATAGGCTCTAGTCAGAGGATTGTTAACCTGCGCTACTAGATCCTGCATGAACTTCAACTGCTCTTGCTGGGGAAGGCTAACTACTTCATTAATTAAGCCTCCAGAGATTTTTATGCGCTCGGTCGCATCGGGTGCTGCGGGAGTGACTAAACTTCCCATGTTTTCGTAGAGAACCCATAACAGTCCTAGTTGCTCATCAATAGAGAGTCTTTGTATCCCTTCGACTGCTTGGGGAACAGTAGCAAAAATGTTTGTGTATGATGATTTGTTTGTGGTAATAAGCATTAAATTAATTCTTTGTAATTGTTGAAGTGCTATGTTGACTATTGTAACGAAATGTAAAATATTCTTGCAATGAATTGACTTAATTTCTTTATTGGTATCAAAGATAATTTTAGCCAGTCGCAATTGCTCAAGCTTTAAGTTGGAGATGAATTAGCTCATAGCCTGCGGCTTTAAGCTTTTGATTACTAATCCGGGCACTATTGCCTCGTCTCCCAGGTTTAGATGAATCCCAATAGACAGGTGGCAAACCATATTTATAGCAGACTTGCTCAACCTGTTCTCTAACTGTGAGCTGGCTATCGTCAACTAGATTGTAAATACCCTCAAGTTCGTTTAATCGAGCAAACTCGATCGCCTTAACAATATCGTCGCGATGAATCCAATTGATCACGCGCTCGCCTGTTCCAGGCATAATCATGCCAGCTAGACCGCCATACATCCTGATTAATTCTCGACCAGGGCCATAAATTCCCCCTAGGCGTAAGATACAGACTTTGCGGTTTTCCTGGTTTGCCCCCATTAATATTTGCTCAGTTTTGGATAATACTTGGCTTCGATGATCTTGGGGCATAATGCTTGAATTTTCATCGACCCATGCTCCTTGGCGATCGCCATAAACAGAGCAACTACTAAGATAAATGATTTGCTTAACTCTAGGCGCTTGCGCCAGAGCTTTTACTAAATTCTGAGCTGTAGCAAGATAGGTATTTGAGTACCCATCCTCATCTGCTGCTGTGGAACTAGTAGGCGCAACACTAACCACGATAGTATCTTGACCTTGAACGAGAGATTCCATAGCATTGGCATCATCTCCTTTCATCAAGACTACCTGAGAAACGAGTTCTGATAGTATAGCTACACGTTCCCGACTGGTAGTTGTACCAGTAACAAAATGTCCCTGTTCTTGCCAATTGTAGGCCAAGGCACTGCCCACATAACCGCAACCAAGAATCGTTACATTCTCCAATAGAGGACGACGTTGAGCTTGCTGGCGCAGTAATTTTTGTAGTTGAGCCATGTCTAGCTCAGGGGTGTTACTTTCAAAAGAGCTATTTTCGTTAACTGAGTTAAACATGATTGCAATAAAATGATTGTTTAAAAATTCGCTTAACCTGCTACTAAAACAGGTACTTGCTTCGGCTGAACCTGCACTCGACCATCATCGTCAATGTCTATTACTGCCGTATCTCCCACTTGAATCTGACCTAAGAGAATAGCTTCTGCTAGATTATCTTCCACTAGTCGGGACACAGCTCTTCTGAGAGGACGCGCTCCATAGCTGGGGTCATAACCTTCTGTCACTAAAAGATCTTTGAATGCTTCGCTAACTTCTAGCTGAAGATCTTGTTCCTTCAGACGTTCTTCCACATTGGCCAATAACAGTTCCGCAATTTGTTTAACTTCATTGCGAGTCAATTGCTGAAAAACAATAATTTCATCCAAACGATTGAGAAATTCGGGGCGGAATGACTGCTTAAGAGCTTCATTTACCTGTTCGCGAGTACGATTGTACTGAGCTTCTGCCAAATCTAAATCAGCAGTAAAGAAACCCAAGCCAGTTCCCTGCTTTTCAATAGCTCGTGCACCCAGGTTAGAAGTCATGATAATTAGAGTATTAGTAAAGTTAACGACTCGACCCTGAGCATCGGTCAAACGACCATCTTCCAGCAGTTGCAACATTAAATTAAATACATCGGGATGAGCCTTCTCAATCTCATCAAATAGAACTACCGCATAAGGTTGACGACGAACTGCTTCTGTGAGTTGACCACCTTCTCCATAACCTACATAACCTGGAGGGGAACCAATTAACTTAGACACTGACTGCGACTCCATATACTCCGACATATCCAGTCGAATCATGGCCTCTTCCGAGCCAAAGATACTAGCGGCTAGAGCTTTTGTCAGCTCAGTTTTACCCACACCAGTAGGCCCGCAAAAAATTACGCTAGCGATAGGACGATTCGCACTTCTCAAGCCCACACGCGATCGCCGAATTGCCCGAGCTACAGCCGTAACTGCCTGTTTTTGCCCAATTACTCGCTGGTGTAGGGTTTCTTCTAGGTTGAGTAGTTGTAATGACTCTGATTCACTTAATCGATTGACTGGTACTCCTGTCCAGGCTGAGACTACCTGAGCAATATCTTCTGCTTTAACTATAGGATTTTCCAGAGCTTGCTGAGAATGGCGTAAGTGAACCCGAGAACCTGCTTCATCAATTAGATCAATCGCTTTGTCTGGCAAGTAACGATCTGAGATATAGCGGTCTGAGAGTTGCGCTGCGGCAGTCACTGCTTGATCACTAATTACTAAACGATGATGCTCCTCGTAACGACTCCTTATGCCTCGCAGGATTTCGACTGTATCTTCTACACTCGGCTCTTTTACGATCACTGGTTGAAAGCGCCGCTCCAATGCTGCATCTTTCTCAATATGTTCGCGGTATTCACCTAAAGTGGTAGCCCCAATACATTGCAACTCACCTCTAGCTAGGGCAGGCTTGAGCAGATTTGCGGCATCCATGCCTCCTTCAGCAGATCCCGCACCTACTAGAGTATGAACTTCGTCGATAACTAAAATAATATTTCCTGCTTGGCGCACTTCAGCCATTACCTGTTTGAGGCGTTCTTCAAACTCACCTCGGAAGCTAGTTCCCGCTATCAATTGACCTATATCAAGACTAATTACTTGTTTGTCCCTTAATAGTTCAGGAACATCTTGACTGATAATCCGTTGCGCTAATCCTTCCGCGATCGCGGTTTTGCCGACACCGGGTTCCCCAATCAACACGGGATTATTTTTAGTACGACGACCCAAAATTTGAATCACTCGCTCAATTTCCTGTTCTCGACCCACAACGGGATCGATCTTGTCGTCGATCGCAAGTTGAGTCAGATTAGTCCCAAATTCAGCAAGTGCCTTAATTTTAGAGGATTGAGTTTTGCGATCGGCAGTATTCTTAGTTCCTACAGCTACGGGTTTACGAATAACACGAATGATTTGCGTTCGCACTAGATCCCGATTAAGTTCTAGATTCTGGAGAATTTTTGCGACTGAAGGTTCTCTAATTAGAGCTAACAGTAAATGTTCTGGACTGACATAATTTTGGGCAAGTTGCTGCGCTTCTTTGTTAGCCCGCTCTAGAACTTGTCGAGCTTTGGGATTAAAAGGAATATCTTCTCCGATAAAGCCTGTTCCTAGTCCCAGAGTTTTTTCTACTTCTGCACTAACAGCCGGTAAGGTTAGACCAAATTCCTGCAAAATAATAGCGGCCCAACTTGTCCCTTCGAGGATTAGGCCGATGAGCATCTGTTCAGGAGCCACAAAGTTATGTTTTAGACGTCGTGATTCTTCTTGTGCTAGAAGGATTACTTTAATAGCTTTGTCATTAAAACGTTCAAACATAATGGAAGATACCTATAGGAAGACTAATTTAAAATAGTTTTTAGCAAAGTTATTTAAGTGAATGGATTTTGACTTGTAAGTCGGTTCAATACAGCTATAAAAGCCCAGAGATAAATTGCCAGAGAAATCAAACTAATCATGGCTTTCACCCTTCTATAAAGTTTTGTAAAGCTTATAGTTAAAACTTTAGCGATCTCGACCCTACTTAGGGATGGGTGAATAACCGTATGAGTATTAATACTCTGCCTGGGCGGAAATGTAAGCGAGTTAGCTGCTTTGATTCGTTACGGATTTCCTTATTTCCTCAGTGGCTGAAAAATTATTAGATTTATTAACAGTAAAGGTAAAAAAATTTGAATTTATTACGATGTTTAGACCAACTCACTTACTCGTTTCCCGTTCTAAATCAACCCCTGTGCAATTAATAAAAAGTCCAGAGGGATTTTTCTTGGTCACGGAAGCCGAATGGCAAGAGAAACGCCAACCAATGTTTGAAATCCATTCCCAGCGTGGATTCTTCTGTAAGGGCTTTCCTTTGCTGGGATATAGTTTGCAGCCTATTAAAACTCAGGCTCGTCAAATTAAATTGGCATCTGTCGCCACAAATGCTTAACGCCTCTTGGAGAAACTCACATTCAAAAAGCTAGGATGTTCCAAATTAGCGCGATAGCCACTGTAGCTAAAGTCATCCTCAAATAAAGATTTACTCCCGAATTTTCGAAGAAAGTTCCCTTCTCGGTCATCAAAGTTCGAGTCGTTCTAGCTCTAAAGATCCTGTATATATGCAATGCTCCCATCATAAAGAACAACAAGGCCAATATATTATTGCCTGTCTGATAATTTTGGGTTGAGAACTGTTGCTCAGAATATTTCATAGTTGATTCACGCTCTTTTACATAAGAAGTACTGTAGGTATATATAAGCTATATTAATTATTATTAAGGTTAATTGCAATAACTTGACAAATTCTTTGAGCATTAGTTGGAGCAATATTAGCTAACAATAAATAAGCAGCTAAAAAAGAGAGTAAAGCCCGAGGTAGTAGCTTAATTGAATTACCTGAAGCAGTAAGTGATGTGACCAATCAGATTTCACAAAACATTTGTGAACAGGGAGAAGGAAGTGAATTTATTATTACTGGGAAAGGCGGTATGTCTCCTAATCCTCATGAAACTCTCAATAGCGACGAGGAACAAATAGGTTTAGTCGAACCGGTGGTTTTGAAAAGACAGACAGAAGAGTTAAGTGATATTAGCCCAAACAACTTAGAGCCAGAAGAAAAATCAACAATAGAATTAGTGCCTGCCCAAGGATGGATTTTCAACGAGCAAGGAGAAGTAACTTTGACATCCTATAAAACCACAAAAACTGAAATCAAAACCTTTACCAGAAATATAGCTAATGGCTGCACCACTACAATTTAAATTACAAAAACCATAGCTTCATATTCAAACCAGACAAATACCTGCGAAATGTCGGATTAATCAATGTTTGAGTAAATATAGTATTCTGAACAAATACTCTAGAAATTCAGAGGATTTGCTCATGTTTTCGGTAAATACTACGATTTTAAACTTGACAAAGAATAATGCCAAACCATTTTTTCTGATCAGTCCAAGATTTTATGTGGTTTAGACCCATTGTGGTTAGATATTGCTGCATTTGTTCTAAATTAAATTTACGAGAAATTTCTGTTTGAATACTTGTTCCTGCCTGAAACTCTACATCTAAATCTAAATTTTTAAAATAAACAGAATGGGCTTTCTTACAATGTAAATGCATTTCTATTTGATTTTCTGAGGTATTGTAGATTGCTTTATGCTCAAATAGTTCTAAATTAAAATTACTGCCAAAACGCCAATTTAAATGACTTAACATATTGAGATTAAAAGCTGCTGTAATGCCTTGAGAATCATTGTAAGCAGGCTCAAGAATATTTAATGGTTTCTGTAAATCTATTCCTAATAGAAAGTAATCTCCAGGATTGAGAACTTCTGCGATTTGACTAAAAAAGCGATCGCATTCTTGAGGGGTAAAATTTCCCAAACTACTACCTAAAAAGAAAACCATTCTTTTGGACAAACTAGCCGAAGGTAAATTATTTAATGCTTGTTGATAAGTACCAACTTGTCCTCTAATTTTTAGACTTGTGTAATCTCGCAATAATTGCTGAGCACTTTCTTCTAAAATACTGCCACTAACATCAATCGGAATATAATGAGTTGGCTCTTGATTTCTTTGATAGGCATCCAACAATAAACGAGTTTTAGTCGAACTGCCACTGCCTAATTCTACTAAATCGCAATGTCCTGTTTTATCAGCAATTTCTGTCGCATATTGTTCTAATATACTTGCTTCTGTACGAGTCGGATAATATTCTGGTAATTCGCAAATTTTTTCAAATAATTGGGAACCTTTAGCATCGTAAAAATAACGAGCAGGCAAGGTTTTTTGTTGTTTCGTTAAACCTTGAATCACATCTTGACCATCATTGGAATTGATAGTAAAACTCGGATTACTTAAATAATTAATTTCTAAGCGTTGCTTAACGTTATAAGATTCTTGTTTGATATTAATTGATAATTCAGAAACCATTTTTAATTTATTACTCCAAATATCTTACTTATTACTTATTACTTATTACTCATTACTTATTACTTAATATCTCGCGCTATTCTAAAACCAACATGTTGATAAAAATAGGGACGAAACCAATTACGACAAGAGGCAGCGCCATAAGCACCCATACTTGCCCAAGAACCTCCCACAATTAAATGATGTTTATCATCAAAAAATGGTGCTGAATAATCCTGATAAAGATAATGAGGTTGGAATCCTGGCAAACCATTAAACTTATCCCCCAACCATTGCCAAACATTGCCTCGTAAGTCAAAGAGTCCGAACTTATTGTTACTTTGGTCTGCTATTCCTACAGGAGAAGGAGAGCCATATTTCAAATTAAGATTATAAGAATTACTTTCTGTAGATTGCGTAGCAGAAGTTTCACTCACCAATTTCCATTCCGCTTCTGTTAGCAGACGAGTACTTTCACCGCGCCAACGACAATAGGCGATCGCTTCATGATGATTGACTTCGGCCGGCCAATCTAAGGGTAAATCAATTTCCTCGAAAACAGTTCGATATTTATAACCATCATTAGTTGGCAGCCAAAATTTAGGATGTTGAACATCAAATTCTTGTTGCCATTTTCGAGACTCCGTGTCCCAAAACTCAGGGTGATTGTATCCGTCGTCTTGGACAAATTCTAAAAATTCTTGATTGCTAATTAAATATTTGCTGGCCAGGAAAGATTCGACATTTACTGTGAGATTTCCATAGTCACTATCCCAACCATAGGTATCCGAGTCTTTGTCTTTTCCTAGAGTGACAATACCCCCCGGAATTTCTTTCAATTCGTTCTTTGGTGGTTGACCAACACTAGGAGCATAATTCCATTCTTGAGGACGCTTTAGTTGCGCTGTCGGTAGTTGGCGAATTAACATCGAAGAGGTTTCAAAGTGAATCAAACTATGTTCGATCGCCATTAATAGTGCCCAAAGGGGATGATTTTGGTTAATGGGATGGTCTATTTCAGCTTGATTTATGACTTTGGTAATTTCTTCTTTTGCCTGTTCTCGATATTGCCAAACTTTGTCTAGTGTTGGCCATTTAATTTCTTGGATTTCTTTTTCTAGTTCCTCGGCCGATTCGGGGTCAACTCCAATCTCGAACAGGGTTTCAAAATAATCATTAATGCGTTTTTCTAATAAACCGACACGAATCAATTTATTGATATAAAATACAGCCGAATGACCAAGATAAAAGATTAGACGATTTCTTAGGCTATCAGGGCTAACATAGAACGCTTCTTCATTGATGATACTGCATAAGAGAGTTGATTCTAATTCCCAGGAACGTTGAAAATATTTGAGCAGATGCTCTTTACTACATTTTTTGAGTATTGGTGTGGGAGGAAGTGTCTTCATTAGTTGTGCGCAATCTGCAACCCTGTCTTTGATCAAGATGGTACAGTAGCGAGACTTATTTTTTTCTTTACATTTAGTAATATTTCTTAATGATAGAACAAAATAATGTCTGAAAGCTAGTAGTGAGATCTATCGGCTAATTACCCATATAGTTAACATTCGAGACTTCTGTTAGTTCTTGCCATTGTTGATAACTGATGCCCAAGATTCTAATTGTGCGCTCTGGATATTGTTCCATAATTAAGGAAATTAAAACATAAAACTTAGGACGCATAAATCTGGTTTTAGGTCATTTCAAACGAATGGCAGCAGAGGAACTGGCAGAAATTCAGGCTCTAGCTGCTAACTGGAGAGAAAAATAAGCCATAAGTTGAGTATTTTTAATGTAACTTAAAAATTTTTTAAAAAGGGTTTGACTGTTTTGTAAACCTAAATAGGCCACACAAATCAAAATCCCATGACTAATTTGCGGATCCTAATGCACATATCGTAATAATTCTTTATAATGTGATTAACAAATGTTCACAATCACATACACTCAAATTTTCTCAAAGACAAACATCATGGAAAACCAAGACAAGAAATTCGGCTTCAGCCAATTTGCAGAAAACTGGAACGGCCGTCTAGCTATGCTCGGTATTGTTATCGGCATTGCCACTGAACTAATGACTGGCCAAGGCATTCTGTCTCAGTTAGGTCTAATATAGCCAATATATTTTTTTCGGCTGTAGCTTCCGTAACAATCCTACAGAAATTGTTTAATCAACCACAATCAAAAGTAATCAAGACAAACATCATGGAAAACCAAGACAAAAAATTCGGCTTTAGCCAATTTGCAGAAAACTGGAATGGTCGTCTAGCTATGCTCGGTATTATTATCGGCATTGCCACTGAACTAATGACTGGTCAAGGCATTCTGTCTCAGTTAGGTCTAATATAGCCAACATATTTTTTCGACTGTAGCTTCCGTAACAATCCTACAGAAATTGTTTAATCAACCACAACCAAAAGTAATCAAGACAAACATCATGGAAAACCAAGACAAAAAATTCGGCTTTAGCCAATTTGCAGAAAACTGGAACGGTCGTCTAGCTATGCTCGGTATTGTTATCGGCATCGCTACTGAACTAATGACTGGTCAAGGCATTCTTTCTCAGTTGGGTCTAATCTAGTTAACTACTAACTAATACTGTCAGCCTTAATTGTCTAACAGTATTTTTCTTAGGCGGTGAGTAGCTTTGTCTACAAAACCGCCTTAAATTTTGTTTTTATGGCATAGTTGCCAGAGTTTAGTGATCTCAAAATGCGGTTCCGTCATTTTACAGCTGAGTACTGCTGAATACATAAAGAGAGAGGCTTATGAGACTGGCTATTGCAATACTCTTAATCTATGTTTGGCTGTTGAATAATATAATCAACTGATTTTAGTAAATTTTTAGTTTGCGATCGCATGCTATTGGGATGAAGTTAGTGTTGCGCAAAACCTTCGGTAGCAATTACGCGAAACCTTCGATAGTCGCTACGCGGTCGCCTTATTTCCAATTCATTCGTAATGCTAATTAAGTTTAGTTAATATTTTATGTCCCATGAATCAACAGAAGTTTCAAGTCCTATGGGTTTAGTTATCGCGATCGCAATTATTCTATTCTGGTTTATTAGTTTAATTGAATTATTAATCCTTGATATTTCTCAAATGCCTCTAGTTTTAATTATCCTAGGGGTTTTTGTCAGGTCTTTTTTGCATACTGGTCTTTTTATTACGACCCACGAAGCAATACATGGATTGGTATCGAGCGATCGCCAGCTCAATAACGCGATCGGTCATTTCACTTCTTTTTTATACGCCTTGCTTCTTTATAAAGTTCTAAAGAGAAACCATCGACTACATCATCGCTATCCTGCTAGTAGCCAAGATCCAGATTTTCACGCTTCAAACAATTTTTGGCTTTGGTATCTCAACTTTATGAGGGAATATCACAAAGGGAGACAAGCTGGGATCTTAGTAATCGGCATGGCAATTATTTTTGGTCTCTTAATCTGTTTACAGATTTCGCCGACTAACATTTTTCTGTTTTGGGTAATTCCTCTCATAGTTAGCTCTTTGCAGCTATTTACTTTTGGGATTTTTTTACCCCATAGACAAGAAGAAGAAGACTATAGCAATAAACCAAGCTGGCACTATCGAGATCGCCATCGGGCAAAAACTATTGACTATTCTGTATTTTGGTCATTCATTACCTGTTTTCATTTTGGCTATCATTGGGAACACCATCAATACCCTTATTTACCTTGGTATAAATTACCTCTAGTTCATCAACAGCAGAAAAACTTTCCCATTTTTCAGAAAAAAACCATAACTCCTCTCAGTTCCTTATAATTGCTTTAGTTAGATCTTATGGAATTGCAATTACTGACTAATTAATCTTTTACTGTTACGGTCGCTATCAAAGCATTTAATAATAGAAAAATATAGTAGAAGTTAAGGAAAATTATGTTCTTCGATACTCCCTTAAACCTGTCTCATAGTTTACTAAATGTTTTCGGCACCAAAACATCTATCCACTACTCAGAAAGAATTCCTAGTACACAAAAAATACTCCTTATTAGCAACCATCGCAGCATTCTCGATGCTCCTATATTAATGACGGTAATGAATCGTTCAGTACATTTTGTTTGTCATTATTTTATGAGTCGGGCTCCTCTGATGCGAGAGCTAGTTTCGATGATGGAAGCCTTTCCCCTGGATCCTTGCAACCAGCCCCAAAAAAAGTTTTTTCAGCAGTCAACTAATTTTCTTCAGTCTTCTCAGACAGTCGGTATTTTTCCCGAAGGCGCACAGCCAATGGTGCAAGTTAATTTACCAAATCAGCTTAGTCCTTTCTATCGAGGTTTTGCTCATTTAGCTTTTCGAGTACCAGTTGAAGAATTAGCAATTTTACCAATCGCGATCGCCTCAACTGATGAACAAAGATATTCCCTTGCTCCCGTGAAACTTTTCAGTTTATTTGATCCGTCTGAACCATTGTTTGATTGCTGGAGTCGGCATCCCGCAATTATTTACCGTCATGTCAATATCCTATTTGGTAATCCGATCTCGATTACGGAAACTGAACGGCAACAATATCGAGGCAAGGGAGGAAGACTTCTAGCAAGAGAATTAACTCAATCCTGCTCTCACCAGATCGCTGAATTATTAGCTCAAGGCTGCTATTAAATATAGTTTTAATACATTGTGAGCTTGAGTTGATTCAGAAAATCAAAATCTCATGACGAAGTTATCGTAATCTCAACGCATTTATCTTAATAATTCTTTATAATATTGGTAATATTTCTTCACAGTTACACAACCTCAATACCATGTTCAAATCTTCTCAATCGATCAAGCTATTAGTCACAAGCCTTACCCTTGCAGCAGGTACTATTTCAGCTCCTGTTGTAATGGCTGGAATGAATGATCACTCCAACAAGCAAGCTGCGGAAGAATCTTTGACGGTGGCGACCGAAAACCAGCAAACAATTGTTGACATCGCTACTTCGGCAGGCTCTTTCGACACCCTGACTGCGGCTTTAGAAGCCGCTGATTTAGTAAATGTACTTGAAGGAGACGGTCCTTTTACTGTTTTTGCTCCTACTGACGAGGCTTTCGCGGCTTTGCCAGAAGGAACTTTAGAGGAGTTGCTTAAACCAGAAAATAAGGATCAACTCGTCAAAATCTTGACTTATCATGTTGTATCAGGAGCTGTTCTCTCGACTGACCTAGAACCAGGCCAAGTCCCTACTGTTGAAGGAAGCGACGTCGAAATTAAACTTGGGGAAGAGGTTCAAGTTAATGACGCTCAAGTTGTGAAAGCTGACATTGAAGCAAGTAATGGTGTCATTCATGTTATCGATAAAGTTATCATCCCTTCTGAATAATCTCTAATATTCTTGCTCAGACTATAAATTCCTAGCCTTGTAGGTTAGGGATTGTAATAAATCTAGCGTTTAGCCTCTATTTCCTTTTGAGCCACCAAATTCCATTTATCCAACAAGGGAAATACTGTCTACTTTTCATTGTTTAAGACTTCTGCCACATTGGAAGCTTGATAGCTTTTTTCTAACAACATAATCTGTTTGGCTTTTAAAGATAGAGAACTACTGTTCAACCAATTGGTCAGTAATGCATCAGTAGAAAATAATCCTGCACCATTGATGAGAAAGAAGAGAAAACAAGCGGCGTAAATCGCTGATAATTCCAAATAAGCAATGCTTAAACCAGCGACATAAATATGATGATACATGGCAACACACATGGTAGCAAACAAACCCAATGCTGCCGGTCTAGTAAATAAACCAATAGCTACTAGAGGTGCCCCAATTAATTCTGTGTACGCAGCTATGTAGCTTAGAAAAATCGGGAATGGTAAGCCGATATAAGCTACATACGCTTCGGCAAAGCTTTCTATATTTGATAACTTATCTAGACCATTGTGGATCATCATAATTCCGACGACGGCTCGAAGTATTGCCCAACTTGTCTGACTCCAGAAATTGGGGCTGTAATTTGGTCTAAATATGGGAATTAGTACTTTTTTAATAAACATAAAAAATCCTGAAAAATTTTAGTTAGTTTTTTTTATTAGTAGACTTGTGCTAGAGAGAATCAACACAAGTCATGCCAAAGTTTATGCGACTACCGCAGAGTTACCTTCAATCGGATAGCCAGTTGCCTTCCAAGCACCTAAACCACCTATAATTTCCGCAACATTGAGATATCCAGCATTACGAAGTTCTGAAGCTGCTAGAGCTGTCTGTTTTTGAGTAGAACCATAGACATAGATATCGCGAGTAAGCTCAAAGTTGACTAAAGTGCGATCAACCAACTCGTTCATTGGTAGAGAGACTGCTCCTAAAATGTGGCTGACGTTGAATAGGTTACGGTCTCTAACGTCAATAATTGTTAGAGCTGGCTCTCCCCAGTCAAGGCGTTCTTTTAAGTCATGAACGCGAGACTGAGCCTTTAGAGGTGTAGGAATAGGAATGAAGTTAGGAAGGATACTCATGATTTGTCTGAATAGGATTACTTAGTAAAACTCACCTTCACATTGTAACGATATTTTAAGATTAAGTGTCTTTTTATGAAGAAAGTTTGACATAAAACAAATATTTATGTTTTCCAGAAAGACAAAAAATGACTACATTCTTTTCAATAAAGTCTGGAGGCAAAAGCTTAGAGAACTCCTAATTCTTGTAGCAATGTAAAAATACCGTTAGCTAAAATTTGGATTGAAATTGCCAAAATGAAAAAACCTAATACTTGACTTAGGACTCGGATACCGCCTTTACCAAAAATTCTAACCACTAGTTCTCCCCAAGCTAGACAGAGATAAAGTGTAATTCCTAGCAAGACAATTCCCAGCAAACCACCAAGATAGTTAGACCATTGTGGATCTTGAGCTGCTAGACCAATTACTAAACCAATAGCTCCGGGCCCACTGACTAAAGGTATAGCCATAGGTATGAGAGCAATGTCTTTTGGTTTGGCTGTATCTGTACTATTTGGAACAGACTGAGCCTGATGTGTTTCGGCAAATGTCCAAGCCGTACGAGCAATTAGTAGTCCGCCAGCAATCTGCAATACCCCTAGGGAGATTCCCCAAAAGTCGAGAATGGCTTGTCCGGTGACAAAGAAGAATGCCATGATTGCACTGGCATTGAGGGCTACTTTTTTTGCTTGCTCTAGTCTTTGACGCTTACTGAAATCGGCTGTCAGGCTGTAGAAAATGGGAACAGCTCCTACTGGATTAGTAATGGGAAATAAAGCAACAAATGTTCCGATCGCGTAGGAAACTAATTGAGACATCACTTCTTTTCTCTGAATTATGAAAAAATTTTTGTAGTTGACAAGCGATTGGCACTTGTCAAGCAAATCTTATGAAGACTGATAAGCTGAACCAATTCCCCAACAGTCTTTTAAGATCTCTCGGTAGAGATTGTCTTTAATCATTATTTGTCGATAAAGCTCTAAGGACAAATCTTGCGCTTGCTCTGGGGATAGAGTTCTTACCTGATCGGCGAACATTCTGAAATCAAATTCTTGTTCCAGGGATAATTGCTCGGGATAATTCATAGTCAGTTCGCAAATCTTTGTTTAAGGGAATCTTTGATTACTTACCCCCTTATGTTAATTTATGTTAAGAAAAATAAACAGAGCTTTACACAAAGATTTGAGTAGTAAAATCCGTAAAGATAGCTAAGTAAGTGTAATATTACATCTACTCTATATGTATATCAGCCCACCTTCTCTTAGCCAAAAAGCCATTTATTAACTCGTTGCAAACTGTTCCAATCTGGTTTTCTGGTTAAACCCTCATCAATATTTTCTTTGATGGTATCTCTGATTCGATCATCAAACCTGATCGCTTGTTGGACAATGTCAATATGTTTACGTACTCCTTTTTCCCCAGCACCCAACATTGCTAGTGCTAAATTAACTTGAGCTTGAGGATCTCTCGGTTCTAGTTTGACACTTTTGTTGGCAGCTTTTAGGGCTTTTTGGGGCTGATCAACTAACATGTATAACCAAGCCAGACAAGTCCAAGCAGCAGAATTTTTGGGATCGCGATCGCAAACTTCTTGGAAAGTAGGAATTAAATTCTCAGCTTTTTCTCCAGCTTGATATTTTTCTAATCCTTGATCAAATAGAGTATCTAGTGATTCACTCATAGTAATTTAATAAGTAACAATAAAATTTCTCAAAAAAATAAAGCAAACTTTTTAATCAGTTATCAGTTATCCCCCTTCGAGGACGTAGTCAGTCATCAGCGATCAGGTTTTAGACCTGTCAAGAAAATTTACTGTTGACTGCCGACTGTTTACTATTTACTGATATAAAGTCTACTTCAGAATACTTTACTGCAAATTAGGGCAAGTAATCATTGACTTGATTTACACACCAAAAGATTTACCACAACCGCAAGTTTGATTGGCATTGGGATTGGTAAACTCAAATCCACCGCCTATCATGGCGTTACTATAATCAAGAACTAAACCATAGAGATAAAGCAGACTTTTGGGATCGCAGATAATTTTGAATCCTTCATAATCAAAGACTTCATCATCATCGCGAACTTTGCTCAAATCTTCAAAGTCCATCATATAGGACATTCCAGAACAACCGCCTTGACGAACGCCTACTCGTAAACAAAGATCTTTATTTCCCTGCTGTTCCCGCAACATATTAATATGTTTAAACGCCGTCTCCGTTAGTTGAATCCCTTTGGTAGGGGCTTGAGTTGCTTCTGTCATTGAACTTGATAACTCCTATTTTACTTATCAGTTTTTTTAGTTAGAACTAGAAATTAATTATAGAAAAACCGTGACTACTATATTATGATAGCGATTTCCCTGTATTTTTAACCAATAATTAACTTGCAATAACTGATAACTGATAACTGATAACTGTTCACTGATCAATGGTGAGATCTGGTGATTTCAACTGAACTTTTTCGGCTAACCTAGTTTTGAGCTGGCGAATCGGTAAATTGACAGTTAATGCCGTAAGGCGATCGTTGTTCTCTAAACCAAATTCCATTTCATCGCGGTTAATCTCAACATAACGGGCCACCACATCGAGAATTTCTTCTCGCATTGCCGAAATTATATCTGGAGCGATACTCGCACGGTCATGGGCAATTACTACTTGTAAACGGCGTTTTGCCTCTTGACGGCTATTCTTGTTGCCATTGCGTAAAAAAAGCATATCCAAAATATCGTTCATTACTAGTTAATAAGATTAAGTGTTGTTTTTGTTGCCTTTTTCCTCTTACTTTTGACCCGTATCAGCCTCCGAAAATACGGCGCAAACGAGATATCAAATTTTCATTGAGATTCATCAAATCGATGAAAGGAACTTTTTCCCCTTCTAAACGCCTCGCAATGTTGAGGAAAGTCATACCAGGAATCGACTCACTTTCATTAATAACTAAAGGTTCACCTTTGTTGGTTGCCACAATAACTTTTTCATCATCGGGGACGACTCCAATTAGGGGCACACCTAATAATTCCAAAACATCTTCTACACTCATCATCTTGTTGTCTTGCACCATTTTGGGCTTGACCCGATTAACAATCAGACGAATGTTATTAACGCCTTCTGCTTCTAGTAAACCGATAACGCGATCGGCATCTCGAACAGCGGCAATTTCAGGTGTAGTAACAATTAGAGCTTCTTTTGCTGCGACGATCGCGTTACGGAATCCCAACTCAATACCGGCTGGACTATCGACAAGAATATAGTCATAGCCTTTTGCCAGGGCATCAATAATCTTCTTCATCTGATCGGGCGAAACTGACTCTTTATTGCGATTTTGCGCTGCTGGCAGCAGGACTAACCCATTGAGACTTTTATGTTTAACTAGGGCTTGGGCAAGACGACATTCCCCTGCCAAAACATCAATAGCAGTGTAGACAACTCGTTCTTCTAGTCCTAAGAGCAAATCCAGATTCCGCAATCCAAAATCTGCATCAACTAAGGCCACTTTATTATTTAATTTGGCTAAAGCTGCTCCAAGATTAGAAGAGACAGTGGTTTTCCCAACTCCTCCTTTTCCGGAGGTAATAACAATTATGCGACTCATACTTCTGTGATTGGTTTAATGTAAGTTAATTTAATATTTGGGGTTATTGATTTTGTTGGTTTCTTGCCAAGAATTACCGTTAACAGAAAAAGCATAGGCTTGGCCAAAAGAGTCAGATCTGGCTAGACTAATTCCCTTATTGGTAACAAAAGCAGTTTCTGGGTGAAAAACTTCAGGTCGGACTTTGGGAGCTCTGGCAACTTGATCAGCAATACGTAATTGGGTAAACTCCATTTGTAATGCCATGATGCGAGATTTGCGATTCCCTGAAGAGCCTGCATGGGCAACTCCTCTGAGACGTCCCCAGACAAACAAATCTCCAGCCGCGATCGCAGATCCGCCAGGATTTAAATCACCACAAATAATGATAGTTCCTGGATGACGAACTTCAACTCCAGAGCGAATAGTATTTCTCAAATATAGAGGTTCGGCCATCAGCTCTGAAGTACTGGTATTTTTCACCTCCGAATTTAAACCAGAGGCCACAGGCTTATTTTGCTCGACAGAATAACCAGCCGTAGCTGCTGCAACTGCGGTTTGCCTTCTATTGGTACATACCGTGGTCAGATTCAATTCAACTTCTTTTAAGGTTTCCGCGATCGTATGTAGCTGTCGAGAATCTAGCAGATGCTCCTTTGCTACTAAAGATACCGAACCCCCATCGTGCCAAAATTGTTCTCTACTTTTTAAACGATGTTTTAATTCTTGCCAAGTTTCTGACCAGGATAATTCTCCTTTTATGTCCGCCTCTTCTGGCAACAACAACATTAGGTTTTTGCCTTCTTTTTTAAGCCGAACTTGAGAAGAATGACTAACTGCGGGAGAAATAGCAACATCACTAGTCATATTTGTCGCTAAATCAATATCTAAAACCATATAGTTTTCTCCCAACTCAACTATAATTAGCCTATATTTTCAACAGTAATGCTAACTTATGTTTAACGAGGTTGTATTGATTCGTACTTACAATTAATCATCATTTAATGATTCTGGAGGAAAGTTCCATGTTTTCCCCGTTGAAAATTCTTAATAAATCATTTTTAGCCCTAGGATTTACTTTTCTGTTTACGAGTCCTGTTTTAGCCGAATTGTCCCTAGCTGAAATTAATTCGATCGCCAGACAAACAACGGTTTTAATTGCCCCAGGTTTAACGAATCAATTTGTTACAGAACTAGAAGCCAATCGCAACAATCCTTTGGCTAGTCAGAATAATCCTGATGGTATTTGGAATCCAGGCTCGGGAGTCATTATTGGGAATGAGGGCAATACCTATTATGTTTTGACGGTTTCTCATAATTTTAAACAGCGATATTTGGAGAGTAATATTCCCCACGGCATCCGCACTAGTGATGGGGAAGTTCATCTGGTAATTGATGTGAATGATGGTCGCAATTGTCCTTTGCAGGCGAATTTGACAATTCAGCAATTGATTCGTTTGGGTTGCTATTCCGTGACGATTCCTGGGCGAATAGCGGGAACTGATCTGGCGATCGTGAGTTTTGAAAGTGGTAAAGAATACGCGATCGCATCTTTAGGTGATGCCGAACAAACTAACATTGGCGACAAAGTTTATATTTCTGGTTGGCCAGATCCCGAAAAAGAAAAAGATCCGCGCACTGGTCGCTGTCGTGGCAAAGTAACACAACGCCAAAGACGTTTAGCCTGGGCTCCAGTTACCAGAACAATTGCCGCTGATAATAGTGAAAATGGTTATAGTCTCTTTTATCTAGATGTTACTAGTCCTGGGATGAGTGGGGGGCCTGTTTTTGACAGTGAGGGGTTTGTCGTCGGTATTCATGGTCGCGGTTCGGCGGACAAAGGAAATATCGTCAGAAAAAATTGCTCCTATGATCCCAGTCTAACTAATGATTTGCTTTTGGCTTCGAGTAGTCTTGAATCAAATGATTTTGAGCAAATTAGCGCTGCGGCAGTTAACTATACAACTCCTAAATTACATAATCAATTCAGTAGTGGACAAAATGCCAGTAGTATTCTCGATACTTGGAATGAATTAGGGTTAAAGCTCTTGTTTAATTTTGCTCCTCCTAACCAAGATCTAATTGAATCGGCTTTGACGGATATTGTTTTTTCTCCTGATGCTTTGTCTAACGGGCAGCAGGGAGCTTTTGAATTTTCTCCAGAGGACGATATTGTTGGTCAAGTTGATCTTGATACGCCCCAGGATGTGATTGACGATATCTATAATTCCTATATTGAATTGGTAGAAAAATTAGCAGAAATTAAGGATCAGACCCAAGAGCTTGAAGATTACAACCAAAATCGCTTAGACGGTTTGAGGGAGCTGATTGAGCAAATGCGACCTCAAGAATAATAGACTTGTTGTGAAATAGTAGACTGTCCGAAAAGTAAAACACTACCTATCTGTGGGCTCTCTATCTTTGTCGGCTCTTTATTAAGCAGCCATCAGATAGAAGTTCCACAATCCGGCGGCAGTGAACATCGAATGGTCATCAAAGTCCTTGATCCGATTTCGATAGACATCTGTAGCAATGCCATAGCGTTTGACTCCAGCAAAAGCATGTTCACAAACCACTCTTTCACTAGCTAAGCCACGGTTTTCTTCCTTTTGCTGATTTGTTAGCTCACCCCCTTTAGGTTTCTTGTGAGGAATTTCCACATTCACATATTCATTTTGGAGTCCTTGAAATCCTAGGTCTCCTTGAATCTTGACTTCACCAGGAACATAATCTACCCATTTCTCACGATTAAGTATGCCTTTATCGTGATCTTTGCCATGGTAAGCCTTGCTTAATACTAGAATGCTTTTGTCTGGTGCTACTGCTCCTAAATGAGTGCGTGTATGGCGCTTCTTTTTCCCTGAGTAATCTTGCTTCTGTTTCTCTTGGTCTTTAGCACGTTGAATTGGACGTTCTGTGCCATCAAGAATGACCCTTTTTACTTCAGGAAACGACTCAATAAACTCCTCTATACTTTTGAGTTTTCTTTTCGGTAGTGCCATTTTTCTTCCTAAGGCTTTTTCTAATACGAGCTGTAATCGATGCATCCAACGATTAGCTTGAGAACGATCTAAGTCGAATATTATTCCCGCTAAATCAAAGGTGGGATAACACTTAAAGTAGAACAGAATATACATTAGTTTTTCCTCTACTGTTTCGAGACGAGGTTTTCTTCCTGCACCTTTGGCTCTTTGTCGTTGCTCTTGACTACGACGTGGCACTTCTTCCACCAGTAACTCTTGTTCAAAAGCTAGTTTTAACTCTTCAAACGCCTTTATATTTAGTCCTGTCAAGGCTCTGAGCAAACGGTCATCTC
>JBCCYD010000011.1:0-33562 GCA_039190385.1 Cyanobacteria bacterium P01_F01_bin.143 | reverse complement strand
TAGCTCGTAAACATGATGGTTTTCCTGGAGTTAAAACTCTTTGGCGAGGACTGTCACGATTGCATGATATTGCTTCTACTTGGAAACGGCTACATCCTTCTTCCCATCTTTCTTTAGAGACTTATGGGTAAAGCATAGACTTTATAATAGAGGCGTATGCTTCATTAGTCTCCATTATCTCATGACAATTTATGTAAACCAACAAGAAGCTGAGCAACAATTTTCTCAATTGTTTTCTCAAGTTTTACAAGGAGAAGAAATAATTATTTCTGTTGAAGGACAAGAAAAAGCTCGTCTTGTTCCCTCATCCCTAACTCCAAAATCTACCTTTTCAAAGATTTCACAGATGAGAGTTCCTGGGATTGATGAAGGCCGTTTTGTTGTTCCTGATGATTTTGATGAACCTCTTCCAATAGATCTACTGCAAGCATTTGAAGATGAAGTTTAAATTCTAATATGCAAGCACTTTTAGATACCAATGCTTTTCTCTGGTGGGTTACTAATGATTCAAAACTCTCTTCTGCTGCTCGTAAAGTTATTAGCGATCGCCAAAACCATATTTTCTTTAGCATAGTCAGCGCTTGGGAAATTGTTATTAAATTTCAAATAGGAAAGTTACCTTTGCCTGAATCTCCTGAAATTTATATTCCTAATCGAATTACTTACTATGGGTTTATGGTTCTTCCTATCACGATGGAAGATGTTCTCCAAATTGGAAAGTTGAAAAGATTTCATAATGATCCTTTTGATCGCTTATTGATTGCACAGAGTCAATTACGAAATTTCCCGATTATTACAGCCGATAAAAAGTTTAATCTCTATAACGTCAATCTTATTTGGTAGTCCAAGTAGAGTGTATAAAGCTTCGAATAAATACAAACAAAGATTAGAACTAAAAACTATAACAGTTAACAATTATGAACTGAATTAGTTAAGTTCGTTGACGAAAAAATTTTACTTATCTCAAAAATGCTAGAGTAAATTGAGAGCCTAACAGAACAAAATTACAACATTAAAGCTTGAGATGAATAAAACTGTCGCCGAGATCATGACCACTAATCCTATTTTGGTTAAACCAAATACCCCTCTGCAAGAAGCGATTAGTATCTTAGCAGAAAATAAATTCAGTGGTTTACCTGTAGTTGATGAAACAGGGACATTAGTTGGAGTTATCTCCGAATCAGACCTGATGTGGCAAGAATCTGGCATTGAAGCGCCTCCCTACATCATGTTTCTTGATAGCGTGATTTATCTAAAAAATCCTGCCCGATACAATAAGGAAATTCATAAAGCTTTGGGGCAAACTGTGGGCGAAGTCATGAGCGATCGCCCTGTAACTATCCAAGCCGAGCAATCAGTTCCCGAAGCGGCTCGCATTATGCATGATAAAAAAGTTCGGCGCTTGCCCGTAGTAGATGATGCGGCTAAGGTTATCGGCATTGTCACTCAAGGTGATGTGATTAAAATGATGGCAATATCTCAGGGTTGATCGATAAGAGAAATCTTAATATTGAAGCTAAGCAATTATTTTTGAATAAGCTTGTACGGTTTCTTGAGCTGTTTTCTCCCAGGAAAAGTTTTCTGCTCTTTTTTGTCCTTTAATAATTAAATCCTGCTGTAATTTGCTATTGCTAACAACTTGAAGAATTGCCTCGGCTAATTCGATTGGCTCATCGGGATTAATTAGTAATCCAGCATCGCCAACAACTTCAGGTAAGGAGGAACTATTAGAGGTAATTACCGGCGTTCCTAAATTCATAGCTTCTAAGACAGGAAGCCCAAAACCTTCATAGTGAGAAGGATAAACAAATACTGTTGCCAAAGTATAAAATAACGCTACTAAATCGTCTGATAAATAATCAAGATGATAAATATCCTGTTTATAAGGTGATTCCGCGATCGCGTCAAAGATTGGTTTATATCGCCATCCTTTTTTGCCAATCAAGACTAAATTATGTTCTATTTTATATTTTTGCTTAAGATAATTAAAAGCAGTAATCAAAGCCATAATATTTTTACGGGGCTCTATTGTACTAACAAATAATAGATAAGGACGACTGAAATCATAGTCACAATATCGCTTAAGTTTATCTTGTTTTTCCTGAGTTAAATAATTGGGATAGTAGCGACTTGCTAAGGGAGTTACATGAATTTTATCTGGATTAATTTGTAGATAATTAATGGCATCTTCTTTGGTACTTTCAGAAATTGTAACCACTAAATCTGTCCATTGCAAACAGCGTTTAACTTTTTGAGCATATTTGGCAACTACTTGATCAACATATTCTGGATATTTCAGAAAAGTCAAATCATAAAGTGTGATTACTTTTAAACTTTTTTTATAAGGAAAAACGGTAAAGTTTGTTCCATGAACAATATTCGGATAGTTAGTATATTTTTCTAAAAATAGTGGGAAAGCTTGGGGGAAATTATTTAGTAGCAGGTTAGTAAATCTGACAGGAAAAGGTAATAGAGAGGATGGGGAATATTTTTGTAGAGATTCGGGCAAGGCTAAATTTCTACCTAGCCAATTCTTGAAACTAGGTTGATAAACGATTCCCAACTCAAAGTTTCGCGATCGCTGTAGTGACCACAGACCATCTATCAAATTGGCAACATATAGACCAACACCACTAGGTTGAGGAGTTATAGGAGTTGCATCAACAACAATTTTGAGCATATTTTAGTTCTTAGTTCAATATTCTTTTCTTTTGGCGATCAAGAAATGATCATTTCCTTGTTCCTATGTTCCCTAAAATAGTAGAATTAGCTGTTGTATTTTGCGACACAAACTGTGATAGAACGCTATACCCTGCCCGAAATGGGCGAAATTTGGACCGATACCTATAAACTCAAAACCTGGCTAGAAGTAGAAATAGCAGTTTGTGAGGCGCAAGCGGAGTTAGGCTATATTCCCGCTGAGGCAGTAGCCGAAATTAAAGCTAAAGCTGATTTTGATCCCCAAAGAGTATTAGAAATTGAGGCTGAAGTTCGCCATGATGTAATTGCTTTTTTGACTAATGTTAATGAATATGTTGGTGATGCAGGAAGATATATTCACCTAGGTTTAACTAGTTCGGATGTTTTGGATACAGGATTGGCTTTGCAAATGGTAGCCAGTCTCAGTCTGATATTAGAGAAGCTCGAAGAACTTATCCAAGCAATTCGTTATCAAGCCCAACAACATCGCTATACAGTTATGGTGGGACGCTCCCATGGGATTCATGCCGAGCCGATTACCTTTGGTTTCAAACTAGCAGGTTGGCTAGCTGAGGTGATGCGGAATCGCGATCGCCTAGTAAGACTTAGAAAAGATATTGCCGTTGGGAAGATATCCGGTGCGGTAGGAACTTATGCCAATGTCGATCCTCAGATAGAAGCGATCGCCTGTCAGAAATTAGGTTTAGAACCAGATACTGCTTCGACTCAAGTAGTATCGCGCGATCGTCATGCCGAATATGTCCAACAACTTGCTTTGCTCGGAGCTTCTATCGAAAGATTTGCCGTGGAGATTCGCAATTTACAACGAACTGACGTCTTAGAAGTCGAAGAATTTTTCTCCAAAAAACAAAAAGGTTCTTCGGCAATGCCCCATAAACGCAATCCGATTCGCTCCGAAAGATTAACCGGAATGGCAAGAGTGATTCGCGGTAATGCCGTAGCAGCCTTAGAAAATGTTGCTTTATGGCATGAAAGAGATATTTCCCATAGTTCCGTTGAAAGAGTTATTCTCCCCGATAGCTGCATTTTGACCCATTTTATGTTGCGAGAGATTACTGGGTTAGTTAAAAACTTGTTAGTCTATCCTGAAAATATGCAGCGTAACATGAATGTCTATGGTGGAGTAATCTTTAGTCAAAGAGTCTTACTTACTCTAGTGGAAAAGGGTTTGACTAGAGAAGATGCCTATAAAGTGGTTCAAGATTGCGCAATGACTGCTTGGAACACTACCGATGGTGATTTTCGTAAATTGGTTAATCAAGATAGCACGATCACCAAAACCTTATCTCAATCCGAAATTGATGCTTGCTTCGATCCGCAACATCATCTGAAAAACTTGGATACTATTTATCAAAGGCTAGGAATATAAACTACTCTAATTATTCCTGACGTTATAGAAAACATGAGTCATACTGAAACTCAATTTTGCTGAATTTTATCTGAACTTAGATTTATTTCTTTCTCAGGAAAGATTAATTTTGTGGCAGCAAGCTGTAGATAAAATTCGAAGAATCCCTTGCTCTTAAGTATTTAAGGGCTTCTTTGACTGCAAATTAATAATTGATGAATTTCAGAGGACAATCACGTGGCTCAAACTCAAGTAAAAGTAACCATCGAAAATCTAGCTCCCGATAATGGTGTTTTTCTCACTCCCTTTTGGGTTGGCTTCCATAATGGAAACTTCGATACTTACGATCGCGGAGCTGCTATATCTCCTGCATTTGAACGTCTAGTCGAAGATGGCAACACGGCTCCGCTTTCTGAAGAATTTCTTGCTAGTGGTAATGGCATTGTCGATGGCACCATTGCTGGATTAGAAGGAGAAGCCGCAGGGCCAATAGATCCTGGCGAAACGGTTACGGCGACTTTTACCTTGGAGAGTACCGATGCGACTAGTCGCTATTTTAGCTACGCTTCGATGATTATTCCTTCCAATGATGCTTTTGTTGCTAATGGAGATCCTCTAGTTCGGGAAATTTTTGATGCCGATGGCAATTTCTTAGGTGCTCAGTTTGTTATTGCTGGCGGTCAGGTTCTTGATGGAGGAAGCGAAGTTAATGATGAGTTGCCAGAAAGTACAGCCTTTTTTGGTCAAGCTGCTCCCGACACTGGGGTTGCGGAAAATGGGGTGGTCACTCTTCACCCAGGATTTATAGAAGGGGGCAGAATTTTGAGTGAAGATGGCAGTTCTAATAATGGGATTGCTTTTACTGGTGCCGATTTTACGGCAGATGGCTATCAAATTGCTCGTATTACCATTGAACAACTGTTTTTTCCTGTGACGATCGTTTCCGATCTTGATGGAGCTCAAGAGGTTGATGGGGGAGATCCTGATGCTTCGGGGTCTTCTGTGCTGACGCTGAATGATGCTGGTGATAGTCTCGAATATAGTCTGACTGTTTCAGGGTTAGATTTTGGTGCTAATGGCTTAATCGAAGGCGGTGCCCAAACAGAAGATACTAGTGATGATGTGACTCGTCTTCATATTCACAATGCAGCCAGAGGAGTCAATGGGCCAGTAGTATTTTCCTTGTTTGATCTTGTGGCTCCAGAACTGGGAAATGAAGTTAATATTCAGGGCAATCAAGATGAAGATTTGGAAATTGTTTTAAATGGCGATGGCTCTGTGACTTTAACTGGGGTTTGGGAAGAAACAGATCCTGCTAGTACTGCTTTAAGTGAATTTATTGATGAGATTCGTGATGGTGAGATAGGAGAGGATCTCGATTTATATTGGAATATTCATACAGAAGAATTTCCTGGCGGAGCAATTCGTGGTCAACTTGTCATTGGAGAAGAAGAACTACTTGATACTCCTTTTACTCGCTTCCAAAATTCTGATGTTCCGGGAACTTATGTCTTTGCTGCGGGAGATGAAGCGGAGAATATTCGTACTAATTTTACTAATTTTATTGAAGAAGGAGTCGCGTTTAATGCTGCGATCGCGCCTGATGATGAGTTAATTCCTCTATTCCGTTTGGAAAGTAATCAAGTAGCGGGAACTTTCTTATATGTGGGACAAGATGAGCTTGATAGCATTAATGCCAGCCCTGATTTCTCGGATGATTTTATTAATCAGGGTGTTGCTTTCTATGTTTATGGCGCAGGAGCAGGAGAAGAAACACCTTTCTCTCGCTTCCAAAATTCTGCTGTTCCGGGAACTTATCTTTACGCGACGGGTGCTGAAGCTGATAATATTCGGGCTAATTTCCCTGGCTTTATTGATGAAGGAGTTGCTTTTGAAGCGGCAATTTAAGGAGTAAGGAGTAATGGGTAATGAGTAATGAGTAATGTGCTTATTGTTTATTACCTAATAGCGATCGCGATTATTCTAACTAAGAAGCGATCGCATTTTTTTAGGTTCAATCGTCAATTAGCAATTAGCAATTAGCAATTAGTCACAATCTGAAGAAGAATTCATCGTGGCATTACGACGTAAATCAGCTAGATACTGCTCTATAACCACGAATTGCGGTAAATTTAAACTATAGTAAATCCAACGTCCTGATTGACGAGCCCGAATCAATTTTGCTTCCTTGAGAGTTTTGAGATGGAAAGAGAGCTTGGATTGATTCACCTCTAGGCGATCGCATAACTCGCAAACACATAATTCCTGTTGTTGAAGTAGTTCTATGATCGCCAAGCGCAATGGATCAGATAAACCATGACAACCTGCCATTATAAGAATTGTATCGGGGGATGAACTAACTACCATTAAGCTTCTACAAAAGCGACATCCCTATTATAAGTATAAATACAGCCCCCAAACTGCGAATTAAAATTTATGAGCACCACCTTCGACTCCAATTCCACAACCTATCCGATAGCGACTATTATTAGGGCAACCAGAGCCTTCTGCTGTTCTCCGTTTAAATTACAATTATTCACCGCGATGCAAAGCCAGGGTATTTCCTCCCAAACTATCGCAGGAGAGCCTGGTGTTGCCAAAAATTATGTCATCAAAAACCTGACCGAAAACCAAGCAGAATCTTACCTTGTTTGGTTAATCAATGTTGGTTTATTAAGACGAGAAGTAGACGGACAAGGGCTTACAGATAGTTTTCGTCTCACCCCCTTAGGAAGACAAGTAATTGCTCAATGGCAAACAGAAGATAACTTTCCTCAACCAACCGCAAAAGATAGACTCTACAATTTTATTAATCGTTGGTTAGAATGGTCACTTTAGATATAGCTATATATGATTGCTATAAAGGTGAGTATAAAAAATTAAGTATCTTCCACTAAGGGACATCTAAATGAAGGCAATAATGGTGGTGGGGACAACCTCCCATGCAGGAAAATCTTTTATGACTGCTGCCCTATGCAGACTCCTGGCAAGACAAGGATGGCGTGTTGCTCCTTTTAAAGGACAAAATATGGCCCTAAATTCCTATGTAACATCCACAGGAGGAGAAATTGGCTATGCTCAAGCAGTTCAAGCTTGGGCCGCAGGAGTCAATCCTCGGGTAGAAATGAATCCGATTCTACTCAAACCTCAAGGCAATATGACCTCCCAAGTAATACTTCGAGGCAAAGCTGTCGGTACAGTTTCTGCCGCCGATTACTACGAGAAATATTTTGATTTGGGTTGGGAAATTGTCCAAGAAGCTCTGTATCGTCTGTCTTTAGAATTTGATTTGGTCATTTGTGAAGGTGCGGGTAGTCCTGCCGAGGTGAACCTAAAACATCGTGACCTGACTAATATGCGAGTGGCAAAACATCTCAATGCGACCACGATCTTAGTTGTTGATATCGAAAGAGGTGGTGCTTTTGCCCATGTTGTCGGAACCTTAGAATTGCTTGAACCTAGCGAGCGATCGCTGATTAAAGGAATTGTCATCAATAAATTCCGTGGCGACAAAGAATTACTAACTTCTGGAGTTGAATGGCTAGAGCAACATACGGGTATTCCTGTCCTGGGTGTAATTCCCTGGAGTGATAATATCCTTCCTGCCGAAGATTCTTTAGATTTGTTCGAGCAACGCAAGAGCAAACATAATAGTGAACTAGAAATTAACATAGTTCGCTTACCCAGAATCTCTAATTTTACCGATTTTGATCCTCTAGAAGCAGAACCTTCGGTCAATATTAAATATCTTAATTTAAAAGATTCGTTGGGGCATCCTGATGCTGTGATTATTCCTGGAACCAAAACCACTGTTGCTGATCTCGTGGCAATGGAAAATAGTGGGTTGGCTCAACAACTAAGGGAATATTCCGCAGCGGGAGGTACAATTTTGGGAATTTGTGGCGGATTCCAGATTTTAGGACAGCGAGTTATCGATCCTGAAGGATTTGAAGGGGAACCTGGAGAATACAAAGGGTTGAATTTATTACCCATCACAACTATTCTTTCCCAAAATAAAATAGCTCGACAAAGGCAAGTATATTCCCAATATCCCCAAGCAGGGTTACCTGTAGATGGTTATGAAATTCATCAAGGGCGGAGTCGGATCAATCAGAAAATGAAAATTGCCGATGAAGAGTTTCATCAAATATTTGATGATCCAGGTTTAGGATTGGTTAATAGTAGTCAATCTATTTGGGGTTGTTATCTACATGGTATTTTTGATAATGGCCCTTGGCGAAGATCTTGGCTCAATCATCTGCGCAAGCAAAGGGGAATGTCTTCTTTGGCTACAGGGATTCCTAATTATCGGGAGGAACGAGAAGCTGGTTTAAATTCTCTGGCTGATGTCGTTAACCGTAATTTGAACTTAAAATTACTTTTTTCTAATCAATCTTATTAGAATTAAGGAGGAGGAAAAGTTATAATTTCTAATCTTTGTGAGTATTAAAGTTGTTTTTTTACCAGATAATGTAGCTATAGAAGCTGAACCTGGAGAACCCATGTTAGAAGTAGCCGAGAAAGCTGGGGTGTTTATTCCCACGGGCTGCTTGATGGGTTCTTGTCATGCTTGCGAGGTGGAACTAAATGATGAGATTCCTGTTTGTGCTTGTATTAGTTCTATTCCTGGAGATCAACCAGAGTTGACAATTTCTCTTTATGATGACCCTACTTGGTAGTTTTTAATTGTTTTGCGATCGCGAGAGCTGTCTCTTTAAGTTTACTGAAAAATGCGATCGCGATATCTCTTCCCTTAAGTTTACTGAAAAAAATCTCCTTGGCAAGCTAGTCGAGTATCAAATACTATTAATTAAGAAGTAGTATTTGACGAAGCTAATTATAGGCAAGAGCAAAAGACCAAGTAGAGAAACTATGACACGTATTTTCATCAGTCACAGTCATTCCGATTAGGCGATCGCCCATAAGCTAGTTGAATTTTTATTAGCTGCTCTGGGACTCAAGAAAGAAGAAATTTTATGCACCTCAAATCCCAAGCAAAAATTGTCTCTGACTGACGATAGTAGTCTAGTTAATTACCTCAAAAAGAACCTACAAAAGTCAGAAGCTATGATAATACTGATGACTGCGGATAGTCTCCATTCTGATTGGGTAAAGTTTGAAGCTGCCTCTTCTTGGATAACTGATAAGCTAACAATTCAAATTTTGGGGCCTGGGTTAACTAAAGATGATTTACCTAGCCTGTTAAAAAGCCTTCCTAGTATTCCCATAGATGCTCAAAATGCAGAAGACGGGTTAAATAAGATGATTAATAAATTGGCGAAAAGTCTTAATCTTCAACAAAAGATCACTCAAAGGCGAAAAGATACCTTACAAGAATTTTCTGATGCTTTGAGGGCTTGGCAGTCTAAGCGGCAAGCACCAGATCAATTAAAAAAAATGGAAGTTAAGGAATTTAAATATCAAATTGAAGAAATAAAGGCTGCTTGTCAAAAAGAAAAGCAGGAATTAAAAGCAACTATTGAAGAATTAAATCAATTCATTTCATTGCTAATTAGAGAATTACAACAAAAGTTAAGTAGTAAGACAATAGCGAGCAAGAAAATCATTAAAATATTTCTAGCTTCTTCATCAGAATTAAAAGATGATCGGAAAGAATTTGAAATATTCATTAACTATAAAAACAAAGAATTTATAAGAAAGGACATATTCTTGGAATTGGTGATGTGGGAAGATGTTATTGATGCTATGTCACAAACTAGATTGCAAGATGAATATAATAAAGCAATCACTAAGGGTGATATATTTATCAGTCTTTTTCATGAAAAAGTTGGTCAATCTACTACAGAAGAATTTCTAAGGGCTCTTACGACATTTAATTTCAATAAAAAATTGCCTATTTATACATATTTTAAAGAATCCCTAATTCGTCCAAGTGAAGCTATACAAATGCGGAGTATATTCGGTTTTCAAGACAAACTTAGGAAATTAGGACATTTCTATAATGTGTATGAAAATATAGATGAACTCAAGTATCTTTTTGATCAACAATTAAACAAATCTATCTCAGAGTTAACTAATATCTAACTATCAGAAAAAATATCCATTAATAACAGTTCAGTAGTTTGGTATACGCTGCTACTAACCTAACGAAACTGATATTTATGTTGGGTTACGGCTTTGTCAGTCAATCAGCGGAATTGCCGATCTGTTCCTAAATTTTCAATCCAAGATTCTATCGTCTTTTGTGAAATGCTTTTCCCAGTTTTTTGAAACTCATCTAGGGCTTCTAAACTTTGTGCCACCATTTCTCGTTCGGTAAGAGGTACAAAGTTATTATCGTTATTAATCGAACCATAAACCATCTGAGGTGGATTGCTTTCTTCATGCATGATGGATAATTGTTGAGAAAGTGCTCACTTACAATCATATCTGTATTACCCATGAAAAAAACACAACAACAAATGCTACGCGAAACAGAAGAAGCACTTACTGACTTAGAAACTGGACGTATAGTTCCAGGCGAGAAGGTCATGCAATGGCTTGAAACCTGGGGAACTGATGATGAAATAACAATAGGGCCGAACGGCCGTTCGCCCCTACAAACCAATCCAATATTTAAAAAGAAAAAGTAGTCCGAATCGCACCAATAATCAGATCATCAGTATTACTCCCCGCTGAGCCAGGAGATTGCACTTCTGAGCCATTCTTCGACATTGGGATTTTTGATTAATAAATTATCCTGACTGATAGCCGCGATCGCCTGGGAAATTTCTTCGTTGCTATAACCAAGAGCGCCAAGAGTCATTTCGATATCTTCTAAAATTTCTGGTTTGGGCATTGCTCCTTTATTAATTGCTGCAACCTCTGCGGCAACTTCTGCTGAGGGGAGATCTTGCCATTGACTGAGTTTGCTTTTCAGTTCTAGGGCAATTCTTTCTGCGGTTTTTTTGCCGACTCCAGGAGTTTTAGTTAGTACGGGAGTATTACTGGTGACGATCGCGGTGACCAATTCGGTGATGCCCAAAGTATCTAGCAGCGCGATCGCGAGTTGCATCCCAATACCGCTAACACTGACTAATTGGCGAAATAAATCTCTTTCGGTTGCTGAGGCAAAACCATAGAGTATTTGACGATCTTCTTGGATTTGTAAATGGGTAAATACTTGAAAGGGCTCGGGGTTTTCGCTGGATATTTGTTGGGAAAAACGCGGGGTAATTTGGATTTCGTAGCCGATATTATTGACTTCGAGGACGAGAATCATGCGATTGCTAAAGTTTTTGGCAACTTCAATGACATTTCCTTTTAAATACGCGATCGTCATAGGGGGAACTTTCAAGTATATGTTTTTAAGACTTTTGATTTTTATGGAGCAGAGGGAGCGGAGGAGCGGAGGGGCAGAGGAGGCAAATCCCTACATTTTCGTTAATCAACTTCTCCATATTCACTTATATTATCCTCTTTTTAGTAGACTTAGTTGTCAAATATAGAAAGCATAGGGGGAAGAGATTAGAATTGGGGAAAAGGCAATCCTACAGTAGCAGTTCTTGTAAATCAGGATAATCTTTATTTTAGGAATATGCTTGTATTGATCATAATTTTCCTTACTGATCGCGAATTTCTATCTTTCTTCCGCTATATTTTTTTAAATGTTCTTTAGCAGCTTTGACAATTAGATTCTTTCTTTCGGGAGTTAAAACAGATTCAAACTCTCCTGCTTCAAAATCGCTTAGAATCTCTTGTTCTTCTAAATCAAGTTTATCTTTACTCATGTTTTGTCTTTAAGATTGAGATTGCACTAGTATTATATGTATAATATAAGCTGTTTTTGGCGCGAAGAAGTGCAAAGAGGGCAAGAAGGGAAAAAGGGCTATGTAGTCCTGGGGGCGACGCAGACAACACGAAAACCGATATAGCTGTCACGGTGATCGCGCGTAAAGTAGCTGCGAATCGCTGAGCGGCAATCATTAGGATAGCAGATCCAAGAACCACCACGTATTACTTTTTTGCTACCTCCCTCAGATAACCATACATTTCCATCATTTGGAGCATCTTTGTAATTAACATGCCAGTCATCCTGACACCATTCCCAAACATTCCCATGCATATCATATAAACCAAAAGCATTGGGTGAATATTTTCCCACCTCAGTTGTTTCGCCAATATTTCCATCATAATTAGCTAGTTCAGCAGAAATAGTTTTCCCAAAGTTAAATGGCTGAGAATATTCCTTATTCCATGCTTCTAATGTCAAACCTTCACTGATAACTGATCTACAAGCATATTCCCATTCTGCTTCGGTGGGCAATCGATATTCCTGTCCTACCAATTTTGACAATCTCTGGCAAAATTCTACAGCTTCATCCCAAGAAACTTGCTCTACAGGTCTTCGCTTTGCATCTTCTCTATCTTTAAAATAAGAAGGATTTACGCCCATTAATTGTCGATACTGTGCTTGAGTAATAGGATATTTCCCCATCAAGAAAGGTTTGACTGTTACTTGATGCTGTGGTTTTTCATTATCTTTTCCTTCACCTTCTGGCGAACCCATCATGAATGTTCCCCCAGGAATAGCAACCATTTCTAATTTAACGCCATTTCCCAAATCCTCTATAAAATCTTGAGTGTGAGAAGATTGCACTGAATTTTTTTGTGATTGCTTCTCTTTTTTAAGTCTTTCAATCTCTGCTTTGTGCTTTTCCTCTAATTCTTGGATTTGATTAGCTGTTTGCGATCGCGTTTCTGCTAATTCTTGTTCTAGCTGCTCAATTCTATCTTTAAGCGATTTCTCTAATTCTTTTTGATCTTGAAAGTTCTGACCCAATTCTTCAACCTGTTTTTGCAACGAGTCATCAGTTTCAGAAAAACTTGATTCCCAAGTCTGATAAAGAGTGATAAATTCTTTGAGATAGCGATCTCGCCTGGAACGATGTACATTCTGCCGAATCTCTAGTTTTATTTCTAACTGATTAATAGCCTGATTAAGTTGCTCAAAAGCCTGATCATTCTCAATCGAAATACTGAGCCAACCCTTCAAAGGCCCTGGCAATTTTTCTGGAGTTAGACTAGGTCCCAAAATGAGGACAATAGTTTTTTCTGTAGGCCAAAATGAACCAATTTCGAAAGGTATCCAGGGCGATCTCAAACTATCAGCAGTAATCAGAGCAACAAGAGCGTCTGCCTGCTTCAGATTACTTTTGAGCTGAGTACTAATTGAGTTGGAATTGAACGACAAACCAGAATTCGGATCACTGGTGCAGAGAATATCTTCATCATCTAGCTTGAGAGCAGCAATCAGAAAATCGAATAGTTTGTAGGCGATCGCCTCATCCGCATGACTGTGACTAATGAAAATACGGGTCATCGTTGCTATATTTTTTTCCCTCGATTTTGCTGCTACTGCTTCTTATCATAGCAACTAACCATTAAGAAGAGTATGGTCAACTAAGAATCAGAAAGATTGAGACAGCACCACAAAGTACCATCGGAACTGCGGGCACTAGTTTTTTTGTTTTAGCCCATCTCATAATAAAAACAATAATCAAAAGGGAAATCAGGACCGCAGAAATAGTAGTAGCTAATTGGTAGCCTGCATTTATCATGCCAGCTAAAATCAACAATAAGATGCCACTAGCTCCTCCAGAAATCAGGGATACTTTGCTTTGGCTTTTCATGTAGCCCATAACCCCTCCTCCAATACTGAGAAGTCCATAAAATATTGTTGCAGTTAATTCAGGTGTCAAAAATTTCATCATAGTAGTTTTTTAAATCAGAACTACCCCAATTTATTCGATTGCTCCGCCAAAAGATAATAAGTTTTATTAGTTAATGTAGAGCTGAAAACTACTGCTGCTTTTAAAGTGATATCTTCTCTCTTATTCTACAGTGAATAATTTCTACAGCTAAGGCGATCGCGGCTTCCATACTTTTCGCATCAGCAATTCCTTGGCCTGCAATATCAAAAGCTGTTCCATGATCAGGCGAAGTCCGAATAAATGGCAAACCAATAGTTGTATTCACAGCCCGATCAAATGCCATTAACTTCACGGGAATTAAACCCTGATCGTGATACAAGGCCAAATAAGCATCCGCAACCGACTTTTGTACAGACGTGTCGCCGACACGTCTCTTCTCTAAATTTCCATACCAAGCTTGACCAGGTTTAACCCACATCGTATCAGGAGGAACTAAGCCAATTAACTTGATCTTCGGGCGATCGCGTTGCTCCTTCTCTAGCCAAGCGCTCATCCAATCTAATTCTTCCGTTCCCAATTGTCCCGCTTCCCCACTGTGAGGATTAAGACCTGCGATCGCGATTGTCGGATTACTAATGCCAAAATCAGTTTGTAAAGACTCAATCAACAAATCCAATTTCAGAGACAACAATTCAGGAGTCAGTGCTAGAGGAACCTTTACCAAGGGAATATGAGTGGTTACCAGAAGAGTAATTAACTGCCAATTGGTATGAGGCGATCGCCCTGCAAATAACATACCAAATCGATTAACTCCTGCACCCTTAGCTAAGACTTCCGTTTGCCCGGGATAATCATATCCTGCTTGTTTCCAAAGATTTTTCGCGATCGGTGCTGTGACAATACCTTGAAATTTTCCTTGATTAGTTAACGCGATCGCAGTTTGAAGATAATCAAAACTAGCAGCTCCAGTATCAGCGTTACCTTGCCCCCATTGCCAAGAGCCGTTAAACGGGTGATCGATAATCTGTAAAGTTTGCGGATTAACTAACTCTTCGGCTGATAAATTGCCATTGCCCAAGAGATGTTCATAGGTTGCTTGCAAAACCGAGCTGCTACCAATGACAGTTATTTCACAATCTAAATTTAAATTTGCTAAAGCTTTGAGAATTACTTCTGAGCCGATTCCTGCCGGATCGCCGATGGTCAGAGCTAGATGAGGAATTTGGGGCATTTATAACCTACAATACTTTAATAATCACTGGGATATCATTGTAATCTCAGACTACTAAAAAAATCTTAAATAAATTCTTGGGAGAGAACAGGATGAGCGCAGAAAGTATGTTGGTTAATGGAATGTTTTTATGTATGATTTTGGTGCTAGTAGGATTAGCTTGGGGTTTTCTTATCCTCAAAATCCAAGGTGGCGAGCCAGAATAAGATTAATCTAAAATCTAGTTTTAACTAAAAGCGATCGCGTTAATGTCAAAATGCGATCGCTTATTTTTATGATCATTATTAGGCCAAAAAATTATGAATCATAGTATAGATAGAATTTTGGTTGTCCAAGGAGCCGAATATCAAGCCGTCAAACAAGGACTAAAAAAAACTAAAATTTCAGCTCAGTTAGGAAATCTGCCAAAAATCATCCCCATTCCCATTGGAGAAAAAAATGCCAATCAAATATGGGAAAGTCAGCAATTTCTTGACAAATCGCAACCGCAAAAAGTTCTAATAATGGGACTTTGTGGGAGTTTATCCCCTGAACATTCTGTTGGGGACCTTATCTTATACAAATCCTGTATTAAAGATAATTTGAGCCTCACCACAGATGAAGAATTAACCACGACCCTCAAAAACCAATTAAAATCCAAAATACACTTAGTCACCGCCTTAACCAGCGATCGCGTTATCTATTCCGCCACAGAAAAGCAATCTCTAGCGAAAACCTATCCCGCAACAGTAGTTGACATGGAAGGATTTACTTATCTCCAAACCCTAAAATCTCAAGGAATATCGGTAGCAATTCTCAGAATAGTCAGTGATGATATTCACCACGATCTTCCCGATTTAAATCAGGCAATTAATCAAGATGGTCAACTCCAAACAATCCCGATGATAATCTCAATGTTACGACAACCCATAGCCGCAATCAGATTAATCAAAGGCAGCCTCAAAGGTTTACAAATGTTGCAAAAAGTCACCAAGGAAATATTTGATTAGAGTATATTTGCCATCTACTCCGAATCTCCCCTTTTGTCTTGAGCGATCGCATTTCCACAACTTATTCAATTTATTTTAATGATGTCGTCATCAATAGACTTGTCGTACTAAATCTCTCAAAGCTAAAAATATTAAGAACTACGATTGAATCCTCAAGACTTTCTCAAAATTGATTAAAGTGGAATAATATATCTATTCATAAATACTTCCCTCGCTACTATTATGGTTGATGCCATCATAATCATCATTTGTGTCGTCGCAGCAATCAACATCGGGTTTGATAGTCTGCGACTACTCCCCCAAGACATTCTCATGGAAGTGTCTAATATTTCCGCACTTCGTTTTACCCTCGCAGGGTTTGCAGCAATTATTGGTTTGGGAATTGGGGTTGCGGTTCAAACTACCTATCGACGTTTGGAAAAACAAGTCAGCACAACTCCCATTGAAGTTATTATCACCAGGGCGATCGGTCTGGCTATGGGTTTGTTGATTGCGAACTTGATGTTGGCTCCCATGTTCTTGCTGCCAATCCCCAATGAGTTAAGTTTCGTTAAACCCGCGATCGCGATTATGGGCAGTGTCATGTTCTCCTATATGGGAATTAGTCTGGCAGATACCCACGGTAGAACTTTCTTACGGCTAATCAATCCTGGTAGCCTAGAAAGCATCCTGGTTGCAGAAGGAACCCTAGAAGCAATATCTAGTAAAATCCTCGATACTAGTTGCATTATTGATGGCAGAATCGAGTCTCTATTAAAAACAGGATTTCTCGAAGGAAATATTATAGTACCCAAGTTTGTTTTACAAGAATTGCAAAATTTAGCAGACAATAGCAACGATCAAAAACGAATTCGCGGCAGAAGAGGTTTAGATATTCTTAATCGTATTCAAGGCGATTTTCCCGAAAGAATCATTATTCGCGATACCAATTATGAAGAGCTTGATACGGTAGATGCTAAATTAGTTCTTTTGACTCAAGAAATTAACGGTATTTTGCTAACTAATGATTACAACCTGAGTAAAGTTGCTAATTTACAGGGAGTTTCAATTCTCAATGTTAATGATTTGGCTCAGTCCTTGCGTCCTCTCTATTTGCCAGGAGATAACTTGGATCTGAAAATTATCAAACAAGGCAAAGAACCACAACAGGGTATTGGCTATCTTGATGATGGCACGATGGTAGTTGTCGATGAAGGCCATAACTATGTTGGCGGAGAAATTCAAGTAATTGTGACTTCCTCTCTACAAACTTCAGCCGGTAGAATGATCTTTGCGAAACCAGGAAACGAAATGACCATTAAACATTGAACATTGAGCATTAACCATTAAACATTGACCATTGAGCATTAACCATTAAACATTGACCATTGAGTATTAAACATTTGATGACTGAATTGTTTAGCGATGTGAAAAATATCTATGGTTCACCAAAATATTTGGACGAATTTCCATGCCAAGTTGCATCAAACTTTGCGAGATCGGCATCTTTTACCAAAATCAAGTCGTATCTTAGTTGCAGTTTCTGGGGGACAAGATTCTCTTTGCGTCAGTCGATTGCTCTTAGATTTACAACCAAAATGGCAATGGCAGATTGCGATCGCGCATTGCGATCATAACTGGGCGACGGATATAGGTATTGCGGAACATGTGCAAAAAATTAGTGAATCTTGGTCAACAACCTTCTATCTGAAACAAGCTCAAAATCTCAAGGAAACCGAAGCTGCTGCTAGGAAATGGCGCTATCAAGCTTTAATTGAAATTGCTCAGGAAAATAATTTTCCCTATATCGTCACAGGTCATACCAAAAGCGATCGCGCAGAGACTTTTTTATATAACTTAATTCGCGGAGCAGGAGCCGATGGCCTAAGTTCTTTAGGTTGGCAACGAGCCCTAACTCCGGAGATTCAATTAATTCGACCAATCCTAAATTTTACTCGTTCCGAAACATTAGAGTTTTGCCAAGAATTGGATCTGCCTATTTGGTTTGATGTTGCTAACGAAAATAATAAATATGCCAGAAATCGGATTCGAGGTCATTTAATTCCCTATTTAAAAGATAATTTTAATCCTCAAGTCGAAAATTCTTTAGTTCAAACTGCTGAATTATTAAGAGCCGATGCCGAATATTTAGAGATTGTAGCTACCGAGCTATTAACAAAAGTCAAACATCCCACAGAAAATAAGTTAAATCGTCAAGAATTACAAACCATCTCTTTAGCTTTGCAACGTCGGATTATTCGTCAGTTTCTGCCGCAAATCATTCAACAGCAGCCTAATTTTGCCCAGATAGAAGCTGTTTGTCACTTAATATCGGCACCGAATAAAAGTCGAACTTCTAGTTTGCCGAATAACGCGATCGCAGAAGTTTCAGGAGACTGGATTATTTTTTTCTAAAAACACAAAACTCGGCATCTGGGAGAAACCGAGCTGAAATTGATTTTTGCGGAGAGCTCTTAATCTGCTTTTTTAGCAAGATCAACAACCTGAGAAAAAGCTTGAGGATCGAGCATTGCTAACTGAGCTAGCATTTTGCGATTAAGACCAATATTAGCTTTCTTGAGTTTCCCTGTAAGTTGGCTATAACTTAAACCTTCTGTTCTTGCAGCGGCGTTAATGCGCGTAATCCATAAACGGCGAAAATCACGTTTGCGTTTACGGCGATCGCGGTAAGAATTGCGTAAAGCCTTCATTACCTGCTGGTTAGCAGTCCGAAATAGCTTGGAGTGAGAACCACGAAACCCTTTAGCTAGTTTAAGAATTTTTTTACGACGTTTACGGGCGACGTTCCCTCTTTTTATTCTGGGCATAATTACTAGAATCTATATAAAGTTAAACAGATAACCTATCTCATTAAAAAATGACGACGCATCTCGAACCAATTTAGCTATAAGGCATCATTAAGCGGACGTTTTTCTCATCAGCCTCATGAACTAAAGTAGAATTGGAAAGACGACGACGAGTTCTCTCCTTACTTTTGCGCTCCAACAAATGATTCTTAAAGGCTTTACGACGGACAATTTTTTTGCCACTACCAGTGATGCGAAAACGCTTGGCAGCTGATTTCTTCGTTTTAATCTTGGGCATAGATGACTTTTAATTCGACACAATTTCTCATTATATCTTGATTTTGTTTTTTTCAGGACTAATTAAATTTCGACCTTAAAAGCAACACCTTCCTCCTCAAAATCAGGGAAATTAGCCAGGATATTCAATCTTTCTTCGCCGGCGACAAAGATATAAGTACCAGGAACAGCTAGATTTTGGAAACGATAAAAATCCTCCCCAACATCAGACGAACCATTGTAAGTATAAAAAGCGATACCCTCCTCAATAAATTGGGGAAAATTAGCCCGAATACTGATACTTTCCTCTTCCCCAGCATAAAGATAAGTGCCAGGAACATCTGAGTTTTGAAACCGATTGAACCGAATCAAATCATCTCCTGGTTCAGTTGCCACTTGAAAAGCAACACCTTCCTCCTCAAAATTAGGAAAATTATCACGAATTCCTTCGCTTTCCTCTGGCCCAGCAAATAAATATGTCCCAGGGCGATCGCTGTTCTGGAAACGAGTAATCGGAGTATCGAAAAGATTCTCATCAAGAGTCAGAGTCAGCTCCAAACTATAACTTCCCGAACTATCTCCCACACCGCTATCGGCCTCAGTCGGATCATATTCGAGGTTCTCGGAACTGCTAACACCCACATAGTAAGTACCATCGACCGGAGCAGTAAAGTCTAAAAATGAATCTAGCTCAGTAAAATCCTCAAAAGAATTATCATCGTTTTGCCGCAGCAACTCACCATCAGCATCAAAGATAGTCAAGACAGAGTTAAGGCTAGAGCCAGCCGCTTCCGCATCAAGATTGAGCGATAAATTAGCGCCTTCACTCAGTTCAACTGCAAACAAATCGACATCATTATCCGGTGATTCTAAAGTTGTGTTATCGCCAATTTCACCAAAAATAACGACAGGTTCTGCCGCATCAAGTTCAACCGAGTCGGCTAACAAGATAGTATCATTCGGCTCACTGTAAAAAGGATTTTCGTTCTCTGATTCTTGGTAAGTTAATACCAGCTCATAAACCCCAGAACTATCTCCCACACCGCTATCGGCCTCAGTCGGATCATATTCTAGGTTCTCAGAACTACTCACCCCGATATAGTAAGTTCCATTAAGCAGTGCCGTAAATTGCTGAAAAGAGTCAGGTTCACTAAAATCCTCAAAAGAATTATCATCATTCTGAACCAGCACATTACCATTAGCACCAAAGATAGTTAAGACCGAGTCCAGTTCAGAATCATTTATCTCGGCATTAATATCTGCGAGTATCGTATCTCCAGCATTCAGTTCAACTGCAAATAGATCGACATCATTAGTCGCATCAACATCTGGGTTATCCCCAATTTCTCCATCAATTGAGACAGGAGTTGTACTATCAAGCTCAACCACTTCGGCCGAAGAAATGATATCGTTGGGTTCACCAATCTCAGGTTCAGATTCTAGAGTCAATGTTAGCTCATAGACTCCAGAGCTGTTACCAACTCCACTGTCTGCCAGATTTGGATCATAGTTTAGGTTACTAGAACTACTAACCCCAACATAGTAATTAGCATCTTCCGGTGCGGTGAATGGGAGAAAAGAGTCCAGACTAATAACTCCATTATCTGCAACAGTATTATTATTCTGAAACAGCAACTCCCCATCAGCATCAAATATGGTCAGGACAGAATTGAGATCAGAATCAATTACTTGAGCATCAATATCGATAGAGACAATATCTCCAGCAGCCAGACTAATTTCGTACAAATCGACATCATTGTCCGGATCAACATCTGGGTTATCCCCAATTTCTCCATCAATTGTGACAGGAGTTGCACTATCAAGTTCAATAACCTCAGCTAATAAGATAGTGTCGTTGGGTTCGGTCGTCTCAGGTTCAGATTCTAGAGTCAATGTCAACTCATAGACTCCAGAGCTGTTGCCAACTCCACTGTCTGCCAGATTTGGGTCATAGTTTAGGTTACTAGAACTACTAACCCCAACATAGTAATTAGCATCGACTGGGGCGGTAAATTGCTGAAAAGAGTCCAGACTAATTACCCCATCATCTACAAGGGTATTATTATTCTGAAATAGCAACTCCCCATCAGCATCAAATATGGTCAGGACAGAATTGAGATCAGAATCAATTACTTGAGCATCAATATCGATAGATACAATATCCCCAGCAGCCAGACTAATTTCGTACAGATCGACATCGTTGTTCGGGTCAACGTCTGGATTGTCTCCAATCTCAGCAGTAATCTCTGTTGGAGAAGTGCGATCAAGCTCAATCACTTCGGCCGAAGAAATGATATCGTTGGGTTCGGTCGTCTCAACTTCTCTTTCTACAGTAAATGTCAGATCATAGATTCCAGAAGTATTTCCCGAACCACTTCCTGCAATAGTTGGATCGTAGCTCAGATTACGAGCACTACTAACCCCGACATAAAAAGTGCCATCTTGAAGTACGGTAGCGTTGAGAAATGAGTCGAAATCGATAACGCCATCGACACGAATATTATCGTTCTGAAGTCTTAGATTTCCCTCAACGTCAAAGACAGTTAAAACAGGATTGAGATTAGAATCGATTGACCGAGCATCAATATCAAGAGAAACAACATCGTCCGCAATAAGATTAATCTCATACAAATCGACATCGTCATTCGGATCAACATCTGGGTTATCGCCAATTTCTCCAGAAATTGTCACTTCTATGGGAGATGAACCATTAAGTTCAATTAGCTCTGCTAACAAGATAGTATCGTTGGGTTCCATGTTTAAAGCCGCGTTTATTATTAAGCGTTAAAGATAGTAGTTCTGATAAAAAATCTAGAACCGAAAACCCCACAGTTATAACCTATAGTTTGTTAACACGACTACCTATTTCCCAAAGACTTCTCCTTCGATCCCTCGCCACCATTGACCTAATTTCATCAGATCCTCGTGAATATCTTGTACTTTTTCTAAATATTCATGTTTATCAAGGCTGTCTTTTTCTTCCTCTAGTTTTTTAAGCCTTAACTGTAGCAACAGCCAGGGCTTGGACATCCCATTGGTTGCTTCAATATATTTCCCTAAGTCTTTACTATCCATAGTTTGATGCGATGGTGCTCCGTTTTCCTTTACATTCTGTCGATTATTGAAGATAGAATTTCCATTCCCGTTACGGTTTCCCAACCGAAAAGTCCCAATAAAACAAGATTAATACCAATATGTGTAATCCGTGCGAAGTTGTTTCCTTTTTGCATATAAGGAACTAAGGCTGTGGCGATCGCGATCGCGCTAGTCATGATTAACCCAACTACCAAATGTGCAGTAACAAATAACTTCCCATTATTAATATAAGTCACGGCCATCCCCCCAACAGTTCCCACAACCATCAGCACCAAAATAAGCGAGCCTATTGTATGATGTTTGAAGCGAAACTTTTTCTTCACTAAGGTTTTGCGAACATCTTTACGGGCAGTACGAATCCGACGGCTCTGAAATCCCGAATACAATGCGTAAAAAAATAAGCCAAATAATACCCACATAAATAAAGGATGGGCAAATTGCGACCAAACTTTTATGAAATCGGGTATTTCGGAGGCCATAACGATAATTATTCCTTAACTTAGTTACATTACTTTATAAAAATTAATATAACATTTCTTAGAAATTTAATCTCAGCTCTGATTATTTTAGATTTTTAGAGAAGTTGATATTCAATTTGTCAAACTTGTTATACTTGTTATACAAATAAGTCCAAAAGGGCAAAGAATGAGTTCAAATACAGTTGCTGTTCGACTTCAAGAAGAATTAAATCAAAGACTTACTTCTCTAGCTACCAAGACGGGAAGATCTAAAAGCTTCTATATAAAGCAAGCACTTCTTCGTTACCTTGAAGAAATGGAAGATACTTATCTGGCGCTTGATCGCATTGAGAATCCTGGGGAGCGGGTATCGATGGCAGAAGCAAAAAGGATTCTCGATGTGGAAGATTGAATGGGATAATTAAAATAAGGCAGATGGCAGATGGCAAAAGGTTTTTATCTTTAACGAGAAAGATAGCGAGTGATCACTCCACCGAGTAAAGCGATCGCCGCCAAACCAAGAATTACTAATTCCAAGCCAAAAAAAGCTTCAGCTTGGGCGGCCAAAACCAAAGGTAAAGACAGAGCAATATTCACCGCATTATTTTGTAAGCCAAAAACCTTACCTCGCATATCAGGAGGCGTTTCCGACTGAATCGTAGTTTGCATCGGCACACCAATTAAAGCAGCGGAGGCTCCTGCTAAAACGCTCATAGTTAAGGCCAACCAAAGATTTCCCGTGGCATAAGATAAACCAGCAAGGGAAAAAGCAATCCCTATCGAACCACAAAAACTAAGCTGAGCATTAGAAAATCTTGAACCCAAATTACCAATCACCGCTGCACTCGCACCCATGCCAACTCCCGTGGCCGCTAAGAGAAAACCAAATTCATCAGCTTCTATTTCGGGAATCTTATCAGCCAAACTCACCGCTAAAACCACTAAAGCCGCAAAAATTGAAAATAGAATAATTAATTGAATTAGGGCATTGCGAACTCGAAGATTGGTCTTGAGATATTGAATACCTTCTTTTATATCTTGCCAAGGATGATCATTTTCGGAACTTTGGTGACATTGATCATGCTCTATTTTTAGTCCCATCAAAATCAATCCTGCGATCACGTAAGCTCCACCCACGAGGATTTCTTTACCAATATCATCCGCAAACCCCCAACTGCCAACAAGATGATCTGCTATATCTAATAAAGGTTCTCCCACGGCAAAGCCCACAATTAGCAATGCCATGATGGTGGTGGTATAAATAGAATTGGCTGCTAATAAATCCTTTTTCGGTACTAGCAGAGGAATTGCTGCTTGTTCTGCGGGAGCAAAAAATTGCGTCAAAGTAGAAACCAAAAAAGTGATTGTGAGTAGGAGAAAGAACCCCAAAGAAATCTGACTTGTTAAAAATTTCTCTTGAGCTAACCATAATAAAATTGGCAAAGTTAGGACAAAGGCCCCACGAAATAAATTAGAAAAAACTAACACCGATTTTTTGGCCCAGCGATCGACGTAAACCCCCGCTAAAGAACCAAATAACACCGCAGGAATGGTAAAGGCGATCGTAATCGGTGAAACCCAAAGACTGATAGGCCGCCCCAGGATCTGAAAACTACTGGCAACAATCGCGATCGTTAACACCAAATAGATTTTGTCTGCCAATTGGGAAAATATCTGACCACCCCATAAAATCAAAAACTGACTATTTTGCAGTACAGGCAAAAATCCCTGAATATCATCTATTTCTTTTTCCTTCTGCCATCTGCCTTCTGCCATCTGCCTTCAAATTAAAATTCCACTAAGTATAGATTATCCACTAAATCGGCAGAACGAATCGATTTTCCTAAATGATGTTGAATATATTGCCGTAAAATTTTCTCGATTCTGACCCAGGCCGCATCTACTGAAAGTCCTGCTAATTGAGGTGGAATAATCTCAGAAATTTGGGGTAAAGATTTTTCATTTAGAGATTGCATGATCCCTAATTCCACAGCATTAATCTTATGATTGACAACGAAAGATGTTTCGTAATTGTTGGGACTCTCTTCTGTAGCTTGATTGGTTTGACCTAATATATTGACAAGTCCCCCCTGCTCAAAACTCAAGCCACCGCGCCAATCAGTATTAAGAGATGCAATTTCTAATGGTTGCTGTGTGAGGCAACAAGCATGAACCTGAGGCGCAATTCCCGCGATCGCCAAAATATGAAATACGGCTTGGGCTAAATAGGGATAAACATTGGTTTGCGATTTCAACTGTTCGATACGACGCAGATGCTCGTTTAGTAATTCGTATAATTCTGCTTGAGGCTGCTCATCCACTGCCAAATAGAGAGCCAATTCTGCTAAATATTGAGCTGCGGCTAATTTTCCCAAATCCTTACTCAATCCTGGATAGGTATAGAGCGTATCGGCTTGAATAATTTTATCGAGGGAGCGTCCTTTAATAATTAGTAACTTATTGATTACAAATAATTCTGTTCTGCCGCGCAAGCGTGATTTATATTTCTTGGCTCCTGGTGCGGTAGCAGAGATTAATCCATAGTCAGGGGTGAGAACTTTGACGAGGCGATCGCTTTCGTTTAAGGTCAAACCTTGTAAAATAATTCCTGTGGTTGTATATTTCCTTTGTTTTTCAAGCACAATTAATATCGATGCACGTAAGGTAGAGACGTGTCGCCGTACAGACGTGTCGCCGACACGTCTCTACAAAAATCGTAAATACAGTTTAAGACAATTGCTCTAATTCTGTGAGGATTTTATTGATGTCTGCTTTATTACTAGCAATTTTTTCTTCAATAGAAGCCGCAAGTTTTATTTTAGTTTCCAGCTCTTCTTGCTGAGGTTTAATTACTTCCATAACTTTTGCTAGAGATTCATTCAATTCTGTAGCCAAGGCTTTCCACAGAGTATCGGTATAATTTTGTTTTAATTCGAGAAAAGTTGTTTCTAATTCTGTTTTCAACTTTTTATTTTGTCTGGGTAAGGCATTAAAACTAAGTACTCCAAAAATTGCAGAAAGAACAAATGCTGAAGCATCTAAAGAAGCTGCGGTAAATAGAATCTGTCCCCCAAAACCAGTTGCGATCGCGAACATGCCTAATTTTCCACTATTGTTTAAGCCTTGATCAGCTGCTGCTTTAATATTTTCTGACATTGTTTTAATATCAACAGCATCGCTTTCTAAGATAGGAATCGTCAGTTGATCTTGATCGAGATTAATTGTTGTGGCAATATCTTCTGTGGTTTCTCGAATAATGCGATCGCGATATTGCAAAAAAGTTGTAGTTGCTTCTTTAAAAATATCCTGGAGATTTTTGTCTAACTGAACTTCTTTAATTGCTGTAGCCAATTTTTCTTCTAAGCCATCATCTTCATTGGTAATTCTTTTTCTAGCAACAGCCACGAAATTAAGTTTATTATCAATAATTTTGTAAATGGCATAGGTTAAATTACGAAAGAGATTTTCGATGTTGCTCTGAAATATCCCGAACATCATTTTATATTCTTCTACTCTTTCATTAATCCTGCGTATACTACGATCAAAAGTCGCTTTTTCTGCTTGTAATTTTTCTCGGATAGTTTGATTCTTCTCGACTAATTTTCCTAGATAAACCAACAAAGAGTTCTGTGGACCTTGAAGTTTTAATTTCATTCTTTCTTTTTCTGCTAGGAATGAAGCCAAAAAACCTTTAAATTCATCCATGCCAGCCCCCGAGTGTGAAGAGATGGGAAATATGGGCGGAGCCTCGGTAAAAATATTGCTTAAACCTTCGGCAATGTAATTTGTTACTTGGTCTACTTCTTCTGGAGTTGCTAAATCAATTTTGTTAACTCCCACAATTACTTTGCGCGCCCAGGTATTGTCGACAATGGTCAAAAAATCTTGTTCGGATTTACTTAAAGGTCGTTCGATCGAAGTCAGAAATAAAATAATATCTGCTTGTTTGAGATAATTTTCAGTTAATTCTTGATGCTGCTCGATGATGGAGTTGGTACCAGGACTATCGATGAAGACTAGCCCACCTAAACCTGCTGGATTATAGGATTCGATTTCTTTGGTGGTGGGTAGGATGCCCACGGGTGCTATTTTCTCTTCACCTAAGCGATTGAGTAAACTGGACTTCCCTGCATTAAATTCGCCGCAGATAAAAATTGAAAAAGGACTCTTGAGTTGTTGTTTAATTCCTGTAATATCAGGTTCAAAGTCGGGAAATAAGCTTTGTGCCTCCGCAAACAAACTTTCAGCGTTTTCAATGTTCTGTAAGCTACGTTCAAACAGTTCTTGTTGATCTTTTGAAAGAGTGAGAGACATATGCTGGTAACGGTTACAGGTTATACAGACTATAGGGTACAGGTAAATTATCTGTTATTGAACAATTAATCGAAAACAATTAACATTTGTTGACCTACTACCACGGTTTATTTAATGAATCATTACTGGTTTAGCATTACCAGATTACGCCAAAAGGAAAAGCGAGATCGCAGATATTACATGGAGTTAACAATATCAATCTAATCGTCATAGATGCATTGGGCGGAATCTTGAGTAGACATTAAAGTTTTATTACTTGCTCAAAATTTGCGATCGCCCAAGACAAAAACACTAAATCATGATTTCAATTTAAATGATTTTCGATGATAATGAGAAATACCATATTTTTCTATGGCAAGACGATGTTTTTTTGTTGGATAACCTTTATTAGCTGCTAGATCATATTCTGGATATTGCGAGGCTAAATCGATAATCAAATTATCCCGCCATACTTTTGCCAGAATACTCGCGGCGGCAATAGCTAAGGATTTGCGATCGCCTTGGATAATTGTTTTTTGCGGCAAGGATAAATTGGGTATGGCGAACTTACCATCTACCAAACAAATATCGGGAACAGGATCAAGAGCTAAGACAGCTCGCTGCATTGCCAATAAAGAAGCTTGCAAGATATTAAGTTGGTCGATCTCCTCGACAGTGCTGTAACTAACATGAGTTCCCGACGCGATCGCGTTTATCGGTTCAACAAGCTGCTCCCTTTTCTTCGGCGATAATTTTTTACTATCGCGAACTCCAATTGAATGTAACTTTGATAACTGAGATAAAGGCAGAACTACCGCCGCCGCGACTACCGAGCCAAATAAAGCTCCACGCCCCACCTCATCTACGCCAGCTACCAAAATATCTCGTTCTCCCCATTCAGAAAGTAAAGAATATTCAATGTTCAATGGTCAATGTTTAATGTTCAATGGTCAATGTTCAATGTTTAATGATCAATGGTCAAACAGTGACCTCTTTTTGTGCAGAAGAACGACGGCGACGACGACGACGAGGATTCGGAGTTTCCGCTGGGGTTTCTTCTGGAGTTTCTTCTGGGTTTTGGGCAAGGGGTTCTTCTTCAGTTGCTTCAGTACCAGAAATTGATTCGGCAACTATGGGTTCCTCTGGATCTGGCTCTTCGGTAATTGCTTCGAGCGTATCAAGGATCGAAGATTGAGTAATAACCGTCGCGGTTGGTTTAAGAACCAGCTCTTTCGATTCAGTAACTGGCTCAGCAGTGGCAACTGATTCCTTAGTTTCTGTTTCTAATTCTAGGGTTTCTCCTGGTTTACTTACATAAACCAAAACCGATTTAGAATCTTTGAATTCTTGTTCTAAACGAACTAAAGGTGATACACCCATCAAAGCGTAAATTTCTTGTTCGAATTCAGTCATTTCCACAACAACTTTTTCCAAAGGAACTTCTTCCCGTGGTGCTCGCCGAGAAGGAATCCTAGTCTTGCGTTCTTCCGGATAGCGATCGCTAGACCGCTCAGAATCTCGTTCGCGAGAACTGATTACTGTAACTTCTGATTCGTTAACATCCTCTTTGAGAGAGATTTCATTGCGGCGACGACGACGACGACGATTATTGGCAGCGCCACCTTGTTCTTGGTAATTGGGATGGTTGGCCAAATCCAATTGATAGGGATTGCGATCATAATCTGTATCGGAAGGAGAATTAATTATTTTCCGTTCACGTTCGGTAACCTGAGGAGTCGAGATCGCTGCTGCTGGGATCAGAGGCACAGTTTCTAAGGCCTCCCCTTGAGTTGTTCCTGGTAAATGAGCTAGATTGCCCAAACCACCACAGGTATTACAAGCTTGACCAAACAATTCGTAAATATTTTTTCCTTGACGCTTCCGAGTCAACTCAACCAAACCCAGTTCCGAAAGTTGGGCAATTTGGGGTCGAGCTTTATCTCCTCGCAGTGCATTATTAAAATGTTCTAACAATTTTAGGCGATCGGGGTTCGTATCCATATCGATGAAATCGACCACAATTACACCACCAATATTCCGCAAGCGTAATTGACGAGCAATTTCTGTTGCAGCTTCGCGATTTGTCCATAATACAGTTTCTCTTGCTGTTGCCGAACGAGTAAAAGAACCTGAGTTGACATCAATTACTGTCAAAGCTTCAGTCGGTTCAATAATAATGTAACCACCAGAAGGCAATTCTACCCTAGGCTTAAGAGCTTCACGAATCGCGGCATTAACGCGGAAATATTCAAGAATTGGCTGAGTTTCTCGATGATAATCAACAAATACCCCTTGGGGAGAACGCCCACCACTCCAATTACTGAGATGTTGTTTAACTCGTTTCATCCCAGCTTGAGAATCCGTCACGATGGTATTAACATCGGCAGAATACATATCCCGTAAAACTTTTTGGATAAAATCATCATCCCGATTAAGCAATGCGGGCGGGGGACTATAGCTAGCTTGCTCTTGAATCGATTCCCACTGTTTCTGCAACAGTTCGAGATCTTCCATGATTGCTTCTTCGGCTTTTCCTTCTGCCTCAGTCCGAACCAACAAACCCATTCCTGGTGGTTTAATAAGAATTGCTAAAGCCCGCAAACGACTGCGCTCATTTTCATCACGAACTCGCCGAGATAGCTTAACTCCTTTACCATAGGGCATCAAGACTAAATAGCGTCCTGGTAAAGTAATATTTCCGGTTAAACGAGGACCCTTATTTCCTGTGGGTTCCTTCATGACCTGAACCAAGGCTTTTTGATCAGGGGCTAAAAGTTCGGTAATGGCTGCGGCATTTTTTTTCAGACGCAATGGACCCAAATCTGTAACGTGAATAAAACCATTACGCTCAGCGTCACCAATATTAACAAATGCTGCATCAATTCCAGGAATGACATTTTCTACTAGTCCCAGAAAAATATCACTAACTTGTTGAGTTCCTGTAGCGACAACTAGTTCTTGTATTTGTTCTTCCCAGAAAACGGCAGCTATATGATGCTGTTCGGCAATTATGATTTGTTTTGGCATTAATTTTCCTCAAATTCTCGATTGATTAGTTTTGCTGACACCGAGATGTTCGATGAGATTTTTTATTTGTAAAAAAAACTAAGTAGACTGGAGATTTTAATTTCATATATGTTTAGATTTAGCAATCATTATAGAAACTATTCTTAGCGGGGGTTAGTAGAATCCTTTCTGGCTGGGGGAAATCTTGGATTTTCTAACTTCGCTTCACAGGCTGATCAACCTCATCACAGTGAAAGGTGAAATTGGAAATCAATTTATAATAATACCTTGGGGTGCGACTCTACACGAGTAGCGGAAGATTAGCTTGTTGTCTCGTCGAACACAATAACAAGAGCTGCCAGTGGCTGCATGCTTTAGTTGTAGCTAGATAATTTTAGACTACGGGTTTGTAGTGATGCTACCTACCAGATTTTAACCTGAATATAACCTTGGCGCATAACTTTTGACAAGAAAATTTGTGTTTGATTAATTTTATAGCCTATCCCAACTGTAAGTCATTCTCTTGCCGCAAAGCTGTGATGGTTGAAACTAAGGCTTTTCCTACAGTTTCGATTTCTCTGGTCGTGTTAAATCTTCCTATCCCAAAACGGATTGAGGCTTGAGCTAGTTTCTTTTCTCTCCCTAAAGCCGTTAAAACATGGGATGGCTGGGTACTTGCCGTAGAACAAGCTGAGCCAGAAGAGAGCGCAGCGATCGCTTGTAAACCTGAGATCAAAGCTGTGCCATCTACCTCGGCAACACTAACATTAAGATTGCCTGCGAGTCTTTGTGTGGCATGTCCATTCAGATAAATTCCTGATAACTGATTGATGATCGACCATAGTTTTTCTCGTAAATTTAACAAATATTTTTGCTCTGATGTCATTAGCTGAAGACCTAATTCAATTGCCTTAGAAAAACCTACTATTTGGGGAGTATATAAAGTTCCCGAACGAATATTGTTTTCTTGTCCTCCTCCTTGCATTTGGGGCGCAATACTTACTCGCCGCTGCCGACGACGAATATATAAGGCTCCAGTTCCTTTGGGCCCATAGACCTTATGAGCAGTTAAAGACATGAGGTCTAGGTTCATTTGCTGGACATCAAGGGGGATCTTCGCGATCGCCTGTGCGGCATCAGAATGAAACAGCACATCCTGTTCTCGACAAATCTGGCCAATTTCTTCTAGGGGTTGAATAACTCCTATTTCATTATTGGCTGCCATTACTGAAACTAAAATTGTCTCAGAACGAATGGCCGCCTTTAGTTGCGCTAAATCGATTAAGCCATCCGATTGTACTGGCAAGTAAGTAATTTCAAAACCCAGAGTTTGTAAATATTTACAGGGATCGAGCACGGCACGATGTTCTGTGGCCACGGTAATAATGTGTTTTCCCTGATTAAAGTAAGCTTCGGCGACTCCTTTAATTGCTAAATTATTGGCTTCTGTAGCACCACTGGTAAAAATTATTTCTTCTGGTGTGGCATTAATTGCTCCCGCAATAATTGTTCTGGCTTGCTTAACGGCAGTTTCGGCTTCCCAACCATAGAGATGTGTTGTGCTATTGGGATTGCCAAAGCGATCGCTAAAGTAGGGTAGCATGGCTTCTACTACTCTTTGATCCACAGGAGTTGTGGCATGACAATCTAGATATATCGGACGCTTCATCAGTTAACAGTTATCAGTCATCAGTCATCAGTCATCAGTGTAATTTATATTGTTTCTTCCCAATTTTTGGGTGTTGTCTGGGTTTCTCTCATTCTATCGGTTAACAACTGATGCAGTTGCTTTTGTTCTGCTAAGGCTTCTGGGGATGCTAGGCCACCGACCGGAAGTAGATTAGTGATTTCTTGAGGATCATCTTTTAGGTTATAGAGCTCGTATTGAAAATTAGAAGATGTGATAACTTGTCCGTCATTGTCTTGGGAAGCATAGTAAACTGCATATTTCCGCTCTGCTGTTCGCACAGCTCGAATGGCATTCATGGTTCCAGGAGGAGAAACGCTAGTATCATTAACACCGTCGTCATAACTAAATAGTAAAGATTCTTGAGTCGGATGGGACGGGTCGAGTAAAGTTTGGGAGAAATCGATCCCTTGAAAGTCAAATTCTTGCTGTTGTTCTGGTGTGAGACCCGCGATCGCAGCTAATGTGGGCACCAGATCAACGAGCCCCACCAAAGAATCAACTTCAATTCCCTGCTTAATCCATTTTGGATTACTAAAAATCAAGGGCACATTCAAGGCTTCGCGATAGACAGTATTTTGCTTTTCCTTAAGACCATTATGCGCCATGCCCATCTCACCATGATCGGCAAGGCGAATCACAATCGTGTTATCCCACAAGGAATCACTAATAGCATCCATTACATGACCAAAATGTCCATCTGCCAAAGTATGTAAATAGGCGTAGAACTTAACATAATTGAGAGCATCTTCTTCATTTAATTTACCGCCTTCTTTGTTCAAAAAATTACTCTGTGCCCAGGGTTTGGTGGTCAAATCATCTTGGTAATAACTCTCTGGCAAGGTAAATCCTTGATAATTCTCGAAGGCACTGGGAAAAGTTGTCAGTCCTTGGTTAAAGACCTCAGGATAAACCCAAACATCATGAGGCCCAACCAAAGAAACTATCAAGCAAAAAGGTTGCTCTGGATTTTGATTTTCCGCAAGAAATTCGATCGCGGTTTGTTGGCTCGACAATAAACTGGGCCCATTTACATAACGACCATCATTATTGGCAGAACTTCCGCCCAGGGTATTTAAACCATGTCCGCGATCAGTAATACTGGTTCCAGAATCTGGGGCTAGCCAACCATCAAATTGCCAGTTGGTCAGCATAGAACTATCTTCAGTTTGGAGCGTTTGTTGTTGCTCAGGGGTTAGGGGTTTTAGGCGAGGGATATCCTTAGATGGATCATCAAAGGTTGAGTCTGATAGATCCCATTTGCCCTTATAGACAACCCGATAACCTGCTGTTTTTAAGACATTCCCCAAAATATTTGTTTGATTTCGGGGCGTAGGTTGAAGAGTTGCTGGAACCCGAAAAACACCATTAGTTGCGGGATACAATCCTGTCCAGAGAACAGCCCGAGAAGGTGAACAGGCGCAAGTACTAGCCTGGGCATTTTTGAAAGTAATCCCTGTTTGCTTAAGGCGATTTAGATTAGGCAGGTTATTTTTTACCCATTTTTCTGGAAAATGCTGAATTGCCCTTTGCTGATCAGTCATAAGAATGATGATATTGGGGCGTTGAAATTTCGGGAAAGCCATAAGTTTAGTTCCTAATTATCTATTTAGATACTTGTCTCAGAAACTTTCTAGCCGATCTTACTCAAAAACTGCCACTATATTTAGTAGTCAGCAATTCAGTTAGTAGAGATTTTTCTCGGCCATCAAAAAACATCATGCTTGTTCAATCTCAATCTAAAATTTATACTCTTGAAGAATATCGCAAATTAGAGGAAACAGGAGAGTTTCGCAGTGAATATCATGATGGGAAAATTGTACCTATGAGCGGTGGAACAATTGAGCATAACAATATTATTATCAACTTGATTGTGATTTTGAAAACTGCATTACGGGGCAGTAACTATCATGTACAATCTAGTGATTTGCGTTTATGGATTCCTCAGTATCGTAAAGGAACTTATCCTGATGTAATGGTGATTGCAGGAAAACCTTTGTTTAATGATAATCGTACTG
>JBCCYD010000010.1:0-33905 GCA_039190385.1 Cyanobacteria bacterium P01_F01_bin.143 | reverse complement strand
CATCAATTTGCCGAGGATCACCTTCAACACAAGGTTCTAGGAAGAAATTATTTAACTGTGCGATTTGAAGAGACTCGATTACATTTCTTGCCTGCACAAGTCTTTTCATAATATCTTCTTGTATTTCTTCTTCTTTCAATATGTTTTTCGCTTTTTCTAAAGTTTCAACATACAGTAAATCTAATGCAACTAGTTGACGATATATTGGTTCAATATTGTCTCGAAAAGAAAATTGCACACTTGAATTAATATTAATAATATCTTTTCGAATAGATTCTAAGGCATTATAAGCTTTTGTGTAAGCAGAAATGGCTTTTTCTAGATTTCCTTGGCGCTTTTGAATTCGCCCTAATTGCCATAAATACTGATAAGTAATATCAGGAGAATTAAAAGATGACACCAAAGCAAGTGCCTTTGTCGTATATTCTTTTGCCGTTAGTAATTCTCTTTCTGATTTATTTAATATGCTGTTAAGTTCATGTAATCTACCAAGATTACCCAATGCATAGGCTTCCGCCCTTATATCTCCTAACTTTTGAGCTTTTTGTGTTGCATTAGCTAAGATGCTATCAAGTTCCTGAATTTCAGGAATGGAAAACTTATCTGGGGGTTGAGGTTTATCGGGGTTTAATAGATTTATAAAAATATTTGCATAGTTGATTTGAGCAAAAATTTCACTCTGCTTAAAAGATGACTCATTAGAATTAGTTAACAGTTTGAATTGAGGTTCAATATCTTCATATAAAGATTTAGCTTTTGACCATTTCTCAGCTTGAATTAACAAACTAAGTAGATTTAGTTCCGCTTGTTGTCGAGTAATTAAGTCAGGAGAAATCTTAATTGCTTGCTCGTAAAACTCTATTGCTTGTGTTTCGTTATTTACTCGTATGCTCCGTCTTGGTTCTACTTCTTCCTTTGTAAGAGAGTGAGCAGTTTTTCCCATATCAAGATAAATTAGTCCTTCAGTATTAACTTTGTCAATATTTTGATGTGAGTCTAATTTTTTCGCCAAATTCAAACTATTATGTAAAACTATCTTTGATAATTCTTGTTGCCCTAAAACTCGTAAAACATCTCCAAGAATTCGCAACTCCTCTACTGTTGCAAGAGAAATATAATTTTCTTGAATTTTCTGAAGCTTTTTCTCTAGTTGTTCAGAGGTTAATGTTTTTTCTATTTGTTGTTCTTTATCTGAGAATTTATTCTCTTGATTTTTAATTTTTTCCTTTAATGTAATTTTCCATTCTAATGGTGGACATGTTAGATCCTCAAAAGGAGTTCCTAATAATCCTAGTAAAGTTTTACACGCACGGGGATATAAACCTAAATCCTGCATTACTTGGACTTGGTTAAGTTTGTTTTGTTCTAATGCTACTGATTTTCCTAATTCCTCATAGATATTTGCTGCCTCTTTCCAAGTATCAAGTGCTTCTACTGTCTTTCCTGTTTCTCTTTGTAGATTACCTTGAATATCTAGGGTTTGTGCTAAGACAGGGCTATTTGCTGGTGCAGTGTCTAATATATTTATACTTTCTTGAATAGCAGTCTCTGCGTCTTGCCATTGTCCTAGTTTTTGATAAGTTAGGGAAAGATTACTTAATGCCATTGCTTGATTCAATTCTTCTTCGGATTCAGCAAAAGCATTAGCTGTTTGTTCCCAACGTTGACTCGCATCTTGGAATTTCTCATTATTGAATAGTTCTTTAGCTTCGGCTGCTAAATCTCTAGGACTTTTTTGAGCTTGAGAAACTGGACTAGGAGTAGATATCTGAGCAATTACAGGCGAAATAGTCATTGAGACAATAAACAACAAAGAAATGATTATTGGCGAATATCTTTGACGAAGTTTGTATAATTTTGTCTTGATTGACAGTTTTCTTTTGCTCATCTTTATCTGCTAGTTACTCAAAATAATTTTGTACAAATCAAACTATAGAATTAAAAACCTAAATCTCTTGTATTGCAGTTAGAGTAATACTTTTGCTTATCTATCTTGAATTTAAATACTATTTATATAGTAGAACAAAAACTATATTCAATATCTGTTTATTAGTGATAAATTTACTATTGTTAATCTTTGGCCTAATTCCTTTTCGGATAAGGGATTGAGAGAATTAATGAACTAAACAACTACTGGGGATTTTTTGAGGAGTGCGTTCTACTTCGGTATCTGTAGTTTTATAGGATGTCAGCATAACTTCACCTTGATCATTAAATATCCATCCTTGGACAGGGACAACTGCTGAGTTTAGTTTTTCTGGACTAATATTATTTACACCCAAGTTCAATTCTTGTTCCTGTTGCGACAAAACTGGATCGACCAATCCGACTCGCACTCTATTACTATTAAGAGTTTCATTAGGATTAGATGGTGAACCGCCTTTTCCAGTAACAGTAAATTCACTTCCTACTCCTTGCTCACAGGGGTTTTGTGAAATTTGATCTGAGGCATCACCTACAGCTTCAGGTAGTTCTAGTAACCCACTTGTAGGATCAAGATTGGGAGTATTGAACAAAACACTACCTTGTTGTAAACCAAATTGCGTACTAGCATCTATATCATTTGTTTGATTGGGTGGAGTAGAAAGTCTTTCTTCAATTCCAAATAGAGACTGGGCAGTAATTTCGATTCGTCCTCCATTTCCTCGATTGGCATTGGCAATAATATCGTTGTTTTGATTAGGAAAAGCAACTAATAACTCGGTATTAATGTTTGTATTACCTCCATTTGCATCGTTGGATGCTCTGGCGGAAATGTTACTGCTATTGCTTAATAGCAAATCCTTATTAATTTGAAGAGTAATGTTTCCGCCTTCTATTGATTCAGTAGAAGCAGAAATAGAGCCTTGATCGAGGGATAAAAAATCAGTGTTTAAGACAAATACACTCCCTCCATTTCCTTGTCCTTCACTATCAACCGCAATTGTTGCTCCTTCGGAAATACTTAAATTTTGAGGATTCGAGATAATAATACTTCCTCCAATTCCAGTGGATTCTGATGTTGTGTTAGCAAAAATTCCACTGTCTGCACCTTGATTTGTAATTATATTGGGACGCTTTGCTAGTCTCATAGCAAAGGTAGGATCACTACCAGAGAGGTTAATTTCACTTTTGCTATTGATAATGATATTGCCTGCTTTCCCCTCGCTAAAAGTACTACCAATAATCTGTCCTCCACTAGTCGCACTTAAAGTATTAACATTAATATTAATACTTCCTGCATCTCCAGCATTAGTAGTTAAGGCTTCAATGATACCACTGTCTGTTAAGTTCAAAGTACCAGTATCAATTTTAATGGTTCCTGCTTTCCCTATTACACCAGCTTGAGTACTGACTAAAATACCACTAGAATCCAAGCCAACTAATTCTGTTTGAAAAACGTTAAGAGGATTGACTATCTCGGGACCTTCTGGTCTGAATCCTGAAATATTTACAGAGTCAATAGCATTTATAAGAATATTTCCCCCTGTTCCAATTCCACCAGGAAGATTAAAAAATTCTCCATTAACCTTAGCATCTATTCTTCCTCCAGATATTAAATTAAGTGTTTGTGCTCTGACATCTATCGTGCCACCATTTCCTTCTGCTCCTGGAAAAACAGCACTTCCAATAGAGCTATTATCGAGAGAAACTAAATCGTCAGTTTGAATTAAAATATTACCTGCATTTTGCTTAGCTTGAGTAAAGCTAGTAACAACACTGTTATCATTCATAAACAATGAATTAGCCTTGATATTTATGTTGCCAGCTTGTCCACTATTTAAGACTCCCAGTAACGCATTTCCTGTTGTAGTTTGAATACTACTGGGAAAGTTAAAATCTGAATCATTAATTTGTAATGGGCTAAATCCTTGGAGCAAAATATTACCACGAATATCAAGATTAATATTTCCGCCTATCCCATTTCCTAAGTTATTTGTACTGATTCCAGCCCCATCTTCAATGTTTAAACTACTTGCAGAAATATATACATTTCCACCATTACCTTGAGCCTCAAGTGAAACTTCACTGCTTATTGCAGTAATAGAATCACTAAAAGTTAATCCTAGTCCAGATGCTTCTAAATCACTTGCCCCTGCAATCCGCACTGCATCTTCCGCACTAATTGTAATGTTCCCTGCATTTCCTTGCGCTAGAGTACTACTGATGATTGTACTTCCATTAATAGCATTCAAGGAACCTGTAGTTATTTCGATATTTCCTCCATTACCGACAATTTCTATATTACTGGCATTATTTCCTCCTACTCCACTAACGATAAAACTATTATCTAAAAAGATATTATCAGTATTAATTGCAATTGATCCTGCATCACCTTGTCCAAAAGTACTACTATTAATTCCAGCACCATTAACAGCGCTTAAATAAATTGCACTTATTTCTATCTGACCTGCATTCCCTTGCCCAAATGTCCTGGTGTCAAATTGCCCTTGATTCTTTAAAGACAAAGTATTTGCGTTAATACTGATCCCTCCAACATTTCCATCTGCTCCTTGACCAACTCGACTAATAAAGCCACTAAAAATACCGTCAGAATTATTACCATCAATAAGAACACTATCAGAAGCAAATATTTTTACAGAACCAGCATTTCCTTGCCCAAACGTATTATTTCCAACAATTGCGCCATTTATAAGAGAAAGAGAACCAGTCGTAATATTCACATCACCCGTATTTCCGATTCGATCAAAATCAACTTGATTTATGATAAGGCTATTGTCTATATTGATATTTTCCAAGGCAATAATAGTAATATTTCCAACCTGGATGTTTTCTGATCCAGATATAAAATCTTCGGTGATTCCTGTAACGAATGCTCCATCTTTCAACCCAATATTGCGGGCGTTGACAATAATGTTTCCTCCAGCTGTTCCACTAACATCTATCTCGGTGTTATTAAGGTCTATATTTGCTTGAGCTATATTGCCAGAAAAGTTTAAACTCCCATCATTATTTATTCCAACTGTCCCTGCTTCAGATATTCCTCCTAGCTGAATACTTCCATCTCTAGCCGTTGCTGCTCCAACTTCAAAGTTGATATCTCCACCAACTAAAGTAAGATTTTGACCTGTTGCAACTTCTAAACCAACAAAATCACCTGTGCTATTTTGAACAAAAGAACGATTTCTTATTTCCTCTGGATTATCGCGAAAGTTTAATCCAATGGGAATATTAACTGCTAATAACGGTGGTCCTTGAGGATTGCTGGTACTAAATTCTGTATTCTCTTCAAATAAGATACTATCTGCGGTACCGGCAAAAAACGAACCACCAAGATTTAGTCTGGCATTTTCGCCAAAGATAATTCCATTGGGATTAATTAGATAGAAATTAGCTGTTCCATTAGCACCTAGTAACCCATCAATATTGGAAATATTGCTACCCGTTACCCGACTAAAAATATTAGCAACATTGTTAGCGTTATTAAATACTGCTGAACCTAATGTGGGAATAGAAAATTCATCGAAACTATGAAAGAGATTATCTCCAATGCGATCGCCCTGTTCAATGGTAAAGTCATTGCCAACTTGGTTCACAGTCGTTGCTGTTGTCCCGTCAGCAGTAACTTGCGCTTCAACAGTGTAAGGGATTAAACAACTAAATGTAGTCAAGGAAAAAGTCAGATATAGAGCTGAACTAATGGATTTAGTCATGGGCTGAGGTTTGTAGAGCAATTGTTCAATGTGAATCAGTATTACTAGCGTTATAGTCTGCTAGAGCAAGTGAGAGGATCGTGTTGCCGAGACTGTCTAATTTCTGTATCTGTAGTTTTATAGGATGTAAGCATTACCTCACCTTGATTATTGAATATCCATCCTTGGGCAGGTACAACGGCTGGTTTTAGTTTTTCTTGATTGGGATTCTCTATATCTAAATTCAATTCTGCCTCCTGTTGCGACAAAACTGGATCGACTAACCCGACTCGGACTCTATTACTATTAAGAGTTTCATTAGGATTTGATGGTAAACCTCCTTTTCCAGTAACAGTAAATTCGCTTCCCACTCCTTGCTCACATGGGTTTTGCGAAATTTGATCGCTTGGATCTCCAACGGCTTCAGGTAGTTCTAATAACCCACTTGTAGGATCAAGATTGGGAGTATTGAACAAAACACTACCTTGTTGTAAACCAAATTGCGTACTAGCATCTATGTCATTGGTTTGATTGGGTGGAGTAGAGAGTCTTTCTTCAATCCCGAATAGTGACTGGGCAGTAATTTCGATTCGTCCTCCATTTCCTCGATTAGCATTGGCGATAAGATCATTATTCTGATTAGGAAAAGCAATTATAAACTCTGTATTGATAGTTAAGTTACCGCCATCAGCGTTGTTAAGAGCTCTAGCTGAGATAAAGCTGCTATCTCGAAGAATAATATCATCTTCAATTTGGAGAGTAATATTAGCATTATTTCCAGTGTCAGATTGAGTAACAGCATCAATTCTGGCTTCATTGCTTAAACTGAGAGAATTAGCTTCTATATTAATATCTCCTGCTTCTCCGATACCTGAAGGAAAAATATCCAAAAGATCAACACTCCCAACTTCAACAGTTCCACCATCATCAATAATTAGTTGGTCAGCAAAAACGTTCACACTCCCGGCCTTGCCATCATTAATGAATGTGTTAGCAAATATACCACTACGATTATTAACAGTTACATCACTTATGAAAATTGATTCTCTGGCATTAATAGTTACATCCCCTGCATCTCCCTGACCAAATGTAGTAGCTGAAACCAACCCTCCATTAGTTAGATTCAGAGAACCCGTGATGATGGTTACACCTCTGGCATTTCCTAATGCTCCTGGACTAACCACACTAGTAGCACCACTAGGAATGCTACCAGATTGTTTACCATCAATAGTGATAGTATCGGAAGCAGTAATTTCTACTATACCTGCATTTCCCTGACCAGAAATACTAGTATTGATGGCTCCTCCGTTGGTCAGAAATAGAGATGCAGTATCAATGATAATACCGTCTGAATTTCCCTCGGCTCCTTGATTGACCTGACTAGTAGCACCACTAGGAACGCCACTAGACTGTTCACCATCAATAATGATAGTATCAGTGGCCATAATTTCCACCAAACCTGCATTTCCTTCCCCATTAGTGTCAGCTGAAACTTGTCCTCCATCAGTCAGGGAAAGAGAATCAGTGTTGATGATCACACCACCTGCATTTCCAACTCCTCCTCGATTCACTTGACTTGAAATATTACTGGAAAAACCTAAAGAACTCTCGCCATCAATTACAATTTTATCAGTAGCCTTAATCTCAACTAAACCAGCACTCCCTTCTCCTCTTGTACTACTTGAAACTATTCCCCCATTAGTTATATGCAAAGAACCTGTGGTAATTTTAATGCCTTCGGCATCTCCTTCTGCGCCAAAAATAACCTGACCAATTACGCCACTCAGCAAGCCTTGTGAACTTTCACCATTAATATTGATGGAGTCACTAGCACTAATTTCAATTATCCCAGCATTCCCCTGACCTGCTGTACTAGCATTCACTTGTCCTCCGTCATTTAAAAACAGAGAAGTAGTTATAATGCTAATATCTCCATTATTGCCTTCTGCTTCTGGTGTAACCTGACTTTTAACTCCACTAGTAGCAAATCCATCTGAATTTTCGCCATCAATAGTGATACTATCGCTAGCAGTGATTTGGACTGAACCAGCATTTCCTTGCCCAAATGTACTAACTTCGACTAATCCTCCATTAGTTAGAGACAGAGAGCGAGTGGTAATAGTCACACTTCCAGCATCTCCTTCTGCTCCTGGAACAACCTGACTAAGAACACCACTAGGAAAACGTTCAAACCCTTCGCCATCAATAATTACATTATCGCTAGCAATAATTTGGACTGAACCAGCATTTCCCTGCCCTACTGTCGTAGCGTCAACTCTTCCTCCATTGGTTATGGATAAAGAATTTGTGAAAATATCCAAATCACCTGCGTTGCCTATTGCTCCCAACCCGACTCGACTAGTAACTCCACTAGGAATTAAGAAGAAATTTTCGCTATCAATAGTGATGGTATCTGTGGCAGTAATATTTACAGAACCAGCATTGCCAAAACCAAAAGTAGTAGAATCGACCAATCCTCCATTATTTATATTCAAAGAACCAGTTGTAAGACTAATATTTCCAGCATCCCCGATGGCTGCTGAATCAACTCGACTAATTACACCGCTACTAGAGCCAAATATTGAAATTTCACTATTAATATAAATTTTCTCTGTGGCCGCAATGTTTATATCTCCAGCATTTCCTTGACCAAATGTAGTAGAGTCAATTCTTCCTCCATTGGTCAAATTTAGAGAACCAGTAGTAATGGTTACATCACCAGCATCTCCGACTGCGCCTAAATCAACTTGACTAAAAATACCACTAGAAAAGCCAAGTAAACTTTCCCCATCAATAGAAATGGTATCTGTGGCAGTAATATTGACAAAACCAGCATTTCCTTGCCCAAATGTAATGGAATCTAATGTTCCTCCATTAGTTAGAGTCAAAGAACTAGTTGTAACCTTTACCCCTCCAGCATCTCCCACTGCGCCTAAATCAACCCTGCTGCTAATTCCACTAGGAAGACCACCAAAATCTTCACCATCAATAGAAATGGTGTCTGTGGCAGTAATATTGACAAAACCAGAATTTCCTTGCCCAAATGTAGTAGAGCCAATTCTTCCTCCATTATTCAGAGACAAAGAACCAGTGGCAATGTCCAAATCTCCTGCATTTCCTACTGCGCCTAAATCAACCCCACTTGTAACGCCACTAGGAAAGCCACTAAAATCTTCGCCATCAATAAAAATCGTGTCAGTCGCTGTAATATCTACTGAACCACCATTCCCTTGACCAAATGTACTCGCATCAATAAATCCTCCATTAGTTAGAGACAGGGAATTAGTTATTATGCTCACATTTCCTGCATTACCGACACCTGAGTCTACCTGATTGGATATAAAGCTGTCATCGATTGCTATATGCTCAGAAATATTGATCTTAATATCCCCAGCTTGAGCTTCAGAAGAATGTGAATTAGGTGCTATTCCTGATCTGATACGACTAAAACCAAAAAATCCTGCTTCGAGTGTTAGATTGCGAGCATTAATTATAATGTTTCCTCCTCCTGTTCCCTGAACATCAACATCAGCAGCATTAATAAGACTTATATCTACTTTTTCTACATCTTTAGGAAAGTTCAAACTCCCATCATTATTAATCCCAACTATCCCTGTTTCTAATACCCCCCCTAATTCAATTTTTCCACCCCTTGATTTAATTCGACCAGTTTCAAAGCTAATATTTCCTCCAACTAAAGTAAAATTTTGCCCTGGCGCAACTTCTAAACCAGCAAAATCACCTGTGCTATTTTGTGCAAAAGAACGATTAATTATATTCCCAGGATTATCTCTGAAACTTAAACCAATCGGAATACTAACTTCTAATAATGGTGGTGCGGTCGAATTAATAGCACTAAATTCTGCATTGCCGTCAAATAATATACTATCTGCGGTACTGGCAAAAAACGAACCGCCAAGATTCAATTGGGCATTGTCGCCAAATATGATGCCATTAGGATTAATTAGATAGAAATTAGCTGTTCTATTAGCACCCAGTACTCCATCAATATTGGAAATATTACTCCCAGTTACTCGGCTAAAAATATTAGCAACATCGTTAGCGTTATTAAATATTGCTGAACCTAATGTAGGGACAGAAAATTCATCAAAGCTATGAAAGAGATTATCTCCAATGAGATCGCCCTGCTCAATGGTAAAATCATCGCCAACTTGATTAACAGTAGTTGCTGTTGTCCCGTCAGCAGTAATTTGCGCGATCGCAGCTGTGGAAAATAAACAACTAAAAGTTGCCAAGGACAGTATCGAGAAGAAGGAAGGAAAAACCTGTCGCATCACAATTGACTGATAGGTAGCTATATTAGAACTATAAAATCTTCGAGCTAAATAGAATCAAAAATTTTCTTTAAGCTCTCTTTTTGCTAAAGTTTTGTTAACTTACAACTTCATCGTCGATAAACCTTGTTTCTATTACTAGCAATGTCTTTTGGGCTAATCCTCTAAAATTAGCATCATTCTTTTTATTACAAAGTATTACAGTATTCCCGATTTTGCATAAAAACCAAAGTGATCTCCGAAGTTACACTTAGGGGTTAAGCCAAAGTTTCAATAATATAGCTAAAGTTAACTTTTCTAAAAAAAAATATTCTAGCCAGATTATTCATTGTGCTTACTCTCAATAATTTCAAGAATCTGCGATTTGGTTGTGTGAGGAGGATTTACAAGACAAGTAATGAATAATAATTTATTCTATGGATGGAAGTTTAATTTAATATCTGCGATCGCGTTAACCCCAGGACTATTACTGACTAGTCAAGAAGACGCATTATCTAAAAGAAAGATTCCTGACAATATTAAAGATCAAGATTTGGATGAAATAATAGTTCCTCACCAACAGTTTCCAATCAAATTAATTCCCAAACAAACTTTAACTCAAGTTCCTAGCGCTCCTAATCCGATTCCTCCTAGGGGAATAGAACCGCTAGAAATACCTAATCAAGAGCTTGAACCTGAACCAGAGATTCCTCTAGAAATAAATCCTGCCGAAATTCCTTCTCCCACTGAAGAGCTCAAAATCCCTGGAACTATAACAGTCAAAGAATTCTTGTTTGAAGGCAATAGTGAAAATACTTTTAGCGATCAAGAGCTACAAGAAGTTGTAAAAGATTACACTAACAGACCATTATCATTTTCAGAATTACTATTAGTTGAAGAAGAAATTAGAAACAAATACACGGCAGGATGTCAAGATAATGGAAGTCAAGAGCCTTGTTATATAAATTCTGGAGCGTTCATTCCCGCTAATCAAACCTTCTCTCAAAATGACGCAGTAGTTAAAGTTCAGATAGTAGAAGGAAGTATCGTACAGATTAACATTACAGGCTTAACAAAGCTAAATGAAGGCTATGTTCGGAGTCGTTTAGAGAAAGGAATATCGCAACCTTTTAATCAAAAAGAATTATTAGACGAACTACGAATATTACAATTAGATCCTTTGGTTCAAAATCTTGCTGCTGAATTAACGGCTGGCTCAAGACAAGAAGAGAGTATTTTAGATATAAATATATTAGAAGCCGATTCTTTCGATGTAGATATTATTACAAATAATGGTCGTGCGCCTAGTGTGGGTACTTGGCGGAGAAGCCTTCGTCTGACTGAAGGTAATTTATTTGGTATCGGCGATCGCATTTTTGGCGAATATACCAACACCGATGGTAGTAACAAGATTGATTTAGGTTATTTTATTCCCTTAAATGCTAATAATACAACTATCAGTCTTGCTGGCGGAATTAATAAAACGGAAGTTGTCGAAGAACCTTTTGATCGCCTTGATATTGAAGGAGATTCTTTTAACATCGAAGTGGGTTTGCGTCATCCAATTTTACGTACTCCTACTAAAGAATTCGCTTTAGGAATAACTGGTACTCGTCAGGAAAGCAAAACGCAACTTCAAGGAGCCGATTTTCCTCTTTCCTCAGGCGCAAATAACAATGGAGAAACGCGGATCTCTGCTCTGAGGTTTTATCAGGAATATACAAAAAAGGATCTGGATTATGTTTTCGCAGTGCGATCGCAATTCAATGTGGGATTAGATGTTTTTGACGCGACTTTTAACGAAAATCCTTTACCAGATAGTCGCTTTTTTGCTTGGCGAGGACAGGGACAATATGTACGTCGTTTATCACCCAATAGTTTATTGGTTCTGCGTTCAGATCTGCAATTGGCGGGAACTAATTTAGTTCCTCTAGAACAATTTAGTATTGGGGGAGCTGATAGTGTAAGAGGTTACCGTCAGGATTCCATTTTAACTGATAATGGATTGTTTACTTCGGCTGAGGTAAGGTTGCCGATTCTCAAGGTACAAGAAGTAGATGGATTATTACAAATCGCTCCTTTTCTTGATCTGGGCATAGGCTGGGATTCCAGCGACGATGAAGATCCAGAAGATCAGACTTTTATCGGTTTAGGTTTAGGTCTGCGTTGGAAAATGGGAGATGAAGATAATTTTACCGCTCGGCTTGATTATGGTATTCCCCTGATAGATGTTGACGATAGCGATGAAACTTTACAGGAGAATGGCTTATATTTCTCAATTAATTACCGTCCTTTTTAAATGATAATCAGTGAGAATTATGCAGTATAAAATTTGGCTTTCGCGATCGCTTTTTTTCTTGACTACCTTTGGTTGTTTTATCCCTCTAGTTGCCAAGGCGCAGGTAACAGAAGATGGAACAACATCAACAATAGTTAATCAGAATGGCAATGATTTTACAATTGAGCAGGGCGATCGCATTGGCGATAATCTCTTTCATAGCTTTGATGAATTTTCTGTCCCTACTTTAGGTTCGGCAGTATTTAATAATGCTAACGATGTTGCCAATATTTTCAGTCGAGTAACTGGTAGCAATATTTCCAATATTGATGGTTTCCTCGGTGCTAATGGTGTAGCGAATCTATATCTAATTAATCCCAACGGCATAATATTTGGCGACAATGCCAGGCTAAATCTTGGTGGTTCATTTTTTGCGAGTACAGCAGATAGTTTATTGTTTGAAGGCAATACTGAATTTAGTGCTAGTAATCCGCAAGGATCACCATTACTAGAGGTTAATATTCCTATTGGTTTGAATTTTCGTGATAATCCAGGGAATATTATTAATCGTTCTTTTGTACAAAATGATGCAGGGGATTTTGTTGGCTTAGAAGTTCGACCAGGAGAAAATCTTACGTTAGTCGGTGGTGATATTAGCTTTGAAGGTGGCGAAGCTACGGCAAGAGGAGGGAATATTAATCTAGGAGGTTTATCAGAAGCAGAAACAGTCATCGTAAATGATGATGGTACTTTGACATTCCCAGAAAATGTAGCCCAGGCAGATATAAATTTAATAAATGGTGCAAATGTTAATGTCAGTGGAGCAGGTGGCGGAAATATTATAATTAACACTCGAAATTTGAATCTTGAAGTAGGAGAATTTGGAACAAATGTACAAGAGGGAATAGCAACAGATTCTTCTTCTGCAAATGCTAAAGCAGGAAACATCATTATCGATGCCATTGAAAATATAACTGTGGATGGCGGCTTTATTGCCAATCAAGTTAATCCAAGAGCAATAGGAAATGCAGGTGACATAATTATTAATGCAAATTCTCTATCCCTCAATAATGGAGGACAAGTTTTAGCTAGTACATTTGGGCAAGGAGATGCAGGTTCAATTAACATTACTGCTGATAATAGTATTCTCATAGATGGAGAACAATTTAGTGAAATTCCCAGTGGTATTGCAACCCAGGTTAATTCTGAAGCTGAGGGAGATGCTGGAAATGTCAATATCACTACCGATTCTTTATCCTTGACTAATGGAGGAGTAGTTTCCGCTAGCACCTTTGCTCAAGGTAACGCAGGTTCTGTAAATATTACCGCTAATAATAGTATCTCAATTGATGGGGAAAATTCTATGAGATTTCCCAGTGGTGTTACAACTCAGATTAATTCTGAAGCTGTAGGAAATGCTGGAAATGTCAATATAACTACTGATTCTTTATCCTTGACTAATGGAGGAGTAGTTTCTGCTAGCACCTTTGCTCAAGGTAACGCAGGTTCTGTAAATATTACCACCAATAATAGTATCTCAATTGATGGAGAGAATTCTGATGGTCTTCCCAGTGGGATTATAACTCAAGTTAATCTTGGCGCAGTAGGAGACGCTGAAGATGTAACTATTACTACAGGTTCTTTGTCTTTGACTAATGGAGGAATAGTCTCAGCTAGTACCTTTGCTCAAGGTAATGCAGGATTAGTGGATATTACTGCTCGTGATAAAGTCACAATTGATGGACAACAATCTAATGGTTTTTCAAGCGGTATTACGAGTGAAGTTAATTCAGAAGCCGAAGGGAATTCTGAAGGAGTAAGGATTACTACAGATTCTCTATCTTTGACCGATGGAGGAATAATTTCAGCTAGTATCAGAGGAACAGGTACTGCTGGAGGAGTAAGGATCACTACAGATTCTCTATCTCTGACCAATGGAGGGGAAGTTCTAGCTAGTACATTCGGTCCAGGAAATGCTGGTTCTATTGAGATTACGGCTACTAACAATATTGTTATTGATGGAGAAAAATCTAGTGAAATTCCTAGTGGTATTATTGCTCAGGTTAATATTGACGCAATAGGAAACGCGGGGGATATAGCCATTAATACAAATTTTTTGTCCTTAACCAATGGAGGTGTAGTTTCAGCTAGTACATTTGGACAAGGAAATGCTAATTCAGTTAATATTACTGCTCGTGATAATATCTTGATAGATGGAGAAAATTCTGTGGGCTTTTCAAGTGGTGTTACAAGTCAAGTTGGTTCTGAAGCTATGGGCGATGCAGGAGATGTAACTATTACTACAGACTCTTTATCTTTGACTAATGGTGGAGTAGTTGCTGTTAGTACATTTGGACGAGGAGATGCGGGTTCAGTCGAAATTACGGCTATTGATAATATTGTTATTGATGGAGAACAATCTGACAATTTTCCAAGTGGAGCCACTAGTGAGATTGGGGAAGATGCTGTAGGAAAGGCTGGAGATGTAACCATCACCACCGGTTCTCTATCTTTGAATGATGGTGGAATAGTTTCAGCGGGAACAAGAGGTACAGGAAATGCGGGAGATGTAACCATCACTACTGGCTCTCTATCTTTGACTAATGGTGGAGGAATTTTAGCCAGCACATTTGGTCAAGGGAATGCTGGCTCTGTTGAGATTACTGCCAACGATACTATTTTAATAGATGGAGAAAAATCTAGTGATATACCCAGTATTGCAAGCAGCCAAGTTAATTCTGAAGCCGTGGGAAATGCTGGAGGGGTAAACATTACTACAGGTTCTTTATTTTTGACTAATGGTGGGGTTCTTTCATCTAGTACCTTTGGAGAAGGTAATGCTGGTTCTATTGATATTGCTGCTGTTGACAGCATTATCATTATTGGAACGCGAACTAATGGTTTGCCTAGTGGAATAACTAGTGAAGTTGGCTCTAATTCTCTGGGTAACTCAGGAAATATAACTATCAATACCAAAACTTTGTCTTTGGATAATGGAGGAGTAGTTTCAACCAATATATTTGGTCAAGGTGATTCAAAGGACATAAGAATTAACATCGATTCTCTGTCTCTAAAAAACGGAGGCAGAATTTCCGCGAGTATCTTTGATCAAGGTAAGTCAGGATTAGTTGATATTGCTGCTACTGGTGCAATCATAATTGATGGAGAACAATCTAGTGACATTCCCAGTGGGATTATTACCCAGATTAATTCTAATGCAGTAGGAAAGGCTGGAAATATAACTGTTACTACCAATTCTTTGTCTTTAACTAATGGAGGGGTAGTGGCAGCTAGTACATTTGGCCGAGGAGATGCAGGCTTAGTTAATATTACTGCTCAAGATATTATTCTTATTGATGGGGAGAATTCTGTTGGTTTTCCTAGTGGAGTTAGCAGTGAGGTCGGTTCAGATGCTATAGGAACCGCTGGAGGTGTAACAATTACCACTGGTTCTTTGTCTCTGACAAATGGGGGAATAGTTGATGTTAGTACATTTGGGCAAGGAGATGCAGGTTCAGTTAATATTACTGCTCGTGATACTATAAACATTGATGGTGAACAGTCTGATGGTTTTCCCAGTGCAGCGACTAGTGAAGTTGGAGAAGATGCTGAAGGAAATGCTCAAGGTGTAACGATTACCACTGGTTCTTTGTCTTTGACTAATGGAGGATTAGTTTCTGCTAGTACAAGAGGTACTGGAAATGCAGGGCCAGTTAATATTACTGTTATAGGTGATACTCTCATTGACGGAGAAAGTTCGGAAATTGGTTCTCCCAGTGCCGCTACTAGTCAGGTTGATCCTAACGCAGTTGGAACTGCTGGAGGTGTAAGCATTACCACTGGTTCCTTGTCTCTGACTAATGGGGGAATAGTTTCAGCGAGCACCTTTGGGAAGGGCAATGCAGGGGGTGTAAATATTAATGCTAGGGAATTAATCACCATAAGTGGGTTAACTGCAAATAATCGTAGTGGAATATTTGTGAGTTCTCCAGAACCAGATACGGGAGAACCAGGAAATATTAATATAGAAGCCAGAACTCTTAGTTTAAGTGATGAAGCTGCGGTTGACGCTGTTACCCAATCAGAAGAAGGTACTGGTGCTAATATTACTCTCCAAATTTCTGAAGATCTCATTCTAAGAGATAGTAGCTTTATATCAGCACAAGCCCTGGAAGATGCTAATGGTGGTAATTTAACTATTGATACAGAATTCATAATTGCTTTTCCAAATCAAAATAACGACATTATTGCCGATGCTAATCGAGGCAATGGAGGGCGAATCGAAATTACTGCCCAGTCACTATTTGGAATTGAAGAAAGACTTTCTACTCCACCCAATCAAAGCAATGATATAGATGCTAGTACTCAATTTGGTTTACAACAGGGTAGTGTTGTATTTAATACGCCAAATCTTGACCCGACAAGTGGCTTAATAGAATTGCCTGAAGCCGTTGGAGATCCTAGCGATCAAGTTTCTCAAAATCCCTGTGAACAAGGCGTAGGAAGTGAATTTATTGTTACGGGCAAAGGTGGTTTACCTGCCAATCCTAATGAAACTCTCAATAGCAATAGAGTAAGAGTTGGTTTAGTTGATCCAGCAACATCAGGACAAGAAGAAATAATTAGAGATATTAGCCTAGATGATTCAAAATCAGAAGCTCTACCAGCTCAAGGATGGATCTTTAACGATAAAGGTGAAGTAATGCTGACCTCTTATAAAACTGACAATACCGAAATTAGACAGTCCATACAACAAAGTCCTCGTACTTGTTCTAGCGGTATTTAGCCTCAGTAATTGCAATTTAACTTTATTTGAACCAGCTTAAACTTTTATCCCACCAACAAATACTCATGCCTAAGTCCATTAGTTCAACTCTTTATCTGACCTTATTGTTAGCTGCTCATAGCTTCTTAATTCCATTAGCCGCAAGGGCACAGGTAACAGCAGATGGAACAACATCAACTACAGTTAATCAGAATGGAACTGATTTTACAATTGAGCAGGGCTCGCGTGTTGGAAACAATTTATTTCATAGCTTCGATGAATTTTCAGTACCGACATTGGGTTCGGCGTTATTTAACAATGCTGGCGATATTACTAATATCTTCAGTCGAGTAACTGGCAGTAATATTTCCAATATTGATGGATTAATTGGTGCCAATGGAGAGGCTAATTTATATTTAATTAATCCTAATGGTATTATTTTTGGCGAAAATTCCAGATTAAATCTCGGTGGTTCGTTTTTTGCTAGTACTGCTGATAGTCTGTTATTTGGAGGCAATACAGAATTTAGTGCTAGTAATCCGAGCGCAGCGCCATTATTAGCAGTTAACATTCCTATAGGTTTGAGTTTTCGGGATAATCCTGGGAATATTGTTAATCGCTCGTCTGTGCAAAATATAGACGGTGATTCTGTAGGGTTAGAAGTTGCTCCGGGAAAGAATATTACTTTAGTAGGTGGAGATATTAATATTGAAGCGGGTAGGGCTACTGCAAGTGGCGGCAATATTGAATTAGGTGGTTTGTCCGCAGCGGGAACAGTTGGAATTAATGATGATGGTAGTTTGAGTTTTCCTGAAAATGTCGCTAAAGCTGATGTTACTTTGAGTAATGCTGCTGATTTAGACGTTAGGGGTACTGGTGGTGGAAATATTACTATCAATGCTCGCAATTTAAGTCTTGAAGCTGGAGAATCGGGTGGCAGTCTTATAAGAGCAGGAATAACGGTAAATTCAACTTCTTCTGAAGCTCAAGCTGGAGATGTTGTGATTAATACCACTGACAATCTAACTGTTGATGAAAGTCGTATTTTAAATCAAGTTGATACGGGAGCAGAAGGAGACGCGGGAGGAATCACTATCACCACAGGTTCTTTATCTCTGACTAAGGGAGGAATAGTTTCTGCTAGCACTTTTGGTCAAGGAAATGCTGGTTCAGTGAACATTACTGCCAGCGATACCCTCACTTTTGATGGTGAAGATTCGGATGGTTTTCCTAGTGGTGTTACTAGTGCAGTCGGTTCAGAAGCCGTGGGAGATGCTGGAGGGATAAATATTACAACTGGTTCTCTGTCTCTAACTAACGGAGGAAGAGTTTCTGCTAGCACTCTTGGTCAAGGAAATGCTGGTTCAGTGAACATTACAGCGACAGATACCATTACTTTTGATGGAGAAGCTTTAGAAGGTTTTCCCAGTGGTGTTACTAGTCAGGTTAATTCAGGAGCAGAAGGAAATGCCGGAGGGGTCACCATTAATACTGGTTCTCTAATTCTAACTAAGGGAGGAAGGGTTGATTCTAGTACCTTCGGTCGAGGGAATGCTGGATTAGTGAACATTACTGCCAGCGATACCCTCACTTTTGATGGTGAATCTTTAAGAGGTTTTCCTAGTGGTGCTATTAGTCGAGTCGATTCAGAAGCTGTGGGAGATACCAGAGGTGTAACTATCACCACTAGTTCTCTCTCCCTGACTAATGGAGGAATAATTGATGCTAGCACTTTTGGTCAAGGGAATGCTGGTTCAGTGAATATTACAGCAACAGATACCATTACTTTTGATGGTGAAGATTCGGATGATTTTCCTAGTGGTGTTACTAGTGAGGTTGGTTTAAGAGCAGTGGGAGATGGCGGAGGGATAAATATTACCACTGGGTCTCTACTTTTAACTAATAGAGGACGAGTTTCTACTAGTACACGGGGTCAAGGAAATGCTGGTTCAGTGAACATTACAGCGACAAATACCATTACTTTTGATAGTGAAAATTCGTTTGGTCTTTCTCGTAGTGGTGTTACTAGTGAGGTTGGTCTAAGAGCAGTGGGAGATGGCGGAGGGATAAATATTACCACTGGTTCTCTATTTCTAACCAATGGAGGAAGCGTTGCTACTAATACCTTTGGTCAAGGAAATGCTGGTTCAGTGAACATTACAGCGACAGATACCATTACTTTTGATGGTGAAGATTCAGGTGGTCTTTCTAGTGGGGTGACTAGTCAGGTTAGTTCAATACCAGTGCAGTTTGGTTCAATACCAGTGGGAGATGGCGGAGGGATAACTATCACCACTGGTTCTCTATTTCTAACTAATGGAGGAAGCGTTGCTACTAATACCTTTGGTCAAGGAAATGCTGGTTCAGTGAACATTACAGCGACAGATACCATTACTTTTGATGGTGAAGATTCGTTTGGTTTTTCTACTAGTGGGGTGAGTAGTCAGGTTGGTCCAATAGCAGTGGGAGATGGCGGAGGGATAACTATCACCACTGGTTCTCTATTTCTAACTAATGGAGGAAGCGTTGCTACTGATACCTCTGGTCAAGGAAATGCTGGTTCAGTGAACATTACAGCGACAGATACGATCACTTTTGATGGGGAAAATTCGTTTGGGCGTCTTCCTAGTGGGGTGAGTAGTCAGGTTGGTTCAGGAGCAGAAGGAAATGCCGGAGGGATAACTATCAATACTGGTTCTCTGTCTCTAACTAACGGAGGAAGAGTAGATGCTAAGACCATTGGTCAAGGCCATGCGGCTTCAGTAGAAATTAATGTTAGCGAATCCATTACGATAAATGGTGTAACAGAAAATAATCGTAGCGGAATATTTGCTAATGCATTGGTTAGTAAGGGAGATGGTGGCGATGTCAATATTACGACTAATCAGTTTAATATTAACAATGGTGGAACTATTGAAGTTGGCAATTTTGATAGTTTAGAACTTTTTGCTCCAGGTACAGGACAACCAGGAGATATTAATATAGAAGCTAATTCTCTTAGCTTGAGCAATGAAGCAAGAATTGATGCTGTTACTCAAGCTGAAACTGGAGATAATGCTAATATTACTCTCCAAATTTCTGAAGATCTCATTCTAAGAGATAGTAGCTTTATATCAGCACAAGCTCTGGAAGATGCTAATGGTGGTAATTTAACTATTGATACAGAATTCGTAATTGCTTTTCCTAATCAAAATAATGATCTTATCGCCAATGCTAATCGAGGCAATGGAGGGCGAATCGAAATTACTGCCCAGTCACTATTTGGAATTGAAGAAAGACTTTCTACTCCACCCAATCAAACCAATGATATAGATGCTAGTACGCAATTTGGTTTACAACAAGGTAGTGTTGTATTTAATACGCCCAATCTTGACCCGACAAGTGGCTTAATAGAATTACCTGAAACAGTTGGAGACCCAAGCGATCAAGTTTCCCAAAATCCCTGTGAACAAGGAGTAGGAAGTGAATTTATTGTCACAGGCAAAGGTGGTCTACCTTCTAATCCGAATGAAACTCTTAATGGTAATAGAGTAAGAGTAGGATTAGTTGATCCGATAATATCAGGACAAGAAAAAGAAGTTAGAGAGATTAGTAGCGTAGAGAACTCAAAAGCAGAAGCTGTCCCAGCTCAGGGATGGATCTTTAACGACAAAGGTGAAGTTATGCTGACCTCTTATAAAACTACCAGTACCGAAATTAGACAGTCTAGACAGCAAAATCCTCTAACTTGCTCCATTGGAATCGAAAACTAGTAATTCAATTTAACTTGATTCTAGTTAGATCGATCTTTTTCCTCAATAGGTGAAAATCATGATTAACTCCATCAGTCCCACTTTGTATCTAACTTTGTCCTTAATTACTTTTGGTTGTTTAATACCATTCGCGACTAAGGCTCAAGTGACGGCAGATAGAACAACATCAACTGTAGTTAATCAGAATGGAAATGATTTTACAATTGAGCAGGGCTCGCGCGTTGGAGACAATCTCTTTCATAGCTTCGATGAATTTTCAGTCCCCACATTAGGTTCAGCGTCTTTTAATAATGCGACGGATATTGCCAATATCTTCAGTCGGGTAACAGGAAGTAATATCTCCAATATTGATGGTTTACTCAGTGTGAATGGTCCAGCTAATCTATTTTTAATTAACCCTAATGGGATTATCTTCGGTGAAAACGCACGACTCAATATTGCTGGATCATTTTTTGCCAGTACTGCCGATAGTTTGTTATTTGACGATAATACAGAATTTAGTGCCAGTAATCCCCAAGCAATCCCATTGTTGGCAGTTAATATTCCCATAGGGTTGAGTTTTCGCGATAACCCTGGAGAGATTATCAATCGAGCTTCAGTTCATGGTTTACAAGTACAAGAAGGAAAAAGCATAACTTTAGTTGGCGGCAATCTTAATTTTGATTCTGGGATAACTGCTGTAAGAGGAGGAACTATTGAATTAGGAGGATTATCAGAAGCAGGAATAATAACTTTTAATAATGATGGTAATTTTGATTTTCCTGAAAATATAACTCAAGGTGATATAACCTTGAGCAATGCTGCTAATATCAATGTAAGTGGCACAGATGGCGGAAATATTATCATTAATGCTAAAAACCTTAATATCGAATCAGGAGCATCAGATTTTAGCATCATAAGGGCGGGAATAACAGACAATTCAACTCTAACTAACGTACAAGCTGGAAATATTACGATCAATACGACTGAAAATATAGCTATTGAGGGCAGTTTCATCGTCAATCAAGTATTCCCAGGAGTAGCGGGAAATTCAGGAAATATAATAATTAATACAACCAACTTAAACCTGAGTAATGGTTCAGGAATCAATACCGTTAACCTGGGAACTGGAAATGCGGGTCAGATATCTCTTAATATCACTGAAACGCTCTCTGCTGACAAAAGTGGCATTGTTAGTAGCATTGAACAAAATAGTCGAGGTAATGCTGGGGGAATTGATATTGATACTGGTTCTCTATCCCTCACTAATACTGCACAAATTGCCGCGATCGTTCTAGGAGAAGGAACTGGCGGCACAATAATCATTAATACCGATGAAAAAATCTCTTTAGATTCAAGTATTATTGTTACTAATTTAGACAATAATGCGATAGGAAATGCGGGCAATATTGAGATTACAGCAAGCAATTTAGAGCTTATTAATAGTTCAGGAATTTCTGCTGTCACCAGAGGAATTGGAAATGCTGGTCAAATATCTCTTAATATTGCTGAAACCCTCTCTGCTAAAAATAGTTCAATTGTTAGCAATGTTGAAGGAGAAAACGGTAAAGGTAATGCTGGGGGAATTGATATTGATACTGGTTCTCTATCCCTCACTAATACTGCACAAATTGCCGCGATTGTTCTGGGAGAAGGAACTGGTGGCACAATAATCATTAATGCCGACGATGATATCTTCTTAAATTCAAGTATTATTGTTACTAATTTAGACGAAAATGCGATAGGAAATGCTGGCAATATTGAAATTACAGCAAGCAATTTAGAGCTGATTAATAGTTCAGGAATTTCTGCTGTTACTAGAGGAATGGGAAATGCAGGTCAAATATCTCTTAATATTGCTGAAACGCTCTCTCTTGCGAATAGTCCAATTGTTAGTAATGTTGAAGGAACAGATGGTCGAGGTGATGCTGGGGGAATTGATATTGATACTGGTTCTCTATTTCTAACCAATAGCGCACAAATTGCTGCGATCGTTGCGGGAGAAGGAAATGGCGGAACTATAACAATTAATGTTGATGATGATATCTTTTTAAATTCTAGTAGTATCATTTCTGAATTGGAAGTTGATTCTTCTGGAAAAGCAGGTGATATTGAGATAACTACGACCAATTTGAATATTGCTAATGATTCTAGAATTGCTACTGAGACTAGAGGAATGGGAGATGCAGGAGATATAACTGTTAACGCTCAAGAATCAATTTTTATAACCGATGTAACTGACGCTATTCGTAGTGGCATAATTGCCAACGCATTAGTTAGTGATGGAGATGGAGGTAGTATCAATATTTTCACTAATCAATTAAGTATTAATAATGGTGGGACTATTGAAGTTGGTAATATTGATCGCTTGAATCTTTTGCCTTCAGGGACAGGAGAACCAGGAGAAATTAATGTAGAAGCAAATTTGCTCGGTCTAAGCAATGAGGCGAGAATTGACGCTATTACTCAAGCGGAAACTGGTGATAGCGCGAATATAACTCTGCAAATTGATGATGATATTATTTTACGAGATGGCAGCTTTATATCTGCCCAAGCTCTTGAAAATGCTAATGGTGGTAACTTAACTATTGATACAGAGTTTATTGTTGCTTTTCCTAATCAAAATAACGATATTATTGCCAATGCCAACCGAGGAAATGGAGGTCGGATAGATATTACTGCCTTGTCATTATTTGGTATTGAAGAACGTCCTCTTAATCTTTTGACTAACGATATTAATGCTAGTTCCGATTTTGGCTTACAAGGAATTACATCTATCAACACTCCCAATCTTGACCCAACAAGCGGCTTAATCGAACTCCCAGAAGCAGTAAGTGATCCCAGCGATCAAATTTCTCAAAACCCCTGTGAACAAGGAGTAGGTAGCGAATTTATCATCACTGGCAAAGGTGGCTTACCTTCTAATCCCAATGAAACTCTTAATAATAATAGAGTCCGAGTAGGTTTAGTTGATCCAGTGTCTTCGAGACAAGAAGAGGAAATTAGGGACATTCGTGTAGAAAACTCAAAATCAGAAGCTGTACCGGCTCAAGGATGGATATTTAATGACAAAGGAGAAGTTATGCTGACTCCTGATAAACCTGAAAATACAGTGATTAGAGAGGTCAAACCACAAAACTTTCTTGCTTGTTCTGGCGGTATTTATCCTTAACAACTTTAATTAAACTTGTTTTTTTTGTCGACTCAATCTTACTTCACAAATGACCGACGCTCATGATTAAACTTATCGGTTCAACTTTTTCCCTAACGTTATTTTTGACAGCTTTTAGCTGTTTAGTTCCCCTAAGTGCTAACGCTCAGATAACAGCAGATGGAACGACATCAACAATAGTTAATCAAAATGGCAATGACTTTACTATTGAGCAAGGCTCGCGCATTGGGGATAATCTCTTTCATAGTTTTGAGGATTTTTCTGTTCCTACATTAGGTTCTGCTGTATTTAATAATGCTAGCGATATTGCTAATATCTTTAGTCGGGTAACAGGTAGCAATATTTCCAATATTGATGGATTACTAGGTGCTAATGGAACAGCTAATCTATATCTAATAAATCCTAACGGCATCGTCTTCGGGCAAAATGCCAGACTCAATCTTGGTGGTTCGTTTTTTGCTAGTACGGCTGATAGTTTATTGTTTCAAGGTAATACAGAATTTAGTGCCAGTAATCCTCAAGTCCCAACGTTATTAGAGGTTAATATTCCCATTGGTTTGAATTTTCGTGATAATCCTGGGGAGATAGTAAATAGATCTAGTGCAGAAAATAGCGTAGGTAATATCGTTGGGCTAGAAGTTACACCAGGGAAAAATTTTACTTTAGTCGGAGGAAATATTCGCTTTGATGCTGGGAATACAACTGCAAGCGGTGGAAAAATTGAATTAAGTGGGTTATCAGAAGCAGGAATAGTCGGTATTAATGATGATAATAGTTTGAACTTTCCTGAGAATATAGCTAAAGCAGATATAACTTTAAGCAATACTTCTGATGTAGATGTTAGGGGAACAGGGGGTGGGAACATCACTATTAATGCTCGCAATCTAAATCTTGAAGTAGGAGACTTTGGTCGTAGTTTTATCAGAGCTGGAATTACAGCAGATTCAACTTCTTCTCAAACCCAAGCTGGATATATTACGATTAGTACTACTAATAATGTAACTGTTGATGAAAGTACTATTAGTAATCAAGTCAATTCAGGAGCAGTCGGAGATGTCGGAGATGTAATTATTACCACAGGTTCTCTGACTCTGACCAATGGGGGGTTCGTTTCAGCTGATACCTTGGGTCAAGGAAATGCTGGGGGAGTTAAGATTACAACAGGAAATTTAATTCTCACTAATGGAGGAGTAGTTAGTGCCAGTACTTCTAGTCAAGGAAATGCGGGTCAAGTAACTATTAACGCGAGTGATAACATTACTATTGATGATGAAGATTTAGAAGGCTTTATTGGTGGTGTTGCCAGCGAAGTTAATATTGGCGCAGAGGGAGATGGTGGAAATGTCACTATTACTACTAGCTCTCTGACTTTGACTAATGGGGGAGCAATTTCTGCTAGTACATTCGGTAAAGGTAATGCTGGTTCGGTGAAGATTACCGCGAGTGATAACATCACTATTGATGGGGGAAGTTCTGTTGGTAGTAATGTCAATCAATTAGCAGAGGGAAATTCTGGAGGTGTCACTATTACTACTAATTCTCTGACTTTGACTAATGGGGGAGCAATTTCTGCTAGTACATTAGGGCAAGGAAATGCGGGTCAAGTAACTATTAACACAAGTGATAAAATCACTATTGATGGTGAAGATTCAGATGGGTTTCCTAGTGGTGTTGGTAGTACAGTTTTTATGGGTGCAAAGGGAGATGCTGGAGATGTTATCATCACCACTGATAATCTAACTCTGACGGATGGAGGAGTAATTGATGTTAGCACTTTTAGTCAAGGAAATGCGGGTTTGATAGAGATTCTCGCGAGTGATGCCATCACTATTGATGGGGAAAGTGGTATTACCAGTGCAGTCAATCAATTAGCAGAAGGAAATTCTAAAGGGATCACCATCACTACTAGTTCTCTGACTCTGACTAATGGGGGACGAGTTGATGCAAGAACATTGGGCAAAGGGAATGCCGGTTTGGTGCAGATTCTCGCGAGTGATACCATTACTATCGATGGGGAAAGTGGTATTACCAGTGCAGTCAATCAATTAGCAGAAGGAAATTCTAAAGGTGTGACTATTAACACTAATTCTCTGACTTTGACTAATGGAGGAGTAATTTCTGCTAATACATTAGGTCAAGGAAATGCGGGTCAAGTAACTATTAACGCTAGCGAAACCATTACTATTGATGGTGAAGATTCAGATGGGTTTCCTAGTGGTGTTGGCAGTGGAGTTTTTACGGGTGCAAAGGGAGATGCTGGAGATGTTATTATTGCCACTGATAATCTGACTGTGATTAATGGAGGAGCAGTTAGTGTTAGCACCTTTAGTCAAGGTAATGCAGGTTTGGTTGAGATTACTGCGAACGATATCATCATTATTGATGGTGAAAATTCTGATGGGGTTCCTAGTGGTATTAGTAGTCAAGTTTCTCCAGGGGCAGAGGGAAATACTAAAGGGATCACCATCACTACTAGTTCTCTGACTCTGACTAATGGGGGACGAGTTGATGCCAGTACATTGGGCAAAGGAAATGCGGGGTTGGTGAAGATTATTGCGAGCGATGCCATCACTATTGATGGCGAAGATTTAAATGGCTTTCCTAGTGGTGTTACTAGTACAGTCGATCTAGGAGCAGTAGGAGATGCCGAAGGTGTGACAATTAAGACTGGTTCTCTGTCCCAAACTAATGGGGGACGAGTTTCGGCTAGTACCTTTGGTCAAGGAAATGCAGGAGATGTTACCGTCAACGCCAGAGAGACCATTGAAATAAGTGGTAGAATAGAATTTTTTCGGAGTGGAATATCTGCTGATGCATTTATCAGTAGCGGAAATGGAGGTGATGTCAATGTTTTAACCAATCGACTGACTATTGATGATGGTGGAACTATTGAAGCAACTAACTTTGATAGATTAGGTGTTTTTATTCCAGGTACTGGGGAGCCAGGAAATATTAGTATACAAGCTAACTCTCTTAGTTTGAGTAATCAAGGGAGCATTGAGGCTGCTACTCAATCGGAATTTAGCGAAACTGCTATTATTAACCTCACCATTGCTGAAGACATTATTCTTGAAAATAATAGCTTGATATCAGCTACTGCCTTGGGAAATGCTAAAGGTGGTAATATCACCATTAATGCTGATGATGGTTCAATAGTTGCTTTTCCTAATCAAAATAACGATATCATTGCTAATGCCGACCGGGGAAACGGAGGTGATATTAATATCACTACTCAGGCAATCTTTGGACTGGAAGAAAGACCATCTATACCACCCAATCAAACCAATGATATTGATGCCAGTTCTCAATTTGGATTACAAGGTGATTTCTCCCTCAACACACCAAATGTTGATCCTGCAAGTGGCTTAATAGAATTACCTGACGTTGTAGGTGATGCCTCAGATCAAGTCTCACAAAACCCATGTGAACAGGGAGTAGGAAGCGAATTTCTCATCACTGGCAAAGGTGGTTTACCTACTAATCCGAATGAAACTCTCAATAATAATAAAGTGCGAATCGGTTTAGTTGATCCAGTATCGTTGGCACAGAAAGAAGAAATGGGGAATATTAGCCCAGAAAAATCAACAACATCAGAAGCTATACCTGCCCAAGGATGGATTTTTAACGATAAAGGAGAAGTAATGCTGACATCCTATAAAACTACAAACACTGAGATAAAAAGTTCTCGGCAACGAATTTCCAATAGTTGTGCTGCATTTTAAGTTATAATTTAAAATGCTTCAAAAGCTACTCCCTGGTCGATAAAAGTAGTAGATAAATTTTGATTGCTATTAATTGCCGCTGTTTCGTCTGGCCCAGCAAAGAGAAAAGTATTATTATCTCTATTTTGAAATCTGTTAAACTCTACTCCTTGCCCAGCATCTACTCCAAAAAGATAAAATTCAGGAATGTCATTCCCATCAGCATCTAAGCCTTCTTGTTCCCACTCATCTTTTTGATTAGAATCTTCGGCAAAAATAGCATTATATTCAGTAGTACTAACAAACAAAAAAGTACCAGGAACATCGACGCTCTGTAGACGAAAAAAGGGCAATAAATCCTCTCCAGGCTTAGTACTAGCCGTAAAAGCATTATCACCGTTGCCTTCTAGTTCAAAAATTTGATTCAAGTCAGGGTTAGCTAAAATAGCATCTCTTTCTGCTGCACCAACAAAAACATAAGTTCCTGTGTCAAAAGTTGTATTCCGAAATCGAAATAACTCGATAAAATCTTCATCTACAATAGGTTCAACTAATCTTTCCACTTGCACAAAATCTACCTCATAAAAAAAGGTTTGATTTTCTGCTAAAAGAGTTTCATTAGTATCATCAGGCTCCCTCGATACAGGTTGTAATGAGGAATCAAAAGCTTGAAAAAAGTCTGCCGTTGGTGCCCAAAAGTTGAGATGAATAGTCTGGGCTTCATCAGGAACAATATCAGTCCTATTTAGAATTTCAGTTCCATTTACTAACCAACGGATGCTGTCAGGTCGCCATTCAATACAAAAGGTATTAAATTCAGTTAAATCCAAGTTTGCCAATTCAACAGTTATCCCGTTTCCTGGTCCCAAAGGTTCATCATCATATACATTAGTCAAAACTTGAGGAGAAGATATCCCCTGCTCAACATTATTGATGTCATTAGTGAGAAATTCAAAATCAATTTCGTCTATATTTTGACCTATAGCAATTTCCTCGTCATCAATTCCCTGATCGAAAAAAGTAAATAAAGAAGCGACTAATCCCCGCTGAGTTTGGTCATTACTATCTGTGGGATCAGGAGCATTAATCCTCACTCTTCCTTCAACAGCTAAACCACTTCCTAAAGTGAAATCTTGATTAATGATTAGATCAGTACCAAAGAAAGAAGGTTGAATTAAATTTGGATCAATATTGAGGGGATTCTCTGGTGGATCTAAGAGAATTGGGTTTAAGGTATCTAATCGAAGACGTGCGACCCCATCTACTACTTCAGGCAAAGCGTCTTGTAACTCAGGTAAAGTTTCACTGAATGTACCTAATCTAAACTGAGTTCTTCCCAAAAAAGTAGAGTCTAGCGGAATAACTGAAACATCCGGTAATCTCCATGTGATGTCACTAAGGCGATCTATTCCTTCAAAATCATCGCGAAATAAAATTAAATCATCCATGATCCCTTGCTCTTACTTTGGAAAATCAATTAAAAATCAAAATAGAGAATTCTTAGACAAAATCAGGTGACGAAACTGCGCTAACAATTCTTGCTCAATTCTAGATATCACCTTAAAGTTATCGCATTCAATCCAAATTACTTTGATCTCTGAATCGGAAAGCTTAGAATTTGTTCCATACTTATTAGCTTTAATTTGCTCTAGTTCCTTGATAAAAGACAGATTTGCGAATCTTTGATTCAAATTAGAACTAGAACCAACATAGGCAAACTTCGCAAAATCAGTTACTAGAAATGCGCCCATTACTTCTGGTAGGCGATCGCACTTTGTTAAAAGTAATGACTGCGTCAAGGAAATTACAAACTCTTCCGATAAACTTCTTTGCTCAGCCAAGGGGATCAAGCCACGACCAATTTGCTCAACTAATTCAGAACGCGATAAATTAAGTTCTTGAGAAAGTTTATCTAATCCCGCGATCGCTGTTGGGGTCAAGGACAAATTTGCTCTCTTTTTGACCTCGTCATGAAGATCTGGAACTCCTTTTAATTTTTTTTGTCCTTTGGGCATTAGTGTATTCTTATCAAGTTTTATGATTAAAGAGATTGGCAACGATTTCTATAGTTTAATCCTGATTAGTCGTTCCAATCTTCACGCTATTAAGACTCTCAATAGTTTTTTACACAAAACCTTCCTAAAATTAACTCATAAAACAAGCTAAAAATTTGAATTTACAAAACTTTTAGATAAGTCGCAATAGCTGTGTGTATAATCTAAAAAGAGTAATTTATGGGGCAAAGTTAAATGTTGTCCGAAGATCAATTTAATCAGTGGTGCGATCGTCTGAATCTCACCAAAAAAACTCGACAGCTGATAGAACAAATTCGTGCTTCTGAACCCTCTCGTCTAGTGGGTGGCAGAAGAAGCAATGTCTGCGGAAGATATCCCAGTCAAAAAATGGGAAGAACAATTCAGTTTGAGTCTCATCGAGTAGAAGCTCCTAAAATCTACGAAATGGAGCAAGACCAAAATATCCTCGAATACTATGATCAACCACCGCCAATAAAACTCAATTACGAAAGCAAAAATGGCAGAAATCTTGGAGTAATTCACACCCCTGATTTTTTTGTCATAGAAAATAATTCTGCTGGCTGGATTGAATGCAAACCTGAAGAGGAACTGAAAAAGTTAATCAAAAAACAACCAAATCGTTATTACTGTGATACTGATGGCATATGGGGTTGTCCTCCAGGAGAAGAATATGCCAAACAGTTTGGATTAAACTATACTATATGTTCCGATAAAGAGTTCAATTGGACAATTCAAAGGAATTTTCTTTTTCTCGAAGACTATTATCGAGCTGAATCCTTAGTTGTTGATGAATCAGTTAAAAATAGCATTATTGCGCTCTTATCAGAACAAACTGGAATCACGCTTGCAGAACTAATAGATCCAAAAAATAACTTTAATGCAGATGAAGTCTATTCTTTGATTGTTAACAAAGATATTTATGTAGATTTAGAAAGCTCACTACTCGTAGAATCTCAAAGAGTCAAAGTCTTTTGTAACGAACAAACAGCTAAAGCTCATGATTTAATCACTACAGAATCTACTGACCGTTCAATTAATTTTCCTCCAGTAGTCAATTTATCAACAGGAAATCTCATTTATTGGGATGGTAAAGGACTAGAAATTCTTCATGTAGGTGATACAGAAATTACTCTAGCTGATGAGAACCGCCAATTAATAAATGTTAAAACATCTGAGCTTGAAAATCTGGTACGTCAAGGCAAAATCACCAGTCTTCAATCTCCAGATACAGAGAGTAACCAAGATGAAGCATGGCAAAAATTCTACAAAGCCAGTCCAGAAGATCAAGCTGAAGCTCTCCATCGTTATGAGACTATTAAACCCTATTTAGATTGCACACCACCAGAAACAGAAACAGTCTCTTCTCGAACAATGCGCGACTGGAAAAGCAAATATTTAGCTGCTCAAAAAAAATATAATTGTGGTCTTATTGGGCTATTATCCCATCGTAATAGTAGAGGTAATCGCTCAAGAAAACTTCCCCAAGAAAGTTTTGACTTGATGAATAAAGTGATTGATGAAGACTATGAGACTTACAAGCAAAAAACAAAATGGTCATCCTATTGCAAGCTAGTTGAACTTTGCGAGCAAAAAGGAGTTCTTACTCCCAGTTATAAAACTTTTCGAGTAGAAATCAAGAAACGCTCCTCCTATAAACAAACTAAAAAACGCCAAGGTCGTCGTGCAGCCTATAAACATAAAGAATTTTATTGGCAATTAGATAGAACTACTCCTCGTCATGGAGATCGTCCCTTTGAAATCGGTCATATAGATCATACAGAACTAGATATCGAGCTAGTCTGCTCTAAAACTGGTCGTAATCTAGGTCGTCCTTGGGCAACTTTTTTTAATGATGCTTATTCTCGAAAAATTTTAGCAGTATATCTAACTTTAGATCCTCCTTCCTATCGCTCCTGCTTAATGGCTTTAAGAATTTGTGTCAAACGCCACGGACGCTTACCTCAAATAATCGTGGTAGATAACGGTTCAGAATTTAACAGTACCTATTTTGAGACTTTACTCGCCACTTTTGAGATTACCAAAAAGCAAAGACCTCCAGCTCAAGCTAGATTTGGTTCAGTTTGTGAACGACTTTTTGGCACTTCCAATACCCAATTTGTTTATAACCTTCAAGGAAATACTCAAATTACACGCAATGTTCGTCAGGTTACCAAGTCAGTTAATCCCAAAAATCAAGCGATTTGGACTTTGGCTTTTCTTTACGATTATCTCTGCCATTGGGCTTATGAAATCTATGACACAATTGATCATCCAGCACTTCACCAAAGTCCCAGAGAAGCCTTTGCTCAAGGAATGTTACAAAGTGGCAGTCGTTCTCATCGAATGATTCCCTACAACAAAGATTTTTGTATGCTCACTCTTCCAACAACTTCCAAAGGAAAAGCTAAAGTTCAACCCGGTAATGGGGTCAAAATTAACTATATCTATTATTGGTCTAATCAATTCCGCGATCCAGAAATTGAAAAAACTTTGGTTCCCATACGCTATGACCCTTTCAATGTGGGAATTGCTTATGCCTATGTCAAAGGTCAATGGGTTGAATGTATTTCCCAGTATTATGCTGATTTTCAAGGTCATACAGAGAAAGAACTCAAACTAGCTAGCAGTGAAATCAGAAAACGCAATCAAAATCACACCAAAAACAACAAAATTTCTGCCAAAAAGTTAGCTAACTTTCTCGCTTCAGCCGAAGCTCAAGAAGCTTTATTTAAACAACGAACTAATGATCTCGAAACACAACAGGTATTACAGATTGTTGAAGGCAAAGTAAAGCCTTTGAGTCAGCATCAAAATCAAACTATTCAACAGCAAGAAGTTGAGAGTAAATCTTCTCAATCATCTATAACAGTTGAATTTAAAGAAGTTAGAGAACCTGAGTCGACAGAGAATGAGGCTCCAGAAGAATTCGATTTAGATGAACTTGAAATTTACGAGGAATTTTAAACCATTATGAGTCAAAAGAAAAAATTTCCATCTGATTTACTTGATCAATCTATATCCGACAAAATTGCTTATTTTGAAAACTACAAAGTCAATCATCCTAAACTCAAAGAAGTTGAAGATTTAGTCATGCGCTCTATTCGCAAACCAGATGGTGCTTCACTCATATTTGTTTATGGTCCTACAGGTGTTGGAAAAACTACTCTGAGGCTAAAAATTGAGAAGCAGTTAGTTGAAGAAGCTTTGCCTGAATTAGATAAAGATAGGGGTAAAATTCCTGTTGTTGGAGTGGAAGCAGTAGCTCCAGAATCAGGCAATTTTAATTGGAAGGACTATTTCACCCGTGCTTTGATTGCCCTCGAAGAGCCTTTAATCGAGCATAAAATCAATATTGACTACAACATGCCAGAAATCCGTCGTAATAGTGCAGGAGGGATACTGATCAAGCAATCGACTTCTGCTGCTAAATTACGACAAGCTTTAGAAAAGGCTCTATTCCATCGCCGTCCAGATATCTTTTTTGTCGATGAAGCTCAACACCTCAGCAAGATGTCTAGTGGTCAAAAACTGCAAAATCAGTTGGATTGTTTGAAATCTTTATCCAATATGAGTGGCGTTATTCATGGATTATTTGGTACTTATGAACTGTTGATTTTTCGCAATCTCAGCGCACAACTCAGTCGCAGAAGCATTGATATTCATTTTCCTCGTTATAAAGCGAATAATGCTCAAGACTTGAAAGCATTTAAAAGTGTGCTATTGACTTTCCAAAGACATTTGCCTCTTGAGCAAGAACCAGACTTGGTTAGTAAGTGGGATTATTTTTACGAAAGAAGTTTAGGCTGTGTTGGCATTCTCAAAGATTGGCTAACCAGAACTCTTAGGGATGTACTAGAAGAACAAGGTAAGACTATTACTCAAAAACATTTGAAAAGAAGGGCTTGGTCAGTTTCTCAATGCACAAGAATGCTTCAGGAGATCGAAGAAGGGGAACAACAATTAGAAGAGACAGAGGAAGATGTGTCTCTATTAAGAAAATCACTTGGAATAGACCCAGAAACAATCGAAGAAACATTAAATACTCCATCCAAATCGAAAAAAGGTTCTCGTCGAGTTGGTCAAAGAAAAGCGAAAAGAGATCCCATAGGAGTATCAAACAATGCTTAGTAGTGATTTAGAAATCTATGAGTCTTGCGATTTAGGAAGACCCCAATTCCCTACTCGTAGTCGTCTTTATCATCTTGAACCTGTTGGAATAGGAACACCTCATGTCGAAAGTTTAACCAGCTATATTTCTAGACTAGCTGAAGCTCATTGTCTCTATCCTCATTCTTTAGTTACGAAAATTATTGCT
>JBCCYD010000009.1:0-34325 GCA_039190385.1 Cyanobacteria bacterium P01_F01_bin.143 | reverse complement strand
TGACAATGAATGAAGAAATCAAGAATTTAACTAACTACCATTGGTTAGCCCATAACTAATTTCATAAGAGTTATATCTAAATCGGATTTAGTATAATTCATTGAATTTAGACTTAAGCTTTTAATTGTTATGATGCGTTACGCTTGCGCTAACACATCCTACGAGATTTGGTAATCCGCGATCGCGCAGTTTCAATTTCTGCGATTACCTATTAGATTGAAATTGATTGAGACGATAGGTTCCGCGATCGCGCTACGCATTATACTCAGCTGATTTCGCTTTGAGTCAAATTCATGGATCAGGTTTTGTATCTAAATCTTGAATAAGAGGTTTAAGATATGCTAATAGTTCTGGAATATCCTTGTGAATTACATCCCAGATAGTCTTTAGATCAACATGATCGTATTGATGAGCAAGAATATCTCGCATGCCAGCAATATCTTTCCAAGGGATTTGAGAATGTTGAGTCCGAAACTCTTGTGATAATCTTTTTGTTGCTTCCCCAATCACCAAGACTTGGTAGAGTATGGCTGATTGTTTTTCTTCATTGGATGCCAAAACTGACTTATCAATTCCTTTGGCAAAATTAAGGATGCGTTGAGCTGCATTAATAATGTCAATAAGCGACGCTTGATCCCTGCTCATAAATTATTTGTGCTGTTTGCAAAATTTCCTGACGACGAATCAAGTTTTCACTTGTCAAAATAGCATCCTTTAACGCAATATCTACATTACGCTTGAAAAGCTCTTCTAGTTCCTGCTTGATTCGAGCAAGAGTTAATAAACCTTGACGTGAATTAGGCTGAAAACTAATTAGAATATCAATATCACTTCCTGCATGAAAGCGATCATTTAATACCGAGCCAAATAAAGCAAACTCATTAATATTCCACTTTTGGCAGAATTGAGTAAGGGTTTTCTCCGACACAGCTAAACGGATTTTTAATCTAGAATCTAATTTGTTAGTTTGCATATAAATAATAAACTGCCTCCTTATTTATTCTAATTCGCGATCGCTAATAACCATAGTTTATCTATCGCATAATAGGACTACCATGATGGGAAATCAAGTACCATTTTTGTGCCATCTTTTGAAAAAGATTAGTCGCGATCGACTGTGCTTTTACTTTCCTGCCTCGGATCGACTGCAACACAGTTTCTTGAACCACTACATAGGCAAGAGCTTGGTCAATTTCTACCTTGATAATTTCGATATCTATCTCAAAAGAATTGGTATTATCAAGAATAGATTCCCAGGAATTTCGAATTGCCTCCCATCCGCTAAGAACTTGAGCACCTGGGTGAATGCACAAACTAGTTGAGCCTTGCCACCACAGACGAGACATCTCTTTGAGATCCCTACTAGAGAATGCATCGTAAAAGGATTTATTGGCAGCTAAAACCGCCTCTTTATCTGATGAATCAGTCATTCAATGATTTTACAACATCTTGCTAATTGCAATAATGGCAAAGCGCTTTGACCAATGAATAGAGCAATCAACAGACTAATAATATTGTCTAACCAAAAACACTGAAAAACCGCGATCGCGACAGTGCTAATTATCACATCGAGTGAGCTGATTAAATTTGTCATCAAGATAATTCTAATCTTGATCTAAGACATAAGCATTCAGATTACTATCAAATTCAAAGGGTCGATAAATTTCTCCTTGCTGACCTTTGAAAAGCTGCTTGAAAAAAGTTTCAACGATCGCATTATCAACGAGAAGAAATAAGTTATGAGAAGTTGAGACAAAAACACCATTTGTAAAGTCTACATAAATAGGCTTTTTGGCAGTTAATTCTTTTGTCGTATTACCCAAGCGATTATTAACATTTCTAGCATTCAAGCGATTCGCATGAAAACCTCCAGAAACCGTTAGCACTTCATCATTGATATTAATGGTTACATAAATACGCTTACCAAAATCAATTTTATCAATCCATTCTGCGTGATCTTTATTATCTATATCTGCTTGATGAAAAATGATATTGTCAAAAATCTCGCTTACTTCATTGGAGACGAGCAATCTTGCATAACTTTCAGCTACCACATTACCTAAACTCTGGTTAAGCAGATTAAAACTAATTCTTCTTTGCTCAATATCATCAAGAGGACAATTTCTTCGATAGCTATCTAATTTAATAAAAGCTTGCCTGAGAGCATTAGCCGATATTTTGCCAGCTTCTATGGCGCTGGGATATTCATCTAGCAAAAATCCTCCTGGATTCGATGGCCAAGAAAACAAAACTATCTCAACCTCATATTTTTGGGAAATTGCTCGCGCATTATCAAGAGCTTTGCGGGAGGATTGATCATAACCAGGAATATAAAAAATCCAATCACGTTTGTAAATACCTTGGCTAATCCCTGTTGCAATCTCTTCAAAAAGTTTTTGGCTTGGTAAATTAGCTCCATTATCTTCTGGTATTAGTTCTAAAGCCCATTTATCAGTTGCTTCTGTATATTCAGCTTTCGCGATTCTGATTTTATCGCTGCCTTGATCATTAAAATGTTCTCCAAAAAGAGATTCGTCATTGGATTGTTGATTGACATTGCGATTAGAAATAACAATAATCATTGGCAAAAGAGTTGATTCATTTAATTTATAATCTCATTCTGGAGAATAATGATAATTGCTAGGCAATTCTGTTGTTATTAGCGCTCTAAGAAGAGCTCAATTTTATCCCCTAATGGCAAATTGCCCACATCCATTTCGTTGACATTAGGATCTCCTGTCTTCTCAAATTCTAATCTTGCCAACCGAGAAATGTTGCTGTCGTTGGAAATTTGGCTCAGAAAACTATTGGAAGCTTCTAACCTTATGCGCTCGCCTCGACGTCTTAATCTTGCTCTAAGATCAGTATCTGTATAACTGAAACTTTGAGTTCCATTAGAATCGACATATGTTCCACTAACCTCAAGTCGATTTCCGACCCCTTCACGATCATTTGTTCCTTCATTAAAGACAGTGATGGATAATGTACCAGTGATTTCAGGAGCATCAACTGAATCGATTCCGGCAATAGCGGCTAAAATACCAGATATAGGTATAGTTTGGCTAGGAATATTAAGTTCTAAAACAAGCTTATTTCCGTTTATTTCTACAACTTTGCCATTAGCCGTCAAGCTACCAAGTATATTGTCGTCTTCCACTATATTGAATACATCGTTTGTGTTGAATGAAATAAAGTTTGTCCAATCTAAAGCCATTTTGAGACTCCTGAGAATATTATTTAGGTAAGGATCAGAAAATTAATTAAATTTGTATTTCAACCCTATAATTTGAATTCTATGTAGAATCTCTGTTCTCAACATAAAAAAAAGAAAATTTTTAACAAAAAATAATATTTTAATTTCTCCTTTGAATTGAGATGCTAAAGACCTAAGATTATTTTTCGGAGATGATTTCAGAAATAGAAGTCCGACCTATTTCAGGTAAAACTAAATCTAACGAAGGAGTTTTTTGATGCCACTGTTTCCAAGCCAGTTGCAACAAGGGCAAGGCACTTTGGCCAATGAATAAGGCAATCAACAGACTGATGATATTGTCTAACCAAAAACATTGAAAAACAGCGATCGCGACGGCACTAATAATCACCCCAACTGAGCTGATTAAATCTGCCATCATATGGAGAAAAGCACCTCGTATATTGAGGTTTTTTTGACTGTCTTCATGGAGTAATCTCACGCCGATAATATTTACTCCAAGACCAATCATCGCGGTGATAAACATTGGTGTACTGAGAATTTCTTCTGGTGGATGTTGCCAATGTTCAATACTTTCCCAGAGGATTAATCCTGCCATTACGATTAGGGCGATCGCATTAATCACAGCCGCGATCGCATCTAATTGCAACCTTTTGGGTAGGCGACGAATCAAAGCTGATCTCATTAAACTAGTTGCACTTAGGGCAATTAAGATCGCTCCTGCATCCCCGACCATATGCCAAGCATCTGATTTTAGGGCTAAGCTGTGGCAAAAATATCCTGTTCCCCATTCAACTCCAGCAAAGCCTAGAATACCAATTAACACCGCACCTAAGCGCAATTGTTGAGAAGTAGATCGCTGAAAACTATTATTACAGTTGGGAAGGCTGCAAGAATGCCAAAAATATGTCACTACTTAATTTCCTTGGGATAGAATTTTCCTTTCTATCTATGACTGAGGTTCACGAGAATTCCTTCCCAAACCAATGAATTAAAATATAATAACTTAATTTGTAAACTAATAATTAATCACTGATAACTGAAAAAAAGAATGCCTGAAATTAACTTTCAAATTCAATGGCCAGATAACGAAATACAAAGCTGTTATTCTCCTTCTTTAATTGTAAAAAAATACTTTGCGACTGGAGAAGAATATGAGTTAGCAGAATTCGTGGAAAAATCTCGGACAGCTTTAAATATTGCCAGCGATCGCGTTAAAGAAGCCTATGGTTTTCCCTGTAGCAGAGCTTTAACCCAAATCCAACAGATCGAATCAAAAGCAGCTCAATATAGAGACTTAGCTACTCCCAAAGTGCGATTTTTGAAATTCATTGAAAATTAAAAATTGAATGTTCCATTTTCAAGATTTAATCTTGAAAATTACTATTTCCTTGCTCTAAACGACGAATATTGAGAATATCACTCATATTCTTCATGCGATTTAGAGTATATTCAAACTGTTGCCGATCGCGGATATCAATGCTCAGAGAAATCAAAGCTGGTCTATTCTTTCCAGTTTGAACTCCCGCATTGCGCACATTAATATTCTGCTCACCTAGGCGAGTCAAAATATCCCGTAAAACTCCCACCCGATCAATCGCTTCAATTTGAATATCCACAGGATAAGTTAACGGCCTACCCTCATCACCAATTGGATTCCAACTTACAGGAACTAAACGTTCTGGCTCCACCTTCTCTACATTAGAACAGCCCTGACGATGAATCGAGATTCCCCGAGAACTACGAGTTACCACTCCAATAATCGATTCTCCTGGCAGAGGCTTGCAACAACCAGCTAAATGATACAAAAGCCCCTCTATTCCTGCAATGGGGAATTTCTTATTACTTTGGGGAGTAGGCTGGGGTTCAGAATGAGTTTCAATTTCCAATTCTGGCTCTGCTTTTTCAATCGGTTGCTGTTCTTTGGTCACATCTCGCAGACGATTAACCACATGATTGAGGGTAACTTCCCCATATCCCAAACCAGCCAACAGATCATCTACGGTTTGATAATTACATTTTTGCGCAGTAATCTGCATCTGCTCCGATTTCATTAAGGCATCAAAACCAGTTTTACCCAAACCTTTCTCTAATAATGCTTTGCCTCGAATCAGATTCTCATCACGATGCGATCGCTTGTACCATTGGCGAATGCGATTACGAGCTGTGGGCGTCACCACAAAGTTGAGCCAATCTAAACTAGGATGACTATTTTTCTGGGTAATAATTTCCACAATATCGCCATTTTCTAAGGAACGATCTAAAACAGACCAACGATCATTAATCCTCGCGCCTTTCATATGATTACCGACTTCAGTATGAATGCGATAGGCAAAATCTACAGGAGTTGATCCCCGAGCCAAAGAAATAACATCGCCATCGGGAGTAAAAACATAGACATCATCCTCGAATAAATTATCCTTGAGATTGTCAATATACTCCTGAGCATCCTTTAGATCTTTTTGCCATTCCAGCAACTGGCGCAGCCAAGTAAATTTTTCATCATCAGAATTAACCTGAAGTTCACTGGTGCCAGTTTCTTTATACTTCCAGTGAGCCGCAATCCCATATTCGGCAATGTGATGCATTTCCAACGTCCGAATTTGAACCTCTAGAGGACGACCGTTAGAACCGACAACAGTAGTATGCAGTGATTGATAACGATTTGGTTTAGGTAAGCCAATATAATCTTTAAATCTTCCAGGAATTGGCTTAAAAGCATCGTGAACTACTGCTAGGGAACGATAACATTGCTCATTCGCCTCGACAATAATTCTAATTGCCGCAATATCATAAATTTCTTCAAATTTCTTTTGTTGCCGTTGCATCTTTTGATAGATTCCATAGAGATGCTTGGGTCTACCTTTAAGCTCGACAATATTAATCCCTAGTTTTTCTATACGCGATCGCAGAGTATCCAGCACTTTGGCAATTCTAGCTTCGCGATCAGTTCTTCTTTCAGCAATTAAAGACTGAATTTCTTTATAGGCTTCTGGTTCAAGATACTTGAAGCAAAGATCTTCCAATTCCCATTTAAAACGACCAATCCCTAAGCGATTCGCCAAGGGAGCAAAGATCTCTCTGGTTTCTAAGGCAATTCTTCTCTGTTTTTCTGGCTTGAGATGTTCTAAGGTCCGCATATTATGCAAACGGTCTGCCAATTTAACTATAATGACCCGAATATCCTGCGCCATTGCCAAAAACATCCGCCGAAAATTCTCAGCTTGGCGTTCTTTTGTACTGGAAAAATTAAACTTGGAGAGTTTGGTGACACCTTCAACCAGGCAACGCACTTCCGCACCAAACATTTCCTCGATTTGGTCGGGGGTAATATCGGTATCTTCGACAATGTCATGGAGAAAACCAGCTGCGATCGTGACACAATCACCACCTAAATCCCTCAACAAGGTTGCTACGGCAACAGGATGGGCAATATAGGGTTCTCCCGATTTACGATATTGACCTTCATGGAGATCGTAGGCAAAATTGAAAGCACGACAAATAAGATTGCGATCTTGATTTCCCTGTTCGAGCTTATCTTCGATAAGACATGTTTGTAACCAATCGGGAAGTTCGAGACTGGGGGGGGCGCTTTCCAAAACAGTGATAGCGGTCATAATAGTTGCGGGATAATCTAGGGGTTTTCAGGCGGATTAATATGAAGAATTTGAGAACGGTTAAGTTCCCCCAAGCTCAAATGATGGAAAATCCATACTAAAACTGCTTAATTACTATTTTGCTATAAAATTGGAGATTGAAAACGATATTTTTTATATAAATTGATAGTCTTGGTACAAGCTAAGATTTAGATATTATTCAAACGTAAAAATCAAGATTAATTAGTAAAATTTTACCTTGGATTGTCGATTTTGTTATCTAAATCACTAAAAGAAATTTTGTAATGTCATCGATTATACATAAAAAAGCCTATCAAGAATTTCTAAATTTACTTGGGGAATTTCAAAATCAAGTCTGCACTGCTAATGAACCTATTTTCAAAGATGGTTGGCAGAACTTACAAGATTTTTGTCAACAAAAAATTTTTACTTTAACTGACAATAATTTAGATGAATCTGTTGTCCAGCAGTGGCGATCGCTGCAAACTGAGATTCAAAGGGAATTTCGTCTGTTAAATACTGATATTTTATTTCTAGGGGCCTCGCGTAAAGCTCAGACCACAGAAGTAAGATTACAGTCGATACGCGATCGCATTACTCGATTGACTCAGTTTTCCCAAATGGTGCAGGATTTGATCACATAGCGGTAAATAATAAATTGATGAAACAAGGTAGTTTGAAAGAGGTCACCATTACCGATCTCAATACTAGTGGCGAAGGAGTTGGCAGAATCGACGGTAAAGTGATTTTCGTTCCTAATACGGTTACTGGCGATCGCGTTTTGGCAAGGGTAACGAAAGTTAAGTCTAAATATGCCCAAGGTAAATTACAACAACTTTTAACTCCTTCAGGCGATCGCATTCGTCCCAGATGTATCGTGGCGGATAAATGCGGCGGCTGTCAGTGGCAACATATCAAATGGGAATATCAATTAGCCACGAAAAACCAACAAGTCACTCAAACTCTACAACGTATTGGTGGTTTGCCCCAAATCGAAGTGCAGCCCACATTACATACCGCTGAAGATCTTCATTATCGCAATAAGGCCACCTATCCCCTAGGAATTTCTACCACAGGAAATGTCCAAGCTGGATACTATCGCAAAAATAGTCACAAAATTGTCAATTTAAATCAATGTCCCGTTCAAGATTCTCGTCTCAATCCTCTATTAAAAGAAATTAAACAGGATATTCAACAACAAGGTTGGTCAATTTACGATGAAACTAAGCCCCATGCTCAAGGTTTATTACGTCATTTATCCTTAAGAATTGGTCATCATACAGGAGAAATATTACTAACTTTAGTAGCAAACAACCATAAAATACCTAACATTACTGAACAAGCCCAAATTTGGCTAGATAAATATCCTAGCTTAGTGGGAGTTTGCTTAAATATTAACGCTACTCAAACCAATGTTATTTTGGGAAGGCAAACCCAGACTCTGGTTGGGAGACCCTATCTAAAAGAAATGTTTGGGGGCTTAGAATTTCGGATTCTTTCTGATACCTTTTTCCAAGTCAATACTGCCGCTGCCGAACTTTTGTTAGCTAAGATTATCGAGGTTCTTAATCTTCAAGGGAATGAAGTCTTAGTCGATGCCTATTGTGGGATTGGTACTTTCACACTTCCTTTGGCTAAAAAAGTTAAACAAGCGATCGGGATTGAAGTTTATGCAGCTTCAATTGTTCAAGCTAGACAAAATGCCGCAGTTAACCAAATTACTAATGCTGATTTTTATACAGGCAAAGTAGAAGAATGCTTACAAAAATTAGATATTACTGCCGATATCGTCTTATTAGATCCGCCTCGCAAGGGTTGCGATCGCCAAGCTATTGAAACTCTTTTACGTTGGCAACCAGCCAGAATTGTTTACGTTAGTTGTAAACCAGCAACTTTAGCCAGAGATCTCAAATTATTATGTAGCGAGGATCTCTATCAACCTCAGTTTATTCAACCAGTTGACTTTTTTCCGCAAACAAGTCACATCGAATCGATAGTCCTCCTGGAGAAGCAAGTTTAATCTAAAAGATCAGGTCGGCGATCGCTTGTCCTGGCGACCTGTTGCTGTTGACGCCATTTAGCAATTAACTGATGATTTCCCGATCGCAGAATTGGAGGCACTTCCCAATCACGAAACTTAGCGGGTCGAGTATATTGGGGATAATCCAATAAATTAGTTTCAAAACTTTCTTTTTTCAGCGATTCCACCTTGCCAACAGTTCCCGGTAATAATCGCACCACACCATTAATTAAAGTTAAAGCCGGAATTTCCCCACAGGTTAAAACAAAATCACCTAAAGATATTTCTTTGGTGACTAAATGTTGGCGGACTCTTTCGTCTACTCCTTCATAATGTCCACAAATTATCACTAGTTGATCGTAATTTTCCGCAAAGTCTTGCAACAATGATTGCTTGAGAGGTTGTCCTTGGGGAGTCATTAAAATGATTTCTCGTCGAGGCGCGATTCTTAAAGATTCCACTGCTGCAAAAATTGGTTCTGGTTTAAGCAGCATCCCCACCCCCCCACCATAGGGTTCGTCATCAACTCGATGATGTTTATCTGTTGCAAAATCCCGGGGATTAACTAAATTAACAGTAGCAATTTGATTAGTTAAGGCTCTGCCAAGTAAACTCGCTTGCAAAGGGGAAGTAAAAAAATCAGGAAACAGAGTAACAATATCAAAATGCATATTTTTAAGTAATTTAATCAAACTCGATTTCTTCGTAAATACTAGTTAACTCAATCTCGAAATCTAAACTAGCAAACTTTAAAATATCATTTTCCTGTTGATATTCACTTAACCAACATCGGCCATCATCAGCTTTCGCGAACTGTTTCACATGATAAGAATATTGGTCTATTAAAATATATTCAGCAAACTCAGAAATCGAACGATAGTAATCAAATTTATCTCCTTGATCATAATTTTTAGTACTTTTAGACAATACTTCAATAATTAATAAGGGATTTGTTACGGTATCATTGCGATTGTCTTGTAAAACTGGTTTAGCCTTAATTATCATAATGTCTGGATAAGTATAAACATTATGTTGAGGAATATAGAGACGTAGATCGCTCATAAACACCTTATAGTCTTGGCCTCGTAAAGCCAATTTGAGGAAAGTATAACAATTACCTGCAATATCATTATGATTAAGCGTTCCTCCTGTCATTGGCTCGATTTTCCCGTCAATATATTCATTCCTCAAGTCAGATTCTTCTGACAATTCTAAATATTCTTCCCGAGTGTAATCAATCTTGGGATACTCGACTTTAATCTGAGCTACCATTGCTTTAATCTCAATATTTTTCTTTCATTATCATCGTAAAATAAATTTTCTCTTTGACAAAGATAAGCCAATTTGGGAAGATTGAAAGCTAAATAAAATATTAAGAAAATTAAACTAACCATCAAGATATCCCGATGATAGTAAGCCAAGTTATGCCTCAGATTGACACGACAGAAGTTTCTCAGTCAACTAAAACCGCTATTCTAGTAATTGGTGGAGCTGAAGATAAAGTACATGGCAAAGAAATCCTACAAACATTCTTTGACCGTTCTGGTGGTCTTGATGCCAAAATTGGGATTATTCCTTCAGCATCCCGTGAGCCGGCTATTATCGGGGAACGTTATATGCAGATTTTTCAGACAATGGGAGCCAAAGAGCTTCAGGTTTTGGATGTTCGCGATCGCGATCGCGGAAGCGATCGCAGATATCTTGAATTTGTGGAAGAATGCACTGGCATTTTTCTCACTGGGGGCGATCAATTAAGGCTTTGTGGTTTATTGGCCGAAACTCCGTTAATGGATCGAATTATCGAGCGGGTGAAAAAGAACGAAATTGCTTTAGCGGGAACTAGCGCCGGAGCTGCGGTTATGGGTTCTCAGATGATTTCTGGTGGCGGTAGTGGGGAATGTCCCAATCGCGCTTTAGTCGATATGGCGATCGGTTTTGGCATTATTCCTGAGGTTTTAGTAGATCAGCATTTTTATAATCGTAATCGTTTAGCAAGGCTCTTGAGTGCGATTTCTGCCCATCCTAATTTATTAGGTGTGGGAATAGATGAGGATACTTGTGCAATGTTTGAAAGCGACGGCACCATGAGGGTTTTGGGTCGCGGTACTGTCACTATCGTGGATGCGAGCCAAGTCTCTGGGAATAATCGAGAACGAGTTCAAGGTCAAGAACCGATTGGCATGCATAATATTCGGCTACATCTTTTAAATTATGGCGATCGTTACGATCTAGCGAAAAACAAAATCATCTAAAGCATTAAACATTGAACATTGATCATTGACCATTAAACAATTAGCAATTAGCAATTAACAAAATGTTCCTGGTGAACAGTTTACTCTCTCCAAGCAAAGAGACACTGGTTTATTGAATAATTACCTTTTTGCTCCTATTATAACCTGTAGAAATCAATATAAGATGAAGATACTCAAAACCCAAACATTAAGAGGGCCCAATTACTGGAGTATTAAACGTAATAAACTAATTGTTATGAGACTAGATCTCGAAGAGTTAACGGAAAAAACTTCCAATGAGATTCCTGGTTTTTACGATGGTTTAATCAAGACTTTACCAAGTTTAATCGAACATTATTGTTCTCCTGGTCATAGAGGTGGCTTTCTCGAACGAGTTCAAGAAGGAACTCTCATGGGGCATATTGTTGAGCATGTCGCTTTAGAATTACAGGAATTAGCAGGCATGTTGGTTGGTTTTGGTCGCACTAGAGAAACTGCCCAAGAAGGGATCTTTAATGTTGTCTATGAATATGTAGAAGAACAATCGGGTCGTTATGCAGGTCGCGCCGCAGTCAGACTCTGTAATTCGATTGTGCAAACTGGTAGCTATCCTCCTGAAGAATTGGCCCAAGATCTCGATGATTTGAGAGATTTACATGCTAGTACGGCTTTAGGCCCTTCGACAGAAACTATTATCAAAGAAGTCGAAACCCGCAAAATTCCTTGGATGTGGCTTAGCACCCGTGCCATGTTGCAATTAGGTTATGGAATTAGACAAAAGCGTATTCAGGCTACGTTAACAGGTAATACAGGAGTTTTAGGGGTGGAATTAGCCTGCGATAAAGAAGGAACGAAAACTATTTTAGGCGATGCGGGAATTCCCGTGCCGAAAGGGGAAGTAATTCAATATCTCGATGAATTAGAAGAAGCGATCGCGCGTTTGGGTGGTTATCCCATTGTGATTAAACCTCTAGATGGGAATCATGGGCGGGGTATCACAATTGATATTAACAGTTGGGAAGAGGCAGAAAATGCCTATGACTTGGCGAGTGATGCGTCTAAAACCCGTTCGGTGATTGTCGAACATTATTATCGTGGTAATGATCATCGAATATTAGTGGTGAACGGTAACGTGATTGCTGTGGCCGAAAGAATTCCTGCCCATGTCATTGGCGATGGCCAATCTACGATCGCAGAATTAATTAAGGTCACCAACGATGATCCTAGAAGAGGCGATGGCCATGATAATATCCTGACGAAAATTATTGTTGATCAAACTTCCTTGGGTGTGCTTGAAAAGCAAGGTTATGAATTGACCACTGTTATAGAGCAAGGAAAAATTGCCTATTTAAAAGCTACAGCTAATCTGAGTACAGGTGGCATTGCCATTGATCGCACTGATGAAATACATCCAGAAAATATTTGGATTGCCCAAAGAGCTGCCAAAATCATTGGTTTGGATATCGCGGGAATCGATGTGGTAACGCCTGATATCACTAAACCCTTGCCAGAAGTCAAAGGCGTAGTAGTCGAAGTGAATGCGGCTCCAGGCTTTCGGATGCATGCAGCTCCTAGTCAAGGATTACCTCGTAATGTCGGTGCACCCGTGCTCGATATGTTATTTCCTCCGGGCACTCCCTGTCGCATCCCGATTGTTGCGATTACTGGGACTAATGGGAAAACTACTACGACTCGCTTGACGGCTCATATTTATCGCCAAACAGGTAAAACCGTTGGATTTACGAGTACAGATGGGGTCTATATTGGAGATTATTTGGCAGAAAAGGGTGATAATACTGGGCCTTATAGTGCGGGAATGATCTTGCGAGATCCCACGGTGGAAGTGGCTGTTTTAGAATCAGCACGGGGCGGTATTCTGCGATCAGGATTAGCTTTTGATTCTTGTGATATCGGTGTGGTGCTCAATGTCGCTGCTGATCATTTGGGACTGGGAGATATCAATACTATTGAACAAATGGCTAGAGTTAAAGGTGTGATCGCGGAAACGGTTAAGCCTGATGGCTATGCGATTTTAAATGCAGATGATCCTTTAGTTGCTGCCATGGCAGAAAAGATTAACTGTAAAATTGCCTATTTTTCCATGAATCCTGATAATCCAATTATTTTGGAGCATACTCGTCGTAAGGGATTGGCTGCGATTTATGAAAATGGTTATATCTCTATTTTAGAAGGTGATTGGACATTACGAATTGAGAAAGCTGTTAACTGTCCTGTAACGATAGGGGGAATGGCAGACTTTATGATTGCTAATGCCTTGGCCGCTTGTTTGGCTTGTTTTGCCCAGGGAGTTGATATTGAAACTATTCGCCGTGGGGTCAGAACTTTCAATCCTTCGGCTGAGCAAACTCCAGGACGGATGAATCTTTTCGATGTTGGTGATTATAAGGTGTTGCTAGATTATGCCCATAATCCCCATGGATTTGAAGCGGTTGGCGGTTTTGTGCGGAATTGGCAAGGACGAAGAATTGGGATTATTGGTGGCCCTGGCGATCGCAGAGATGAGGATTTGATCTTACTGGGGAAAATTGCGGCTCAAGTATTTGATCAGATCATTATTAAGGAGGATCAGGATAAACGCGATCGCGAACCGGGGGAAGTTGCCGATCTCATTGCTAAAGGAGTTATCGCAGAAAATCCGAGTTTGAACTATGAAATTATCATTGATGAAGCTGAAGCGATGAGGGTGGCATTTGATAATGCAGAAACAGGTAATTTGGTGGTGATTTTCCCTGAAGCTGTTAGTAGCGCGATCGCAATTATTGAACAAGAAATGAGCAATACTAAAGTTTAGTAAAATCATTTTTTGATTCTAGGTTTTGATTTCACGCGATCGCCAAGAGTAAGAGCTATCTCGTATTTTTCACTGTTAAAAAATCACAAATCATGAGTATTGTTTAAAAATATCAACGAAATATCCCATCTGCGGTAATATTAAGCATATCTAAACCTGTTGTTTTTAGCTGCTATGACTACTAGTACGGAATTTCTCAGCCATCTTAATCCTTCTCAACGTAATGCGGTGGAACATTTGTTTGGTCCCATGTTAGTAGTCGCTGGCGCAGGCTCAGGCAAAACAAGGGCCTTGACTTATCGCATTGCCAATTTAATTCGTCATCATGGTGTGGAACCAGAAAATATTTTGGCGGTTACCTTTACCAACAAAGCAGCGAAGGAAATGCGGGAGCGGATTGAAAATATTTTTGCCCAGGATTTAGCCCAAGAAATTCATGGAAAGAAATTAGAAGTATTACCAGAGTTCGAACAGAAAAAACTGCGTTCCCAGGTATATAAAAAAGTTACTAAACCGCTATGGATGGGAACTTTTCATAGTTTATTTGCTCGTATTTTACGCCTCGATATTAATAAGTATCAAGATGAACAGGGACGGACTTGGAAACGGAATTTTTCTATTTTCGATGAATCGGATGTTCAGAGTTTAATTAAAAATATTGTTACCAAGCAATTAAACTTAGATGATAAGAAATTTGAACCACGTAAAGTTCGCTATGCCATTAGTAATGCCAAAAATCAGGGTTTAACTCCCCAAGATTTTCTTAAGCAAGAACCAGGATATCGAGGACGAGTAATCGCCGAAGTTTACAACGAATATCAATCTCAATTAGCAGCGAATAATGCCTTGGATTTCGATGATTTGATTTTGATTCCTGTCAAAATATTTCAGCAAAATGAATCTTTATTGGGCTATTGGCATAGTCAATTTCAGCATATTTTAGTTGACGAATATCAAGATACAAATCGCATTCAATACGATATCGTTAGACTTTTGAGCACTAATAATGAACCCAATAAAAAGGAATGGGATTGGCGAGGGCGATCGCTTTTTGTTGTGGGTGATGCTGATCAATCAATCTATTCTTTCCGTCTAGCAGATTTCACCATTTTACTTAATTTTCAACAGGATTTTGGCGACGGCTTACCGGACGATGATACAAGAAGTATGATCAAGTTGGAAGAGAATTATCGTTCTCGGGAAAACATTATTCAAGCAGCTAATGCTCTTATCGATCACAATAGCCAAAGAATTGAGAAAATATTGAAACCTACTAGAGGAGTAGGGGAACAAATTTATCTTCATAAGGCAGAAGAAGAACAACAAGAAGCTAAATTTGTCATCAAACAAATAACTTCTTTGGTGAAGGATAATCCTGAACTTAATTGGGGAGCCTTTGCTATTTTATATCGCACCAATGCCCAATCTCGTCCTTTTGAAGATTTACTAATTCAAGGAAATGTTCCTTACAATATTGTTGGTGGGTTAAAATTCTATGATCGTAAGGAAATTAAAGATGCTTTGGCTTATTTGCGACTTCTTGTAAATCCCGATGATACGGTTAGTTTGCTGCGAATTATTAATACCCCCCGCAGAGGTATTGGCAAAACAACTATTACCTCTCTAACTGATGCGGCCCAACAATTAGGGGTTCCTCTCTGGGAAATTATTAGTGATGAGACCTCGGTCAATACAATGTCTGGAAGAGCTGCAAAGTCTGTTGGTCGATTTGTTGATTTAATTCAAGATACGAAAAGTAAATTAGAAGAATATACGGGAGCTGAAATTCTTGACTATATTATGGAGCGATCGGGCTATGTGGAAACTTTAAAGCAACAAGGTACCGATGAATCTGATAACCGTTTAGCAAATATTCACGAATTATATAATGCGATTACTCAATTCCAAGAGGACAATGAAGAAACAAGTTTAGAAGCTTTCTTATCTAGTGCGGCTCTGGCTTCGGACTTAGATGATCTGGATGAAGGAGATGAAAAAGTCTCTTTAATGACTCTTCATTCGGCAAAAGGTTTAGAATTTCCGATCGTTTTTCTTGTGGGCATGGAACAAGGTTTATTGCCCCATAGTCGAACGCTTCAAGATCCTTTACAACTAGAAGAAGAACGTCGTTTGTGCTATGTGGGAATTACTCGTGCCGAAGAACAATTGTTTTTGACTTATACTAGGGAACGTCGTCTTTGGGGTTATCGAGAACCCGCAGTTTCTTCCCAGTTTCTCAAGGAAATTCCTGAAGATTTAATCTCTAGTAATATTACTAAATCTAGTTATCGTCGTCGTAAAAAGGGAGAAGCAGCAGAAACAGAAAAAACTATAGATTGGTCAGTCGGCGATCGCGTTTTGCATAAGGAGTTTGGGGAAGGCCAAGTTACTCATATTCTCAATGGAGGTACAAAACCAACTTTAGCGGTAAAATTTCTAGAAATCAAAGGGACTAAGATTATTTCGCAAAATGTCTCTATGGATAAGATTGAGTAATGAGTAATGAGTAATGAGTAATAAGTAATAAGTAATGGAAATTGCCTATAAGTTTGCTCGATGGTATGGCAGGTTTTTCGCTCGCCCTAGTTTGATATCTTTTAATAAGTTTCTAGTTCATTTAGGAATGAGAGGCTTAGGAGTTTATAATTTTGGTGATTTTTTCGTTAGTGGAGAATCTAATTTTTTAAATCAATATTTGTCTTCTGTTGAACAACCGATAATTTTTGATGTTGGAGCAAATACTGGTTCCTATGGCTTATTATGTCAGCAGATAAATCCCAATTCTCAAATATTTTGTTTTGAACCTCATCCTCAAACTTTTTCTTTGTTACAAAAAGAAGTTCAAAATAATAATAATATTCATTCTTTTAACTTAGGATTATCTAATAAATCTGGTATTTTAAATCTGTATGACTATCAAGATAATCGTAATTCTCGCCATGCGACTTTATGTGCCAACGTTATTGAAACTGTTGCCAATCAAAAAAGTACTAAATTTGAAGTTCAAGTCTCTACTGTAGATTGCATAATTCTTGAGCAAAATATTAAAAAAATTCATTTACTTAAAGTTGATGTTGAAGGACATGATTTACAAGTATTACAAGGAGCAAAATCTGCTATAGCGAATAATATTGTTCAGGCAATTCAGTTTGAATTCACGAAAAATAATTCGACAGCTAAAGTATTTATGAAAGATTTTTTTGATCTTTTAGCCAAAGACTTTATGCTCTATAGGATGTTGCCCTATGGCTTACTTCCTCTAAATCAATATAATCCAAGTATTCATGAGATTTTTGCTTATCAGAATATTATTTGCTTGAGAAAAATAGAACAATAAAAATCAAGAGTTAAACTCGTTAAAATCAACCTCGATTAGCGAAAAGTCATCATCAAAATCTTCTTGGGAATTAATTTGTTGAATTTCCTCTAAAATTTCATTTAACTGAAGATTAGCTTGATTATTATTGGGAGGTAAGTGGCGATTATAATAATGATTTTCTAGAGTTGTGGTCAAAGCATCGATTCCCCAAATTTGATTTTCGGCTTTCAAGATTTCGTAAACTCCATCACTAAAAAGATAGAGACTAGTCCCTGGTTTTATGTGATAAACAGATTGCTCGAATTCAAAATTACTAAGCATTCCCACAGGAATATTTTCATTGGATAATTGTTGAATATTGACTTGATCTTCATTGGAATGCATTAGTAAAGCAGGAGGATGAGCCGCACAGCAATAAACTAGTTTTTGCTCCAAGATATTATAAACTCCATACCAGATAGTGAAATAGTTTTCTCCTTTTTCATCCATCTGAAACATGCGATTTAGTTCACTAATAACTGTACATGGTTCAGCAAAATCAGTATTGGCTAGGGCTTGCGATCGCAACAGATTACGAACTGAAACTGATAATAATGCTGGCCTTACTCCATGCCCTGAAACATCTAATAAATAGATTACAAGTTGTTTTTCATTAAGCCAATAATAATCAAAAATATCACCACCCAAATCAATGGAAGGAATAAATAAATGTTGGATTCTAACTCGATCTTCTAAGGGCTTAGGTAATAAAGAAATTACATATTTACCAGCTTGATATAATTCTGATTGTAAAAGTATATTTTGTTCTTGGAGTTTATTTTCGGCTTGTTTACGTTTAATGAATTGACCAATTTGACTACCAAGCGTTTTCATTATTCTCAGTAAATCTGGATCTTCTTGCTTTTTCTTACAGCAAAACAAGGAAATTATCCCGAGTTTTTCTGAGCCATGAAAGATTAAGAAACTAAAACTCGTTACAAAATGAGCCTTCTTTGCTAAATCCGTTCGCAGAAAATCTATATTTTCTGTTACATCATCTACCCATAATGAATTCTCTGTCTGCCAAACAATGCCGACCAGGCTTTGCCCAGATATAAAAAATCTTTCTGAACTGTCTTGAATAAATTGATTTAATCTATCTAAGGAAACAGACCAATGGGATTGTTGATAAAGAAAGTCATCCTGGCTATCAAAATCCCAAAACTCCCCTAGATGCCAATCTAAATCTTGGCAAATTACCTTAAGAATATTTGTAATAGCTTCGTCAATAGTAGAAGCTTCTGCTAATATTTTTGTGGTTTTATATTCGACTTTTTGATAAATTTCTCTCAGTTTCTGTTTGGTAATATTGTTTATGGTGCCTGAAATGCCAATTATATTGCGATCGCTATCTCTAATGGGACAGGCATAAATTTTCATCCATCCCAAATCTTGGTTTTTATTTTGATACTGAATTACAAAGCTACATTCTGAATTCTCTTCATTGAGTAAGGACTTGATGTGAGATTGATAAACTAATATATCTTGAGAATAGATAAATTCTTCTAGCTTTTTTCCTAAACTTTCCTCAATATAAAATCCTGTAATTTCTTGCCAAGCAGGATTCAGAAAAGTTAGGTTATCTTCTAGATCGAGCTGAAAAATGCCTTCTCGGAGATTGTTTACCACCAAACGATATTTTTGTTCTTTTTCCCTGAGAGCCTCTTCTGCCCATTTGGCTTCTAGGAGATAGCGTAGACGCTGACGCAAAACATCTCGATGAATGGGTTTGGTAATATAGTCAATTGCTCCTGCCTCAAAGGCTAGATCTACAGATTTTCGATCATCTAATCCTGTAATCATTAAGATCGGAATCTGGTTGAAGCTATCAGAATTAGATGCTCTTTGAGATTGAATTTGATTAAGTTGTTGGCAACAGGTAAACCCATCCATAACAGGCATTACAGCATCTAGTAAGACTATTTCTGGTTGATATCTATCAAAAGCATTTAAACATTCTTGACCATTTTCTGTCTCAATAACTTGATATCCTTCTTTTTGTAAGATCAAGCGCAATAATCTTCGAGTCGATATATCATCATCTGCTATTAAAATTATTGGTGCTTTTTTGGTGATAGATGGATTCATTTACGAAAGTAGCATAATAGAAGTAAGCTATATTATCATGCTAAAGAGTCGGTTACTTTAAAGATTAGATGAATTCTAAAAATACCACATACTCTAAGATTTTAACTTCTATGGAAAATTTTTTGCTTGTTAGATTTTGATATTGCAAGGTTTTCGGTGATCGCGATCGCGACTACTGATATTTTTGCCCATTGACGATCACGTATTTTTTAAATTCCATTGAACAACTGTCTTCTTTTAATAAGTAAACGTACAATATGAAAATAAAGTACAGATTACAAACATGGAATTCTTATCTTCAGGAGAAGTCACAAAAAACTTTGCCGATACTCTTAATCGAGTAGTTCATGGTTCAGAACAAATTGCTATCAAGCGTTCTGAGAAAGAAGTTGTATATATGATTTCGGCTCAAGACTATCAGCTTTTTCAGCAATTGTTGCAGCAAACAGAAGATAAGATTGATCTTGAGGAAGCAGAATCTAGAATCAATGACCCACAACAGAATACAATTGGCTTTGATGAGTTTTTCACCGATTTAGAGGATTAAGTTGAATCGCTATACAGTCAAGTTTGATAGCAGAGTTAAAACAGAAAAAATGCGATCGCGCTAGGAATAAGAAACGCGATCGCGCTATATATCATTTCTCGGTCATCAGGATATAAATCCATAATGCGATCGCTAACATCCATGAGGGAACATTTAAAGTTGCTAGCAAAGCTAAGATGCCGATGATAGTGTTTAATTCGTTGAAGTTCATATTGGTTACTTGAATTCGATAACTCCATTAGAATTTGTGGTTGTTCAGCTTCCAGGCGAAGAAATTTCTAAGTTTTGATTAATTTCTGTGCAACTTGTGTTTAATTAAAGTTAGTCACTAAACTACTGTTTAAAAACTTCTTACTGTTGCGATGTCTCGTTCTCTAAAAGTTGCTGCGGAATATATTAAAAAAGCCAAAAATGCTCTAAAAAGAAATGGATTTCCTAGTCAGAAAGCCTTAGCAACCGAGATGGGAATCTCTCGGGGAACGATTAGTAAGTTTTTGAATGGAAAAGCGATCGATTATCTCAATTTTGTCGAAATTTGCGAGAAATTAGGTTTAGATTGGCAAGAAATCAATGATTTAAAAGATGATTCCCCTGAAGTAGTTATCGAAGAAAATCCAACTACAGCGAAAGAATCCACACCATCTTCTCAAGAAAGCTCTGCCATAAGTAGTGAAGATACTCCAAAGCCAACAAGCAATAGAGATACAGTGATTAGGGAGGGTAACTACAATGAAAATATTCACGGTAACTATATTGTTGACCAAAGTACACACCACCATTATGTAAGCACCCCAAATGAGGAGATAACTAATACTCCAAATAATTTAGCTGAAGTTACGGCTGAATCTCCTCAAGAAAGTTGCAAAGCCAAAGATCTAGCAGAACAGATGCGGGGCTGGTTTGATGCTCTTAACTATAGTTTTGAAGAATATGAAGTTTGGTCAGAGAATTATTTTGAATGGATTATTACTGTTCCTGCAAGAAGAGGTTATGACAGAATTTTGATTCGTGGTGTTGAAGGAGAAGCTAGCATCAAGGATTTTCAAGAATTATCTGAATTAGTTCAAGAACATCGTACCGATGAAGGTTGGTTAGTTGCTTGGCGTCGAGTTAGCGCGATCGCGAAACAACAATCTGAACCCAAAAATATCTTTTGTTATACCTTTGATGAACTTTTAGATGATGTCGCCCAGTTTGATGGTTATATCCAATGGCTAACGAAAGAAATCCAACGCCGAAAAATTGATACTCAATATGTCCCCCTCGCTTGCACCAAAGATGAGTTTGACCCAGAAACCAAGCAAAAGCTAGGAACAAGTATCTACGATGAGCATAACGGTTGGATTGAAGGCTATATTGGGCAATGGTTAGCCGATGATAGCAAAGAGCATCTTTCTGTCCTGGGAGAATTTGGTACAGGCAAAACTTGGTTTGTTTTTCACTATGCTTGGATTGCTTTACAAAAATATCTAGAAGCTAAGAAAAATGGAGTGAAACGTCCTCGTCTGCCGCTGGTGATTCCGCTACGAGATTATGCCAAAGCAGTAAATATGGAGTCATTGTTTTCCGAGTTCTTTTTTCGTAAACATGAGATTCCCTTGCCTGGATATTCTGCATTTGAACAGTTGAACCGCATGGGCAAGCTGTTGCTTATTTTTGATGGGTTTGATGAAATGGCAGCCAGGATAGATAAACAAGCCATGATCAATAATTTTTGGCAATTAGCGCGGGCAATTGTTCCTGGGGCAAAGGCAATTTTAACTTGTCGTACCGAACATTTTCCTGAAGCTCGGCAAGGACGAAGACTATTAAGTGCTGAGTTACAGGCTTCGGTTTCGGCATTGACTGGAGAACCACCGCAATTTGAAGTTTTGGAGTTGGAGAAGTTTAATCAGCAGCAAATTGAGGAAGTCCTGGCTAAACAAGAAGTTCAGGCTAGTGCAGTTGAAAAAGTGATAGCAAATCAAGATTTATTGGATTTAGCTCGTCGTCCTGTGATGCTGGAATTAATTGTGGAAGCTTTGCCAGATATTGAGCAGGGCAAACCAATCGATATTTCGCGGATCTATCTCTATGCTGTGACGCGGAAAATGAATCGGGATATTAAAACTGAGCGCACTTTTACTTCCCTCGCGGAGAAGCTTTATTTTCTTTGTGAGCTTTCTTGGGAAATGATTTCGACAGATACGATGAGTATCAATTATCGTGAATTTCCCGAAAAGATTCGGCGTTGTTTTGGGGACAAGGTGGCAGAAGCCAAGGAATTAGATCATTGGCATTATGACATGATGGGACAAACTATTTTAGTGCGGAATTCCGAGGGTGATTATAGTCCCGCTCATCGTTCTTTTTTAGAGTTTTTTGTGGCGTATAAATTTGCAGCGGAATTGGGGATCTTAGCTGAAGATTTTGCAGCTATTGCAGAGATACCCGAGTTTCAAGAGAGAGTTGATTTAGCAAGGACTTTTGGGAAACAACCCTTAGCTAAAGCAGTTCAGGATTTGATCTTGCCGATGATTTCCAAAGAAGAAGTAAGTGAACAAAGGTTATTAGAAGTAATCCAGGAAACCAAGGGAAAAAGTGAGGAGCAAGCAGCTTATATTGGTGGCAATGGGATTAATTTATTATTATCTTTACAAGGAAATTTATTAACTGATAAAGATTTATCAAGAACCTCCATTAAAGGAGGTGATTTTAGTCAAGCCCATTTACGAGATATTAATTTAACTAACTCTAATCTAAATAATTGTCTATTTGCTAAACAAGATTTTGGTTCAGTTTATGCTGTATCTTGGCATCCTCAAGAATCAATTTTGGCTACAGGTCATATTGATGGTACAGTCAGAATCTGGGAAGGAGCTACAGGAAGAGAGCTGTTCACTCTTCGTGGTCATGATGATTTTGTTAGATCTATAGCTTGGCGTCCTGATGGTAAGGCTATTGCTAGTACTAGCAGTGATGAAACGATAAAAATTTGGAACTTAGAAACTGGTAAATCTACAAATTTTTTGACTAATCATTACAGTGCAATTACTTCGGTGTCTTGGAGAGCTGATGGTCAAGTGTTTGTTAGCGCAAGCAATGATAAAACGATAAAAATTTGGAACTTAGAAACTGGTAGATGCTATTTTACTATAATTGGTCATAATAGTTCTGTTACCTCAATAGTCTGGGGGATTAAAAGTCAAGCTTTCGCTAGTGCAAGTAACGATAAGACGATAAAAATTTGGGATTCAGAGACAGGTCAATGTATCAAAACTTTAGACAAAAATGATAGTAGTATTACATCTCTAGCCTTGAGTTCTGATGGCCAAACCTTCGCTAGCGGTCATAATGATAAAACGATAAAAATCTGGAATTGGGAAAGCGGTCAATGCAGCAGAATTATAAATGGGCATAATGGTTGTATATCTTCGGTATCCTGGAGTCCTGATGGTCAAGCGTTTGCCAGTGCCAGTAATGATAAGACGATAAAAATTTGGAATCCAGATAGTGGTCAATGTATTCGAACTATCAATGGACATAGAAATCGCATTGCTTCGGTATCCTGGAGTTCTGATGGTCAAGTGCTTGCCAGTGCAAGTAGTGACAAGACGATAAAAATTTGGAATCCAGATAGTGGTCAATGCCTCAGTACTATAACTGGTCACAAAGATAGAATATTGTCAGTAGCCTGGAGTAATGATGATCAATTGTTGGCTAGCGCTGGTGATGATGAGACAATAAAAATCTGGAATCGGAAGAGTGGAAAATGTATTAATTCTTTAACTAGTCATAGAAATTTGATTAGATCAGTAGTTTGGAGTACCGATGGTCAAATGCTTGCCAGTGCCAGTAATGATAAGACAATAAAAATCTGGAATCCAGAAAGTGGTCAGTGCATAAAAACTTTAATAGGTCATAAAGATAGTATTTTGTCAGTAGCTTGGAGTCCTGATGGTCGAATGCTTGCCAGTGCCAGTAATGATAAGACAATAAAAATCTGGAATCCAGAAAATGGTCAGTGCATAAAAACTTTAATAGGCCATCATTATGAGGTTACATCAGTATCATGGAGTCCTGATGGCCAAACTCTTGCTAGCGCTAGTTTTGATCTTAGGATAAAAATTTGGAATCGAGATACTGGTCAATGTCTTCATACTATGATTGGTCATGTAGCTTGGATTAGTTGCGTTTCCTGGAGCCCTGACGGTCAATTTATCGCTAGTGCTGGTGATGATCAGATGGTAAAAATCTGGAATCCTAAGAACAGTCAATGTGTGAGGACTTTAATAGGTCATAATGGAGCAATCACATCATTAGCCTGGCAAAACAGCAGTCGATTTCTTGCTACTAGCAGTAACGACAACACAGTAAAGATCTGGGAGCCAAGTACGGAGCGATGTCACTATGATTTAAAAGCTCATAATAGTTATGCAAGAGCAGTAGCGTGGACTAGTGATGGTCAATTTATCGCTAGTGCTGGTGATGATAAGATGATAAAGATATGGAACTTGTTCAATGATGGACGTTTTGTCATCTGGGATACTCGTATTTATTCTGGAACTAATATTAAAAGAGCTACTGGTTTAACACAAGCACAAAGAGCTACTTTGTTAGCATTAGGTGCAGTCGAAAGTTAGGGAATATAGGAAACTATTCTTATATTGGGATATAAAAATGGGATTAGTCTTTAGTAAAATCCAACTCATAAATCCAAGTAAAAGTGACCTTAAACCAATAGAAGTAGAAGCTTTAGCAGATTCTAGAGCAGTTCATTTATGTATTCCAGAGCATATTAAAATTCAACTGCAACTAGATGAATGCGATCGCAAAGAAGTAACCTTAGCAGATGGCAGTCGGCAACTTGTTTCTTATGTTGGTCCATTGGAAATTCGGTTTCAAAATCGAATCGGGTTTGCTGGAGCATTAGTCATGGGCGATCAAGTCTTATTAGGTGCGATTCCTATGGAAGATATGGATTTGGTAGTTATTCCTAGTAGTCGAACCTTAGCAGTAAATCCCAATAGCCCTAATATTGCCACTTCCATTGCCAAATAGAGATGATCATTATCATTCTCAATAATCTCTTTTCAAGATTGAATTTAGGACAGAATTGACCTCACAATAGCTATTCAGGTAACTAGGGTAAACCATATACCAGCTAGTAGAGTTATCCTTACCAACTCATGATGTGAGCTTCGCTACAATGAATCCACGATATATATCTAATAAATAAAAAACTACTAACTGATAACTGATAACTGCTAACTGTTAACTGAATATGCAACCAACTAATCCCCAACAATTCACCGAAAAAGCATGGCAAGCAGTTGTTAAAACAACAGATGTTGCCAAACAAAATAACCATCAACAAATTGAAAGCGACCATCTACTAAAAGTATTACTAGAAGAAGAAGGATTAACTACGAGCATCCTTAACAAAGCAGATATCAGCGTCGCTAAAGTACGAGATAAAGTAGATAATTTTATTAATAGTCAACCCAAAGTCAAAAACCTTCAAGACTCTGTCTATTTGGGACGTAGCCTAGATCACTTGTTAGATCGCTCAGAGAAATTGCGCAAAGAATTTGAAGATGAATATATATCGATCGAGCATCTAGTACTCGCCTATGCCAAAGACGATCGCATTGGCAAAAATATCTTTCAAGAATTTGGCCTAACCGAAAAGAAACTCAGGGAGATTGTCAAACAAGTACGGGGGAATCAAAAAGTGACCGATCAAAATCCCGAAGGAAAATATCAAGCATTAGAAAAATATGGCCGAGAATTAACTGAACTCGCCAAACAAGGGAAACTCGATCCAGTCATTGGTCGAGACGAAGAAATCCGCCGCACCATTCAAATCCTATCCCGTCGTACCAAAAATAATCCTGTTTTAATTGGTGAACCAGGTGTGGGTAAAACCGCTATTGTCGAAGGTTTAGCCCAAAGAATTGTTAATCGAGATGTTCCTGAATCCTTACGCGATCGCAAACTCGTTGCCCTAGATATGGGTGCTTTAATAGCTGGAGCTAAATATCGCGGCGAATTTGAAGAAAGACTCAAAGCTGTCCTTAAAGAAGTCACTGAATCGGGCGGCAGCATTATCATGTTCATCGATGAGATCCACACCGTTGTTGGTGCTGGGGCTACTCAAGGCTCGATGGATGCTGGCAATTTACTCAAACCCATGTTAGCTCGTGGTGAATTGCGCTGTATTGGGGCAACTACCCTGGATGAATACCGCAAATATATCGAAAAGGATGCCGCTTTAGAAAGACGTTTTCAATCCGTACTGGTGGATGAGCCGAATGTCGTTGATACAATTTCTATCCTACGAGGACTAAAAGAACGTTATGAAGTGCATCATGGGGTGAAAATTTCTGATACAGCTCTAGTCGCTGCGGCAACTCTTTCTACTCGCTATATCAGCGATCGCTTTTTACCCGATAAGGCGATCGACTTGGTGGACGAAGCAGCAGCTAAACTCAAAATGGAAATTACGTCTAAACCCGAAGAACTAGACGAAATTGATCGCAAAATTCTCCAGTTGGAAATGGAAAGATTATCTCTGCAAAAAGAAGGAGATAAATTATCCCAAGAACGATTAGAACGTTTAGAAAAAGAACTTGCCAATCTCAAAGAGGAACAATCCGAGCTGAATGCCCAATGGCAAGCGGAGAAAGAAGTTATCGGCAAACTGAATAATTTCAAAGAAGAAATCGATCACGTAAATCTCGAAATTCAACAGGCTGAAAGAGATTATGATCTCAACAAAGCTGCGGAATTACGTTACGGAAATCTTACTGACCTACAACGTCAAGTCAAAGAAATTGAAAGCAAACTAGAAGAAACCCAATCCACAGGCCGCAATCTCTTACGAGAAGAGGTTACAGAATCAGATATTGCCGAAATTATTTCTAAATGGACAGGTATTCCTTTAAATAAATTAGTTCAATCGGAAAAAGACAAAATCCTGCTTCTCGAAGATGAATTGCACGAAAAAGTTATTGGACAATCCGAAGCGGTGACTGCGGTGGCTGATTCGATTCAGCGATCGCGTGCGGGATTATCCGATCCTAACCGTCCCACTGCTAGCTTCATTTTCCTCGGACCCACAGGTGTGGGCAAAACCGAATTAGCCAAAGCTTTAGCGAAAAATCTCTTTGATTCGGAAGATGCCTTGGTGCGGATCGATATGTCGGAATATATGGAAAAACATAATGTATCTCGTTTGGTGGGTGCACCTCCAGGATATGTCGGTTATGAAGAGGGTGGACAACTGACTGAAGCCATCCGCCGTCGTCCCTATTCGGTGATCTTATTTGATGAGATTGAGAAGGCTCATGACGATGTATTCAATATTATGTTGCAAATTCTCGATGATGGTCGCTTGACTGATTCCCAAGGAAGAACTGTGGATTTTAAGAATGCGATCATTATTATGACCAGTAATATTGGTTCGCAACATATTTTGGATGTGGCCGGGGATGATGGTCAGTATGAAGAGATGAGATCGCGGGTAATGGCAGCAATGCGAGATAATTTCCGTCCTGAGTTTCTCAATCGCATTGATGAAATTATTATTTTCCACAGTTTAACCAAGGAGCAGTTAAGGCCGATTGTTCAATTGCAGATTCAAAGATTGCAAGGACGTTTGGCTGAACAAAAATTGTCCTTGAAATTATCGGATGCCGCGATCGATTTTCTGGCGGAGTTGGGTTACGACCCTGTTTATGGAGCCAGACCTTTGAAACGGGCCATTCAGAGATATTTAGAAACTGCGATCGCAAAATCTATCTTACGAGGAGAATTTCAAGGCGGCGATACGATTTTTGTAGATGTGGAAGATGAAAGGTTAACTTTCAAAAGATTATCCGTTGAGATGTTAGCGTAAATTGTCTGGTGGGCGATGCGGAGCTTGTGCATTGCCCATTTTATTTTTATTATTGAAAAGGCAATTGTAATGACAAACATATAAATAAATATATGGATTTGCAAAGTTTTTTGGTGACACTGCGCGATCTAAAAAATGATGATGAGCTTATTGATTATTGTCGAAAATATGTAATACATGGGACACCATATGTTTTTCTTGATCGAGAAGATGACTATTATGAATTTAGAAAACGAATAGCAAATAACTTTAATATAGTTTTTAATGAGATATTTATCACTGGGTCAGCTAAACTTGGATTTAGATTTAGTCCATGGAAAGAAAAAGACTTTGATTATGATTCAGATATTGATGTAGCAATAATTTCTAATAACTTATATGACGAAATAATGGAATCGATTCGCTGTTATCAAATGGAATTGAGAAAAGCAAGAAGAAGTGTAACAAAGAAAGAACTTGAAATTTATCACAAATTTCTAGAATATATTGCAATGGGATGGATAAGGCCAGATAAGCTTCCCCTGTCGTTTCGGGTTAAAGATTTTAAAAATGATTGGTTTGAATTCTTTAAATCTATTTCTTATGATCAAGCTGAGGTCGGAGATTATAAAGTATCTGCTGGAGTTTTTAAAAGCTATTTTCATTTTGAAGAATATACGATCAGTGGGCTGAAAGAATTAAGGAACTCTTTAATAATAGGAATATAAAAAATGCAAACACAAATTAAACCTTCGGTAACTAATCCCACAATAGCTGATATTTATCAAGATATAGAGTCAAGTAAACTTATATTAGCACCTGATTTTCAAAGAAGATTTGTCTGGACACATGAACATCAGGAAAACTTCATAGATACTATTATCCACGGTTATCCTTTTCCAGAAATTTATGTCTGCCAGGGAACAATAGATATTAAAAGAGTAAGAACTACACAAAAAGTAATTGACGGACAGCAAAGACTAACCACAATTAAAAACTATATTGAGGGGGAATATGACAAGCCGTTCAAAAAAATTCCAAAGTTTGAGGAATTAAGTGAAGAAAAACGTGAAGCATTCCTTTCATATCAAATTGTTGTTCGTGATATTGGAAAAGTTGATGATGACGTGATGAAGGAAATATTTAGGAGGATTAATCTAACTAAATTCAAACTTGAAGATATTGAAATTCATAATGCTATTTATGATGGTGCTTTTATTCAAACTGCTAAAGATGTTCTGGATAGTATCGATTTAAGTAAATTTAGTGTCTTTTATGACTCTGAATTAACTCGAATGGCAGATTTACATTTCATCCTATTAGTTATGGCTACTTTAGAAAATAAAGGATACTTTCCAGGTTCTAATGAAGTAGAGAATTATATTGCAAAATTCAATAATGAATATCCAAAAAAAAATCATATCAAAGCTCTAGTTATCAAAACATTCGCAATTATTAATGATCTAAATTTGCCAATAGAATCGATTTGGTTTAGAAAGTCTAATTTTTTTACTTTAGTTATAGAAATAGCAAAAAATAATAATAATATTCCTAATAATTGTTACGATTTACTTCTTCAACTTGAAACTAACATTCTAAATAATAAGCAAAATGATAACAATTTTGGAAATTATTACCAATGTATGTACTCAGGAACAAATCACCGGAAATCTAGAGTTGTGAGAGCAAATATATTTAATCAATACATTTTTCAAAAAAATTGATTATCTCTTTGTATCCCAAAAGATAAAGTCAGGGCTTTTGACCGCCTCTCCAGCTTAAACAAGTATCTGACTATTCACTAAACTCACGAAATTAGAGAGAATTTGTAACCCTGTATTGAAGAATTTTTCGGGGTGGAATTGGACTGCCATGAGATGATCTTTCGCGATCGCAGCAGTAAAGAAAGGTTTGGGAGCCATAAGTCACATCAGCCGCAGCTACAGAATGGTCAATTAACAACTATTCTACCTGCTTTAACAGTAAGTATCTGAGAATCTTTGATCCAATCATGATTAAAAGAACTCAGGTGAGTTGTAGTAATAAAAGTTTGAAAGCGATCGCCGATAGTCTCTAGTAACTGATTCTGACGATTGGGATCTAACTCTGCCAAGACATCATCCAATAATAATAAAGGTGGTTCGCCAATAATCTCCTCAATTAATTCTAATTCTGCCAACTTCAAAGCTAATACCAAAGTCCTCTGTTGCCCCTGAGAACCATAATAACGAGCAGGCGTACCATCAATCGTAAAATCTATTTCATCACGATGGGTTCCCACAACTGTTTTACCCTGATGATATTCGGCTGTGCGACGCAGTTCCATTTTTTCGAGAAAAGCTAGTTGTACCTTTTCTGGTTCATCCTCTGTCCATTCTACGTTGGGAGCATATTCAATTTGCAGCATTTCTGTTTTGCCACTAATGCGATCGTGCCATGATTGGGCGATCGGAGTAAGTCGGGCTAATACCCTAGCTCTTCTCCGAGTAACTCGCGAACCTGATGCAGCGAGTTGAGCATCCCAGAGTGCTAATTGTTGTTTGTCGATCGCGGTTGTTGCGAGACCCAATTGTCGATCTTGTTCCTGCTTGCGAATCGCTTTTAATAAAGCATTCCGTTGACGTAAGACTTGATTATATTGCTGCAAAATATGAGCGTAAACTGGTTCTAATTGAACTAATAACCCATCAATCCAATCGCGACGAGATTCTGGGCCGCCGCGAACCAAATCTAAATCTAAGCTAGAAAATTGTACTGCGTTTAAATAACCTAAAAAATCGAGAGAACGACGCAATGATTCATGATTAACGGCAAAGGTTCGTTTTCCTTGTTTGCGTAACTTAATTGTTAAATCTGCCGTGCCGTAAACTCTTTTGACTGTGGCTTCAATTTGTCCTGCCACTTCACTATCCAAGACTAATTCGCGATCGCGTAATGCCCGATGACTTTTCAAAGTTGCGAGTAGTTCTATAGCTTCGAGGAGATTCGATTTTCCCTGAGCGTTATTGCCGACAATAATGGTTTTCTGACTATGAAATACGACTTCTTGCTCTAGATAATTACGAAATGCTCGCAGAGATAGATTTTGTAAATACATTCATTTCTTTAATCGGCTCAATAAATTATATCTTTCTTCAGGATCTAGAGCACCGCGAGTAATTTATAGCAAAGAAATGGAGTAAGTTAAGACATTAGTCTAAAAGTTACCAAAAAATTAATCTTTATCAATCAGATCGATCGCCATTTTAAGACTTTGAATCATACGGTTCAGAGATTTAGCCAGAGAACCTATTTCATCTTTACTGTCGTGATTAAACTCTAAATCGAGACCTTCAGTGCTAATTTGATTAGACAAGACTGCCATATTTCTCACTGGTTGAATAATAGATTTTTTCAGGTATAAGTTGATTAATGCGATCGCGACTAACAAGATCGCTCCCACAATACCCAAAACCATTAATTTCAATTTTCGAGCAGCGTTATATAGATCACTAGCAGGGACAGAGACAATCTGAGACGCAACAATTTCATTAAGTTGCCAACCAAAACCATTTTCGCCGCCATAGGTGCTAACTAAATTTACTGGTGCTTTCGCCGGAGTACTATGACATTGCAAACAACTAGCTTTTTTTATCGCTAAGGGTCTAGCAACATAATAAATTTTTTCTTGATCAACAGTTCGAAATCCTGTTGTTTCTTTCAGTTGCTGGTTGTTCCGAAATTGCTGAATAATGGCTGTTTCAAATTGATCTGCTTGATCCCTAGGATTTGTCGGGTTAAGAGTTGCTTCTTTATAGAGAAAATTTTGATATTCCGATTGTTGTCTCAATCCTTCAAAAACTTCCCTCGCCGAATAGGCAGGAACTGTTTCGGGTAAGAAATAAGCTTCAGTTGCTAAGCGAGAAGCTAACTCTGGCTTGACTTGAGAACTAGTGTAATTCCTGACTGAGTTCATGGTCTCGATAATTAGAAAAGCTTTATCGGCTACTTCTTTCTCAATTGTAGTTTCAAGAACGTTGGAGAGAAAAATTCCAGAAGCTGTGATTGAAGCAATAAAGATACTAACTAAAATAATATTAAGCTTGGTACCTAATTTAAAATCTTTGAAGGCTAACATAAATTCTGAGATGTATTCAGTCATCAATTTAGACTTCCCAAAAGTCGAGTTAACATTACTAGTGGACATGGGCTGAGATAAAGCAACCATTAAAATTAATTCAACTTCTTTCCTCATCAACTGCGTTAACGGTCAGGGTAGTTACGCCAGCGTCCACTAGGATTTCACCTATCGAAGGCAAAATCAAAGTTACATGAACGGAGTTCAGTATCAATCTTTTTTCTGTAAGATTCTATTGAGTCGCATTCTTTGATAGTTCAAACATGATCCGTTTAAAATCTTGGCAATGGCTAGTTCTCGCAATTTCCGTAATCTTGCCCGTGACATTTGTTCTAATCGCGGCGGGCTATCAGATTCATCGCTGGGGAATCAATTGGATTTGGGGCATATTTCTCCTGATATTTGTTGGTTTACGTTGGCTTTTGGTGAAATGGACCAACTCAGCAAATACGGATTTGGAATCGGCTGTGCAAAAAATCACCCAAGAAATTAAGGGTGATGAGGATATGGCAATTGCAGATGAGGCAATTAGTAATCAAATAGAATCTGCTCTGACTAACATTCTGCAAAAATCCCAAACTGATCCAATTATTTGGCAAGACTGGCAATTGTTTCTGGCTCGTTGTCAAGAATTAGTTGTCGCGATCGCGGCTGTTTATCATCCTGAAGTGAAACGGCCTCTACTCAATATCTATATTCCCCAAGCCTATGGCCTAATTCGCGGCACGGTCGATGATATGGATCGTTGGATGAATGAACTTTCACCTGTGTTAAATAAAGCAACAATTGGACAGGCTTATGAGGCTTATGAAGTTTATCGTCAATTAGAGCCTTCGGCAAAGAAGATTAGAAAGGTATTTAATTGGGCGCAATGGCTGTTTAATCCGGCAGTTGCGATCGCGAAACAAGCCAGCAAAGGTGTTGGTTCCCAGGTTAATCAACAACTGTTGGTTAATTTCAATCAATTATTCCGCGAAGCTGCTTTGAGAAATCTCTGTCGTCAAGCGATCGCGCTTTACAGTGGTACTAGTCTGCCGCCAGCTTTTGTGGTGGAAAATGCAACTCCTGCGATCGAAAAAACCCAAACTTTACGGGAAATTATCGAGCAAGTAGATAGTAGCGAAACCATTACTGAGCAACCAATTAATATTCTCTTGATTGGGCGGACTGGAGCGGGTAAGAGTAGCTTGATCAATAGTCTGTTTAAAACTGATATTGCTGAAGTTGATGTGTTGCCGAGCACTGATCGCATTCAGAATTATCAATGGCAAAGTGAAGATTCGGCGGGGATTTCGCTGTGGGATACTCCTGGTTATGAGCAGGTTGATCGCGCAGATCTGAAGAAATTAGTTTTGGATTATGGGATTAATGCTGATCTTTTGTTGTTGGTGAATCCTGTACTTGATCCGGCTTTACAAATGGATCTTGATTTTCTCGGGGCAATTCAAGAGGAAAATGCTGAGCGGAAGGCGATCGCGATTATTACGCAAATGGATAAGGTGCGTCCAATTCGGGAATGGAATCCGCCCTATGATTGGCAAACGGGAGAAGGAGCTAAGGAGAGATCGATGCGGGATGCGATCGCTTATCGTCAGGAAATGTTTGGTGATTATTGCGATTTGGTGTTGCCGATTGTTAATAGTGATTTGAAATTGGGACGGGATGCTTGGGGGTTGGATGTTTTATCAATGGCGCTGGTGGAGGCGGTTGATCCGGCAAAGCAATTGAGGTTGGCTCGTTTTTTACGCGATCGTGAATCTCGCATTGTAGCGGCAGCGCAGATTATTGAGCGTTATACGCGGCAAATTACGATTACTCAAGGTGTGATTAGTTTAGCTAAGAGTCCGATTTTACAATTAGTTTCGACGATGACAATGGGTAATCCTGCTTTGGCACAACTGTTGGCGCAACAAATTCCGGTGGAACAATCGGGAGTTTTTCTAGGTAAGTTGCAAATGGCCTATGAGTTATTTGTTTTGTTGAGTGATGATTCGAGTTTGGGGAATTTTGATTTGTTATCTCTTTGGAGTTTGTTGTTGGAGAATGAAGCGAATCCTGATCGCAATGCCTGGGCTTTTGGCCATGCTTTAGTGGAGTTTTGGACGCAAGATTTGGCTATTGGTCAGTTACGCGATCGCTTTAATTATTACATTAATGAAATTTAATGTATAATAAAAAAGTTAAGATCATCGAAAACTATAAAGTGAAAAGAAAAAACGATGAGTGCGATTTCAAATTCACAAGAAATAATAATTGAGCTTCCTGAAAAAATAAGTATTTTTTTTGAAATTCATTCTAACAATACTATCTCTACTAAAGTAATGTTTAATTCTGTATGTAAATACATAGTAAAAATACAGGATAATTTCAATGAAGTTATAAAGATCGATAGTACTATAGGGCTTAAATTAATTGCGCCTTTTCACGGGATAATCTCTCATTTTATAAGAACGATTATTCAAGATG
>JBCCYD010000008.1:0-36430 GCA_039190385.1 Cyanobacteria bacterium P01_F01_bin.143 | reverse complement strand
TACATTTATTTGAAAGGGAAATATTCTGGGGAAGAAAACAAGTGGATTTTTAGCGATCGCATTCCCCATGATCCAGATAAAATATTTGCTCCAGGAGAATTCACCAAACGATATCAAAAGATATTAGAAACAGTCAATTTATATTTCGGTGATGGTATCGACTGGCAAGTATTTCTTAATTCATTTCAGAAACTTCAGGAAGAAGAAAGAATCAAAATTGCTGATGGCAATCAAGAAGTCCCTCTCGTACAAGGAATTGAAAACGCAGGTGATGGCTCGTTTATTATCAAAATTGGTGTTTCTTCCGATACTGACAAAGGAGAAATAGAAAAATCTTTCTGGCAAAAATATCAACCAATGCTAGAAGCGAAAGAAGAACAAATAAATTTTTATCGTGATGAATTAACAATCAAACGACAAGAGCTAAAAAATGAACGTCAAGAAAAAAATATATTAATGGGGATGATTAATAAAATGATTGAAAAAGACAATTCCAACTATGATATTAAAGGGAATTTGTATCAAACAAGTGGCAATGTTGGTATGGTTCAGAATGAAGGTAATATTTCCGATAATTCTCAAGTTTCAGGAATAAACAACGAACCGACTCAACAAGACTCAACAGATAATTAAATATTGATTAGTAGGGCGATTATCCTGGTCGTGAGGTATGCGATCACCCCTTGAGAAAAGAGAATGCGATCACCTGTGGGAGAGAGATCGCATAAGAGCAAGAGATTTGCCTCAACTATATTGCACAAAAAGCGGCAACGCTTTCACACCCTTGGAAAACAAATTTCTCATATACTGCTCAAACTCAGTGAAATTATACTGATTCATCACAATACAACCAAGAGAACCAGGAACATTAGCATCCAAATGAATCCCCAAATCCCCGCGCTTCGCACCCTTAGTAGTCGCCACAGTAAAAGGATTAATCTTATAGAAATTCCCCGCCACACCCTTGTTATGACGTAAATCAACAGGCTTGAGATCAACCGAATATTTCTTCAACTGAGTTTCACTATTCTGGGGAATCAAACCACCCCAAACATGTTGATGCTCACGCCTTTGTTTACTCACAGTAGAACTAGTCACCCGCCATTTCTGCACATAACCATTCTGTAAATGATTCAGAGTCAATAACCCATAATCTAAACCTTTATCTCTGTCAAAACCCATCGAAAAATTTAAAAAATACATAACTAAAAACCTCTATAAATTATTATCAATTTCTTCATTAGAAAGAGTGTCAACCATCGGCAAAAGATGATCACCATTGAATTGAAAATTGCCACTCTGAGCATTAATCCCCACCAAAATAAAGATTAAAACTTTGATAAACAAGAAAGCCTGCTTAGGAGAAATTTGCCTTTGTTGCAGTAACTTCTTAACAGCTTCTAACTCCTGATTAAGCTCAAAGCAAGATTGTTTAAGTTCTAAAATTTCCTGTTCCAAATGATAGCTTTGATTCTCATTATTCATGGCTCGTTCCTTTTGCTGACCTAAATCTATAGTGGCTTTTCTAATAGAAATAGACATCAGGACTCACGCTGAATTTAAATATCAAGAAATAATATAATAATCTTGCTGCCGAAATAGGGTTTACTAATAATCAGATCTAAGCAATCTTGAAATCGTGCCCAGGTCGTCTCGAAGTCAAATTAACAAAAGAAATACGAAGATTCAAGTTAGCTTCAATAACTCGGAACTCCTTGACGTACAAGTAATTGAGGAAACTGAAGGTGTCAAAATCCAAGAGATTATCCGAGCTTTAATCAAAGACAAAGCAAGATCACTTAGAGAGAGCAAAAAGAGTTAAGTCAAGAGTCAAAAGTCAAAAGTCAAAAGTTAGAAAATGGCAACGGTTTTTTTAACGGCAGCAGTAGCGATTGGTTCTTCGGTGGCCGCAAACTTAATTCAAGGCACGGCCAAACCCGACTCAGGAAATATCGATGTCCCAAAAAGCAATTACGGCGTAGTTCTTCCGCAATGCTGGGGAACCGTGGAAATCGCCGGCAACTTGATGTGGGCCACCAAAGTTAAGCGCAAGAAAAAGAAAAAGAACTTTGGCAACTTCGCGCTATTATTCGCCCATTGCCCCTTCAATCCAGCCCGAGAAATCGAACTCCTCAAATTTAATGGGAAAGGTGGTTATTCAACTATCACGCCCGATGAAAATGCCGTCAAAGCGAGCTTGAAATTCCGCGATCGCTATTTCCGATTCTACCTGGGAACCGCCGACCAACTCCCCGACCCATTAATCGAAGCAAAAACCCCCATCAGCAATCACTCACACGGATTACCTGGAGATTATGACGATCGCCAAGACCTAATCCAATCCCTGGGAATGCCCGGCAATTCCGTCACCGTTCCCGCCTATAGAAAGAAGGTTTACATCGTCGCCGAAAACCTACCACTAATCGATTACGGCAACCAAATCCCCCGAGTCAAAGCGAGAATCAGATTTCACGATCAAGTATTCCTAGATCAAATAGTGCGAGAAATTTGCCTTCAAGTTGGCATTCCAGAAAGCGACATCGATGTCAGCGAACTTTCAACAACTCCAGTAAGCGGATTCTATATCGATAAAGTAACCAAAGCAAAAGACGCCATCAAAACCCTCAAAGATGCCTATTTCTTCGATTCCTTCCGCTCCAATGGCAAACTCGTTTTCTCCCTGCAATCCTCCAGCCGCCCCTCAATCCAAGTTCCCCGTAATTACCTCGCAGCTCATCAAGAAAACAAAGCCCGTCCCAAAACCTTTGAAATAGATTCGGTTTTTGTCGAAGATCTCCCCAAAAGAGTGGAAGTCAATTACATCAATCCAGCGATTGATTTTGACTCCGATAATGCCCCAGCCGAAACCCAAAACCCCAACGCCAAACGTCGCGATACCTTTAATCTCAACGTAGTGATGTCCGATGACCATGCAGACGCGATCGCGCAGAAACATCTACACAAAGCATGGCTCGAACAAGCAAAAGTTAAATTCACCCTACCACCCGCATTAGGCTATTTAGAAGTAGGCGATCGCCCGAGACTGCCATTATTTGAGAATAAATATTCCACCGTCGAACTGCTCAAAGTGCAAATGGGCGCAGATCGTTCCCTACGCTGTGAAGGCAAAATCATTGAAGCTGCCATTACTGAGGTAGTAAATAATTACACCTCAGTTGTCGATTCTGGCGGATTCGATCAACAAGCAACAGAAGATTATGCGATCGTCACCGACCAAGGCGCAACGACATTAGAAATTCTCGATATAAATCTGATCAGCGATCGCGACCCTGACCATACAATCTACCTCGCAGGTTACGGCGGGACCAACTGGGAAGAAGCAACAATTTATAGATCAGTTGATGATCTGACTTATGTTGAAGTTGGAGAGATCAGCGATCGTGGAACTGTCGGAACTTTAACTACTGAATTGGTTGGCAATTCTTCCACCTTCCAAGTGAGCTTAAATAGCGGTGCGTTAGAAAGTATTAGTGCTTCTGACGCAGCAATAGGCTTTAACTATTTATTAGTTGGCAATGAGATTTTACAATTCCAGACGGCTACAATCACAGGAACAGATTTATACCTAATTGAAGATATCCTTGCCAGAGGATTACGAGGAACTGAGACTTTCATTGATAATCATCAGATTGGCGATCGCGTTGTTTTACTCACCGGGGAAAATGCTGCCATCACCAAAATAGAAATGGACAGATTAGATATTGGTGAGCCGCGATACCTCAAAGGACCATCAGCAAGTGAAACTTTGAGTGATGCGATCGCAAAATCCTTCACCTACCAAGGAAATAACCTCAAACCCTATGCCCCAGTGGATTTGTCAGCAACTGTGGATAACATGGGGAATATCACAATCAGTTGGACAAGACGCGATCGCCATGCGGGAAACAGAACCGACTATGAAAATTTCCCACTCTCCGAAACTAACGAAGAATGGGAAATTGATGTTATCAACGGCGGAGAGATAACAAGGACAATAAAGGGTTCAAATAAAAATATTACATACTTAGCAACAGAGCAGATTGCAGACTTCGGCTCAGTCCAAAACTCTGTAACTGTAAGAGTATATCAAGTCTCTTCAGAAGTGGGAAGAGGATATAGCGCGGTCTCAAATCTTTTACCAACTCTTCAAGAGGCAACTCCTATCATTACAAGTTTTAGCCCAATGTCAGGAGTTGCGGGGGACACTATAACCCTATTTGGATCGGGTTTAGCTCAGGTCATGGCGATTAAAGTAGCTAGCGCCCCCACTGATAATATAGCAGTTATTTCGGACAATGAGATTAACTTTACAATTAATTCTCAGAATACGTCAGGTTTAATTGAAGTTACGACTCCTGGGGGAACAGCTATCAGCTCCAATTCCCTCGTAATTAATAGCACCGCGACAGGTTCAGGATTTACAGGATTTGTTCAGGTTACGGAATCGCGATCGCTCTTGGATACCGACTTAGGCAAGATTCTCGTTTGCGATACTAACGCGATCGACATTACGATTACCATGGATGAGGCCGCACTTACCAATCCGAGTAACTTTAACTGTAAGGTTTTTAATAAAGGAACTGGGAAGGTTCTGTTTTCAAGTACTTCAACATTTTTGTCTCAAGTAGTGGAGTTGGGAGTTGCTAATGGCGCGATCGCAATTTACTACGATGGAACAGCTTGGTATGGAATTTAACTTTTAACTTCTCTTGGTGCGCGTTCCTTAGCGGATTAAAAATCCGCAGGGTCGCACCGCTTTTGACTTTTCCCCATTCGAGGACAAGTGACTTTTGACTTATATTAACGACTAATTCCCGTATGAAAATTAATAAAGAACAAATTCCACTCAGTTCCGGCACTGGTTAAAACAACTAAATAATTTTGACCAGCATTAATCAATCCATCCGCTGGCTTGGAAAACCCTAATTCGCTAATCGGGGCAACAATCCCTGTTGGCAAATGAATAATATATCCATTGGTAATAACAACTCTTTTAAAGTAGACACTTCTATGAATATTTGGCGAATTACCAACTACATTAGCTGCTGTGGTAGAGCCAACCCAAGTCAATTTTGTCTCTCCCGATAACTTTTCAAATAACCCCACATGAGGAACGATTGAACCATCAGAGCAAGCAGCAAGATTGCCTCTATTTATCTCATCATCGCACAAGCGCAAATCAGTTAAAATAAACCCAATATTTCCCGCTGCATCCATACCTCCAGCCATACGATTTACTAACAGAAAGGGAGTATCAGACAAATCCAAGATGACAACAGGAGCATCGTTTTTTATTTCGTAAATCTTGCGAGCTATGCTATCAAAATAGATAGCTCCTTCGATAAAGCGATCGCCTAGGTCATTAGTGCGATTTTTTTCATAGGGAGGAATCGATCTAGTTAATTCATTGAGAATTTTTGAGCCACCAGAATTATACAAGTTGAATTCCACATTGATACTGCTAGGCAAATTGCCAGTAATATATTGCGTAAAAGTATTATTACTAAAAGAAAGAGTTGAGGTACTAGAGTAAAAGTTTCTCGAAAAAGAACCAGAGCTTTGAGTGTTGCTAGTTAGTTCCGTTAATTGCCAGCTAAGATCGGCAAAGACTTCTAAACACAACTCGATTCGAATATTAGTAGTATCACCTTCGGGGCGTGCGGTTATTATTGTATGTAAAGCCCCGTTGCGATAGAGAAACAACTCAGGTAGCCCGATAAAACCATAGCCTAGAGCGTACAGAGTAAAGCTGCCATTATAAGGGAGACTCGGAATGGCCAAATACAGTTCATTGAAGTTTAGCGTCCCCAATATTACAGGAGCTTCTGAAATTTCGCCGATTAATCGAGGTCTAAAACCTTCAGGCAATTCAATGGGTGCTTGAGATGAACTACCACCAAAGCTAGTACGTGATTCACTATCGTTATTAGTGGAATTGCTTCGATCATCACTATCACTATCTTCTGTATCTACCGAGGGGGTAAAGTTTCTGGGTACTTCTATAACCTCTTCCGAAAAATTCAGCCCATAATCAATGTAGTTCGGTTCTCCAATGGTAAAAGCTGGCAATGCTGGTGCTGGGGCAAGCTGATTAAATACATAAAATCCCAGATTCGCGATCGCATAAATAGAATCTCCCGTGGCGCGATCGTATACCAGAAACTTGATATTGAGATTATCTTCTTTGAAACGAACTTTATATCTTTCTCCATTTAGAGCCAAATTAAAAGTAACAGCTTTACCCCTACAATTCCAAAAGTAATTGAGTAAATTATCTAATTCTTCTTGGTTCCAGTTTTTAGATATTTCCAGATAACTTTCTGCTTCTTGAATGTTACTATCACGACGAACGTAACCACTATTTATTGATTCTTTACTCGTATCAAATTTATCCTTGGCTAGAGTATTATCAATAATTCCTAAATCCAATATAGGAGCTAACTTTTGGGGAATTGGTAACAAGTATTCGTAAGGTAAAGACAACGGCAATCTACCTTCTTGAACAGCCAAGTTCCCCAAGCGATAAATAGCATTAACATCACCCGTTCCTGGGTCTTTTTGATAGCCTTCAAGAGTATAAGAAAATTCATCAGTTTCAAACCAAACAGGAACATCAAACTCAAACCTACAAATAATTTGAGCATCTGGTTCTGGTGCAGTCTCAAAAGTTAAAATTCCTGTGGCATAATCCATCGACCAAGATGTGAAGGTTTCAAAACCCCCTACAAAAACTTTGACAGTTTCTTCCACTGGTTTAGTAATTGGTCGATAAGTAACATGATCATTTACAAAATAAATCTTGACTAATTGCCATTGAGTTCGATTACCATCACCAATACCAATGACATTATCCCCTTGATAATCCGACCAATCCTTGAAGCGAAAACCTTGCTTGCTTCCTTTGCGATTCTGATGAAAACCTCGCAGATATTCTAATTCTTTAATTTGTTCTGAATCGGACTCTAATAAAGTTCTTTCGCCTAACTGCCAACGTCCTAATGGCAACCACCAATCAGAATTTCTCTGCTCATTTTTCTCGCCATCTTTAATTATGGTTGTATTAAAACGCATTCCTCCAATAGCACCATAATCGTAACCAAGTTCTAATTTCTCTTCAGCAAAATCAATATAGTTACTCATTGGGTTTAAGTCAAAAGTCTTGGGTTAAGTCAAAAGTCAAAAGTCAAAAGTCAAAAGTAATTTACATGAGGTAATGCGTAGAATTCGACTATCTTATCCTTCCACCAATTAATTAGAGAATGTTCTCTCACTTGCCCAACATTTTCATAAGCATGAACTAAACCCCAACTACCACGATAGTTAGTAATAATTCCGCAATGTTGAGGCACATTATTAATCTCAAACAATACTAACGCACCTGCTTTGATTTCTGACAAATTATTACAATGTTTTTCGATACCATCCTTGAGCTGATTACCAACAGCTTTTCCATAACCTTTGATATCAAAATCAAATAATTGTAACTCCCAACCAATTAATAGAATTAGACCCAAACAATCACAACCAAACTCACGCGATCTCTGCTGAAAAGCGTAAGGTGTCCCAACCAAACTCCTAGCAACTTCTACTACCTCACTAGAAAACATTACTTTTGACTTTTGACTTTTGATATGCGGAGCGGTATCCTTTAGGGCTTTTGACTTAACCCAAAACTTGTAAGTTATTATGCCCCAGGATTGTTGTTGGCCTGATCCTGCGTGGGAATATGCGGCTCATGATCTCCATTAATCACATTATTGAATTTAACGAAACAAGTATAGAGTGTCTTATCACAACCCTCACTTATCTTGACAGATTCACCAGGATTAATTGCCGAAGGAAATGGCTGAAACATCACAAAAGTTGAACCAGTATTACTGCTAATATCTCTCACTATTCCCTGATTTGCTCCCGTTGTAAATTCAATTTTTCCTCTATTAAACTGACTATCAGCAAATGTGCCACCTAATACTAAAGTATATTGATTAATCACTGAATTAACTGTGGTCACTGTCGTAAACGCTGCAATATTAGCCTGACAATTTTCGTCACCTAGTTCATGGCCACACTTTTTCGAGGTCGTCTTGCCGATTTCCGTTTCCAGTAAGTTATCGATTTTGCGAACTTCAATAGTGAAACCGCGATCGCTCTGCGTTACTTTCCCTAAAAAACCTTTATATACTTCCAAAAAATTAGGTGTTAACGTTTCCAATGTCGCGGGAAGATTGGTTACATCTACTTGAAAACAAGTTATCTTCGCATACTGATAAACCCCAGATATTAAGTCTTGATCTGATACCTGCTGACTGCTGAGGATACCGTTTAATGATTGGGAATCACTCTGCTTAAATCCTTCATCGGAACTATCAGCCGATGGAGCAAAACCTGTAGCTGGTTCGTAGATTACGCCATCAATAGTTAAGCTGAGGTCAAAGCTAGTAAATCCAAGTTTAACTCCGTCAATTCTTTCTATTAGCCAGCACCAAGTAATTGTGGAGGTTGGTTGCGCGATCTGATTCTGGAAGGTTGGATCTAAAGTTTTCATTAGAATTGATTAATTATTGTATATTTTTTTTAAGCTTGTTTATAAACTAATATCCTGAAGAGTTCTAAATACTATTCTGAATTAGAAATAATATACCGAATAAAGACAGCGAAATCTTTAGGGATCATAATCAAAAACGACGTAAACGCAATGGCTGTCTAAGGACTCGGTAAACAAAGAACTAGCAGCCACTAATCATACGAAGGAAATGAGTAAAAGCAATATTGGAGTCGATCCCGAAGAATATGAATTGATTGTTAAAGATCTTGTTGAAGCACAATTTACTAGTGTAATTGATGGGGAGTGTACTAGCTACCATCGTCGGCAATACCTAGGAAAATCTGGACATCACCATGAGATTGATGTCTCAATCGAGTTCCGAGTAAACGGGATGAAATTCATAGTCCTCATAGAGTGTAAATCCTATCGCAATAAGGTTGGAATTTCAGAAGTACTTGAGTTTTCATCGCGCATAGATGATATCGGTGCCCATAAGGGAGTCATGGTGACGACGTGTGGTTTCCAAAAAGGAGCCATAGTTTTCGCTAAATCCAAGGGTATTACTTGCGCTGTCGTAATCGGGGGAGTATGGACTAGGGAGTCTCCCGATATAAGTGCATTTTCGGTCGAGTCCTCAAGGATTTATAAACTTCGAGAACGTCTAAGGAAAATCGAAGCGGAGGACTATTTCGCCTTTGCAGCAGAAGATCATAGTTGGAATGCACTTGAAGCAACTCATCGCCGTCTGATTATTGCAAGCTACCATGACATCAAAAAGGCTTATGGTCTGCACATTGGATTTTATAATTTACCCTCAGGCCGAATACAGGAAGAACAAATCCAGTCCGATAATTCATTGGATTCATGGTGGGAAATTCTGCGGAGCGGCAAAACATTTATAGGTGATGATTACTCTCAGCTAGTATATTGCGTTAGAGATGAGGACGGAGAGTTAGATGTTAAAGTCCGTGCATATAACCTGGTCGGGTTGATTGTCTCTGAATTGATAGCGACGCAAGGAGTCTCAGTTTCAATACAGACATTTATTAAAAAATATGAGGACAATGTTTACGGCTCAACTAAGGATTTATTGGCCTTAGCGGAAGATCTGATGGTTGGCTCAAGTAGCAAAGATGGGTATCTATGGAATCAATACGCCTGGTTCCTTTGCCATACAAAGTATGCAAGCGCGGCAGTAGAAGCAGGGCGACGTGCCACACAACTACAACCACAGCAATTCGCTTACTGGGATACTCTTGGATGGGCACTCTTTCATGACAGTCAATATGCAAAAGCTACGGAGTGTTTAGAGAAAGCCACCGAACTTGACCTTAAACTTAAGTCTCCTAAGAAGAACATTTATGGAAAAACAGCAAGGCTGGAGGTAAGGTATCATTTAGTTTGCTCTTATTTACAGAACGGCGATAATGATAAGGCATTGAAAACTATAAAGGAAATGGAAAAGCTCGATAAAAATCATAATTGGACAGAAAGAGCGAGGATAAAGTTGACAATTTCGTCATAACTAATACGTCATAATTAATACAATGCATTTTAGCGTTGAAAACAGAAGTTTTACAATAGAAACTCTCGTCACAAAGATGTGATTTTCAGTATTAAATTGTATTTTTTATTCAGTATGATTTAAGGGCAATCTATTTATTTCCTAATCGTCTTAAACTTTCAATTTGCCCCTGCTGGATCTGATACTCGGAAGCCCTAAAACTATCCACATCAGGAACATGATAACTAGAACTCATATAGAAATTCTTCGTTATTGCTGGTTCAGTTCGGTTGGGAGAACCAATAGCACTCACATTAATCTTCGGAATACTGTAATCCAAACCCGCCAACAGATTAGCCTCAATCGAACCCCCATCAACAAAATTACCAGCAAAAATCTTCTCCAAAGGATTAACCCCAAACTCCCGCTTCAGACTTTGATACCGTCCTGCCTCCCCAGTCTTAATCGATAAAATCTCCTCCCCTGGAGTAAACACTGCTAATCTGCCACCGCTACCCTCACGCCGAAAAGCATTCCTAATTGGTGCGGAAATTTCTCTTAGGCGATCGCTTATTGGTGTCGGCACGATCCGCTCAACAGTCCCGCCCTCCTCAAAATTCTCCACCGTACCACCATCACGAAACCCACCAACTGCCGACCTAAACACCAAACTAAAAATCTTAGAAGCCGCTTGTTTGGCAAACAACTGAGCAATAGATCGAGCAATATTCTCAATCATATTCAAAAACAACTGACCCACATTATCAATATCCCTGGTCATCTCACTAAAGAAATTCTGAAATTCACCCAGAGCCGTATCTCGAATAGTGGCACCAAGATCCTTAAACTGTTGCTCAATACTCAGCAAACTAATCTGATTCAGTTCCTCCGCCTTCCGCTTCAACTCTTCCAACTTCTCCGGCTCACCCGCATATTGATTCTCTAACTGAGCTATTTGCTGCCTATACCGCAAATCCTCCTGCGCGATCGCGTCTTCCCGTTGAATGCGATTAGCCTCCAACTCAAAACCATCACCACGAATTAACTCCGCTCTTTTCCCCTCAATGCTTGAGTTAAGATTAAGCAACTCTTGCTCATAGCTGAGATCGCGGTTATCGGCCTCTCTGTTAATTTCCTCCTCCGCGATCGCACTATTCCTTTTCTCTAGCTCGATTAACTTTCTTCGTTGCTCACCATCATCATATTGCTGTTTTATTTGAGCAATTCGTTTCTCCAGCCTTACCCTCTCAGCAGCAAGTTTATTTTGTCTTATCTGCTCATTAGTACCTCTTTGCGTCGCAATATTACTTTTAAGCTGCTGTAACTCTTCTTTTTTCGTTAATTCAGCGATGCGCTTCTTCAGCTTACCTTGCTCCTCAATAAAGGCAATCCTGTTCGCTTCCTCTGCCGAGATCGCCTTATAAATCCCCACCGTCTCTTCTAGTTGCTCTTTTACTTTAGGCAAAGCATTTTCAGCTTCATTCAATATCTGATTGAGCACAGGTAAAATAGCCTGAGCTTGAGCATCTCCAGAAGCCTGTATTTGCGAGATCGCATCAGGAAAAACCTGTAAAATACCCTCAATAGTCGCTAATTCATCAGACAAAGCTTGAGTTTGCTGCAACCCCTCAAACTCTAAATTACGAAACTCCGCAGCCGCTGCCCTAAGATCCCTTTGAATTTCAATATCAGCATTGGATCTAACTGATTGAGATTGAAGATTAGCCAACTTATCTAACAAATCAGCAAGACGATTATCCTTTTGAATCGTTTCAATTTGGAATTGTCGTCTAATTTTTTCCCTCTCATGGGCGATCGCAGTTTCTAAATCTCGTACACCTAAATTGCTCAATATTTCTTGTAACTCCAACTTCCTCAGTTCTTCAGCATTAAATTCTTGATTACCCGAGATCGCTCTTTGAGCAAAATCATGGCTTTGTCTTGAATTATTGGGAGTAGTAGCGCTACCACTTTCATTTTTAAACTTCTCAAGAACTTCGTAAGTATAAGTTCTAATGCTAGGATACGCCCTGCCATTGTATGTTTGAGGACGATTATCATCATATAATTTGGCCTGTCCACTATACCAAGCACTAGCAACTCTTCTGATTGCCAAGTCTAAATTATTGCCCGTAGCTTTTAATTCCCGTTGCAAATATTCGTTTAACTTATAATCGATAGTTTTAATTTGAGCTTCAGGATTAGCCAGGAATTCATCAGGAGTTAGAGCATGGCCTAGCGCAGCTGTTGTCCATGAGGGGACATTCGAAGGCATCACTTGACCATAGCCCAAAGCTCCCGAATCAGGATTAACCTGAGTGAAATCCGCGCCTGATTCTTGGCTAAAGATAGCTCGTCTGAGAGCCGTTAAAACATTACCATTTTGAATAGTGGCATTGTTGCTACTAGAACTAGCAATTCGCCTAGTGTCAGCATTGTGAGTAAGACCATTCCGAAAATCGAGCAAGGCATCCGTCGCGCCTCGAACTTGCTTAATAAAATCTCGCATCCCCTGCTCATTAGAATAAGCCTCCGATTCAAACTGTAACCTAGAACTTCGTAAGCCCAACCTTTGCTCAAAAATCTGCTGTACCTGGTCAAACAAAGATTGAACCCCTTCGATAATCCCATTAATAAAACTCTCACTACCAGGAGCAATAGCCCTCCGTAATTGGCCCTTAATATCTTGAGAGAAAATTTGGTTGACCAGCCGCTCTGTCTCTATCTGAGCCTCCTTAATCTTTTGCTGCAAATTAAAGAAATAATCATTGACAGTGCGATTCATTGCCCGCAAATCATTGCGAGATTGCTGAATATTCTGGGCCAATTGCTCCCTAAACTGCAAAATCTGAGCCTCATTCTGTCTGATATTAAGTAAAGCCCTCAGAGCCTCCTGCTCCTGCGGATCTCGATCTTCTTTTTCCAGAAAATTGGTAAGTGTCGCAGTTGTAAGCTCCACACCCTTAGCTGCTGCTGCCTCCTCAATCCTTTTAATACCTGCAGCTAGTTGAGGAGATCGCAAATCTCTTTGTATCGCCTCAATCGAACCCGTCAGATGTTCAATCCTCTCATTAAGATCCTCATTCTCCAATTGACTCAGTTGTAGCTGAACAATTTGCTCCCCTGTTCCACTCTCGATACCTTCTCGAATAATATTGATTCTGCCTTCTTGGGTCGCGAGATCTCGATTCTCCAAAAACCCTTGGTCTCTCTCTTCTGAGATTTGCAGTCTTCGAGAAAATTCTGATAATTGTTTTGGCAATCTGGCTAACTCTTCATTAATTGCTTCAAGGCTTCCTTCACTATCTTCAAGTATTTTATTTAAATAAGTAAGCTGTTGAGCGGCTCTTGATTCAGTTATCCCACCTATTAATTTTGCCTCTTCAACTTCCTGGATCTTCTTCTTAGTCGTAGCAATAACAAGTTGAATATTTTCCTTCTCTTGAGAAAGGATTTTTAGCTCCTCATTCCTTTTCTTCTGAATTTCTCTTTCTGCCGCCAGGGATTCTTTGAGAGCTTTCTCATCCCCAGGAAGTAATAACAATCTTTGAGATTGAATCTCGGCAATCTGACTATCATAATCATTGATCTTTTCAGCCGCTTCCATAGCCTTGGGCACGTCCATCAAGGTTTGATTGGCTACCGCCCCAAAGTCCCCAATTGAGACAATTAAATCGTTTTCCCTCTTCTGAGCTAAAGTCTTGAAGTTCGTATTATTCAACCTGCGATTATACCGAGCTTCAATGCCTTCAAAACCTAAGTTACCAGCTAAATCACGAATCGCAGTTTTGCCGAAAATCTCTAAACCCTGCAACCGCCTTCTAACAAAATTATCTAAATTTAGATTGTCACCACCTGCGATTGGTTTCAAAATATTGTTACCTAACCAATTATCAGGCAATTCAAAACCATCAGCGATTCTTAACTCGCTAGATGTTTGAGGTAACTTAGTATTTGCATATTCAATCTGAGCCTCATTTGCTGCGTTCCAAGCTTCAGCTAAAGCGTTAATTCCCAACTCCAGCTTTTTAATATCCTTGTAAGTTTCCGAATATTTATTTCTCGCGACCTCATAGGCGTTAGTTGCTGATTTAATGGCCAGTGCAATTAACAACCAAGCACTGGCTACTTGCATCAAAATTCCTCGCGCACCCCAGAGCTTAAGGACTGCCGCTTGAATGCCATTAATCACAAACATGAATGCTTTCATGGCAACAGTAGCTAAGTTCACATTCTTCACCACTGCTAGTATCACCACTAGCAAAACATTAAATATAATCTTTGCCAGGTTGTTAATATGTTTGGCCAGCTTACCCAGAGCCAGAGATTTTATTCTTAGTTCCAGGCGTTTTAAGGGCAAAAATATTTTCCCGACAGCAACCTTAAACGAATTTGAGGCATTGTTTACTCGAACCTGTAATGAAGCAGTACTGACCTCCATACTGTTCATCAGGTTCTTCGCATTTAACAAAGCCGCAACTTTGGGCAAGATATCCAATCTCAATTGCCCGCGACTCATCATCTCTTCTAACTGGGGAGTCGAAACACCCTGAGCTTCTCCGACCAAGCCAATGAAATCACCAAAGCCGGAAATATCACCGATTTGACCTCTAACCTCTTCAGCGGTCAATTTTCTTTTCCCGACAATCTGAGATATGGCAGTAAATAATCTATCTTGAGATTCCGTGCTTAATCCGCGATTACTGGCCGTAGTGGCAAAAGCCTCAAATAGATCTTCGGTTTGAAATCCTTCAAGTATTGTGTTTTTTGCCGCACCAATTAAACTACTGTAATTTCTCTGGGCTAAAGATACATCAATATCTAATTCCAAAGCTGCGGTGGTAACGTATTTGAGATTTTCTAGTCCTTCTTCGATATTTCTGGAGCTATATATAATGGCTTTTTCCAGAGTTTCAGCAGCAATGGCAGTTTCAACGAATTCCTCACCCAGACTCTTAATCAGCCCCAGAGTTGCCTTTATTCCCAGTCCACCCAAGAACAAACCGACTAGAGGCGAAAGAGTCCTGGTGATACTACTAATTACTGGATTGGAGTTAGCTAAAGTTTGAATCTGACTATTAATACTATTGATTGTGTCAGTAATGAAATTCCCAGATTGTTGAGGTGGGGGTTGCTCATCATTTTCCAGATCACTTGATAGATTATCATTAGATTCGCCTATGGCTGCTACAAGTTGCCGGAGAACCTCTCTTAATTCAGTGGTTCTTTCTTGAATTTCTTCTCTTATCGATTCAGCTAGAGCTTCTTCTGGATCTGTGGTCAGACTTTCAATTAAGGCATTAAGTTCATCTTCTAATTGATTTCGTCTTTCAAGTAAACCTAGCTGTTGATTATCTAATGCCACATCGACATTAATATTAGCTAACCTGTTTTGTAATTCGTTTAAAGCGTCGAGTTCACCTTCTTCTATCCCCAGATTAAATCCTTCCATGAGATAGTGACCAATGCGGCGGAAAACACCTGAAGGTGATTGAATGTCAAGATTTTCCTCAGTGGCCTCAATTGTTTCATCAGCGATCGCTTGTCCCGCTTCTCTAATCTCTCTTAGATCTTCTAAGATGCCTTGGATAAAACCTTGGGCAACTTGTTCCCCGGCCTCTTCAGCTTCATTTAATTGATTGGCTAAGAATTGCTCTAAATTATTAGCAAAACGACCTTCCAGCCCGATGGGGTCTCTACCTCTTAAGTTGGGTTGACCTCTTCTAATTTCATTCTCGATAGAGGTGGCTCGTCCTAGATTGGCGGCTAAGGAACGATCTGTTATGCCAGCAGCTCTTAAATCTCGGTAAATTCGTTTGACTGCTTGTATTTCCTTGAGTAATTCCTCACCGATTTCTCTGGCTAGATTGGTATCGCCAGCTTCTAAGGATTCGCGATAAAAGGTCGCTAATTCTTCAACATCTTTTCTGATTGCTTTAAAGTAGGCTTTTCTGTCTTCGTCATCTAATTCGTTGTAGTTGGGGATAAAAGCCAGAACAAACTCTTCTGCTGTATCTTCTGCTTCTTGTATTAGGTTATCTAAATATTGCCGATATTCTGCAACATATTGATCTAGGGTTAATTCAGGTTCAGTTTGTTCTTGTGGTTCTTCTGTTACTCTTCTGGTGCCGTAGGGAAGCCCAAGCTTTTCTAGTTCTCTATCTGCTCGTCTTCCATGACGAGTAAAATATTTACCGCCACCTGCTTCTTTTGCTTGTGCCGAGAGGTCAGATACTCTTTTTAATGCTTCTATTTGATTTTCTCGAAGCCTACCTATCAACTCTGCTTTTTCTTCTGGATCTAGTAGTTCTTCATCCTCTTCTACTCTTTCTATCAATCCCGCGTTGTAACCAGCATTATTTTGAGCACGATTCAATTCTTCGTAAATGTTTTTTAGCTGTTGTACTTTTTCGGTATCCCCATAAAGAAACCTTTGGAATTCTTCGGAAAAGAAAAGATATTGGTCAAGAGAATGAGTGTCGATTCCTTCAATATTTTGCAGTTCGGTTGTTAGTTCTGGGATAACATAGAAGCCCAATAAATCTTTGATTTGCTGGTTTAGTCTTTTTAATTCATCTATGTTTAGAACTGGATCTCTTTCGCCTAAGATGCGATTAAATCCTTCTGTATCAATGCCGCCGGGTAAATCTGGAGTCCCCACCCCCATAACTTCGATGTTATCCATATTTGCCCCATAATCTTGAAGCAATCGGATGACATCTTCGGCCACATATCCGCCACCACTATAGCCAGCTATTTTGATGTTTAAATCAGGATTTTGTTCTTGTAGTTTGATTATTTCGGCGGCGGCTTTTGTCGAATCGGGATTGTAACCAAGTCGATGAACCTCGGCGAACATGGCGGCTACTTTCCCTACGGAATCTTCTATCTGCTCCCCAGGTTGAACTACATCCGTAAATTCATTCGTCAGCCCTATATATTGAGTTGTATCGTCTTGAATTATCCCACCAATTTTATTAGCGAAATTTTGTCCTGATTTACCTTTTACTCCGGCGTAACCACCAATGACAGCAATAATATTTTCGGTACCTTCTCGAACTTCGATATTGTCGTAATCCTCACTATCTAGTCTTCGATTGAGATCTGCTTGTCCTTCTGTCGTTAATCTTGCAGCTCTAATATCAGCAACTAAATTAGCAGGATTGAGGATGTTAGCAATTTGCTGTTGTAGTTGTTGAACTGTATTGTTGATTAAATTGATATAGGTTTCAAAATTAGCTCTTATCTGCTCTAGAGGAGTTTGGTTTATTTCCAGATCTGATGGTGTGCCTCCATCGGGTTGATCATTATTTGGTGGTGTACCTCCGCCTTGTCCACCGTCAGGTTGATCATTATTTGGTGGTGCACTACTGCCGCCTTGTTGACCACCGTTTCTTCTTTCATAGTTAAATATCAGCTCTCTTAGTCTTGGAGATCTTATATATTCTTCAAAGAAATGACCTCCTGGCACTGAGTCGAATTCAGTATCGTCATTAACAAAATCGACAAGCGCTCCTGCTTGATGTAGAGCATTCAAGGGATCTTCTTCTGCAAAAATTCTGCGGATATTTTCGGGTTTCAGATTTCCCTTTAAATTTGGGGTTCCCGCCGTGACAGCTTCAACATTGTCAACTTCTAATTGCTCTAATAAATACTGGGCTTCTTCAACGACAAAACCCCCGGCTGAATGGCCAACTAATTTAATTTGGATTTCGGGATTTTGTTCTTTGAGGGCTAAAACCTTATTGACCATTTCAACCGCATCAGGATTGAAACCTTTGAGGTTAATCTTGGCTGCATTGGCCACCGCATTCACGCCCCAAGCTGCTCCTGATGCTAAATCAGTAGCTTGGAACATCACATCGGTAAAAGAAGTGTCAGAAGAAATAACCGCAGTTTTATCGTCTTGGTTAATTTCTCTTAATCTTTCAGCCTGCTTTCTCCCTTGCTGGCCTTCTTGTCCCGCAAAACCTGATGCGGTGATGACTATCTGTTCTAGCTCTTGAATATTCTCAATTTCTTCATTGAATTGGGCTTTGCGAGCATCAACTTTTCTCGTCGCTTCTTCTTTGACTGAGGCTCGCCGAAAGCCTGTCATTGTCGAGTCAACTAGAGAATTGGGGATACCGACTAAAGCTGTGACAAACTTGGTAATTTTCCTCGCATCTAATCGTTCTGTGGTGCTGTTGAGATCTGCGATTGTAAATTTGAGCGTATTAAATCTATCATCAAGATTACCCAGTCCATCATTGACGACAAAGCCGACTGTTTTACCTACTACTCGACCTTTTCTTTCTTGGGAGTAATCGATCTCTTCTTCAAGAGTTTGGGATAAACCAGTGGCAAATTGAGTACCAAAAAGATTGCCTATTCCTTCGTAGTAACCTGATGATATAGCTTCTAGTTTGTCTGTGATAGAACCTGCTATTTGAGAGAAAATATTGCCTTTTTTCTCTTTTTCGTTTTTGTTGACGACGTTGAGAGTCAGGCCATTACTACTATTTACTACTCGCTTGAGACCATTGCTTAAATCCTTGATATTTTCACTTGTCAGGTTGACATTGACGGTAAAGCCACCACGAAACAAGTTAGAAGAAAGAGAGTCACGAGTTTTAACATCTGTTCCGCGACCTTTAAATCCTCCAGAAACAGGATCTTTTGCCCCTAATAATCTTTGACCGACTCGACTGCCAAATTCCCCACCAATCGCTTCATAATATCCCGCAACTATCGATTCGATAGGCTTTTTGACTAACTGAAATAGGCCACCTAAAACATTACCTTTCTTAAAATCTTGTAGTGCATTGGCCCAACGGTCAAACAGTTCATCATTATTTTCGTTTATGGCGGCTGCTACCGATTGGCCAATTAGTTCTGCTTGGGCGCGATTGACAGCTTCGGTATTGGTGCCAGCATAGACAATCTTTTGGTTGGAGTTATTGGTTTGGGCTTGGATGCTTGTGGAGAATGAAGAACTAGTTTTAGTCTTGCTTATTTCCTTATTGGTTTTAACCTGACTTTCTCGTAATTCCTCATTCGCTTTCTTACTTTTTTTAATCCCAACTTCCAGTTGAGACAAAGACTTAGAAGCTTTTTCAAATCCTTTTACCTGAAACTTAATGCCTAATGTTCTTGTGGCCATGGGATTATTTTTTTTCTAAAGCTTCTATTCGTCTTTGAATGGTTTTGCCATCTCCCCAGAATGCCAATCTTTGATGAGTGAGATTTCTCGCTTGTTCCTGAGCTTCAAGCGATTCAGCGCATTCTAGAAAGATTTTGATTTGTCCGTAGGTATAGTTTTGTATTTCGCTAAAGGAATGGCCAAATTTTATGAGGCGGCTAATGCTGTCTCCCCAGTCGGTGCTTCTTCCTCTTGATCTACTATTTTTAGATCCACTCCCATCTTCGGCATATTCTGAGTAAAAAAATCGGTATTAACCTGGATTACTGCCGTAAACAAACAAGTAATTTCTCCTATGTGCAAATTATCAAAATCCAAATCTTCTTTAAGGCAGAATTGAATTAATGACTGAACATCATCAACTACTGTTTCACTAGAGGAATTAAAAATATTTTCAATTATTTTTGGTACTTCCTCATAGGTTAATTTTAGTTTTGTCAGCAGATCTAGTCTTCTTTGTTTGTCTTCATCATCTTTTGTTTGTTCGATTATCTTATTAACTTGTTGCGTATAATCGTCTTTTACCTTCTGGTAGCAATCCCAGTATCTTTTGACTATCTCTATTACTTTTTTGAAGTTTTTCCATTTGAAAGGAAACAGCTCTACTCGAAGTTTTGAATCCTCGTTATTTGTGCCTTCGAGAACAACTTCCTTTGATTTTGTCAGAATATTTAATTGGCTTTCTGTCATAACTTTAATCCTCAAAATTTATCTAAGGCTGAGGGCTGACGGCTGACGGCTGAAGGAAATTCTTCTTTCAGTCTTCCCGCGATGCTCCATACTTATTTGCTATTTCCTCAGCCTTCCCAAAAAAATCAATCCGTTGCTTAGTAGCTACTGCCTGCTGAATCTTATAAATCGGCACCACCCCAGAACTCGAACGAAACAGAACCACCTGCCCATCACTCACCGTTACAAACGACAAATTCCGAGCATGACGAGACTGCAACCAAGTCCAATAGCTCCGATTCATTCGCTTAAAACCAAGCCTTTTTCCCTCCGGCAACAAGATCCACAAATTAGACTGACCTCGAATCCTCTGCCCCTGGGCATGAGCCGACAAGATTGGTGACAAACGCACATAAGCCCCAGATTTAAACTCATGCACCCGCACCCCACGCTGAAAAGCCAAACTAGGATTAGCAAACTTTTGCTTAATCTGCCGAGTCACATCCGCCGCCAACTCCCGTGCTGCAGCATGAGCCACTTCCCGAGACTCCAGAGCTACTTCTCGTAATTCTTCAGCAAAAAACCGCTCCACCTCTGACATTACTGTTTCACTCGGATGCGCATAAAGCCCCCATAAAGCGAGTCATCCGCATAACATCTGTCATAGAGAGCCATCCCATTCAAACTATATTCGGCATACTCCTCATTGATAATATCCAACATCTCCGCTGGGTCAAAACGCGCCTTATAAATCTCAATCACCACCGGCACATTATCACTACCCCGATTCAAGCCATCAAACCTTAGCCAGCGATAGGTATTCAGTTTCGTAAAAGCCGTGGTCACCCTTTCTGCGGCCGCCTGATAATTGGCCTCCAAAGTAGCACCATCATCAAAACTCGCATCCGAGGCAAAAGTTAATAACCCTGTACCAGGATCCACAGAATAATCAGATTCACCATAGGTTGTTGCACCCCCAACATCAGTCAAAGAAGCGAACGAAGCAGGCATTCTCGACAGCGCCGCTTTCCGCCCTAAATGGGCAATAATTTCCTCACCCGTAACCGTCGCCCCCGCCAATTGTTGACTCTGGCCATAGATATACAGGTCTAAATTCTCACGCTTAAACTCATCAAAAGTCGCATTAATTTCTAACTTCTGCGCTTTCTCAAACGTTGCATCCACTGCATTTCTGCCCGTCTGACTCTCCTTATGGTCAACCCTTTCGACGCTAGTTTTTGTCTCCAACTTCGAGCAATTGCCCAAATCAATCAACCCACCCACAGGTTTACCCAAACTATTCCGTTCCGAATAGCTAACTCTTCCCTGACCCGAATAATATTCCGTAATCGTTTCTAAAGCCATAATTTACCTATCAAATTTATACAACACCTGAATCACCAACTCCACCAGGCAAGCCGTTTTCCCCTGAGTCTCCACAAACTTATTTGATTGCTTCAACTGAAAAATCGCCCCGGAGAGCGTTAAAGAATTTACAGCCGTTATTAAGTCCTTCAAAGCTAGATTTCCCAAATCAGCCGCCGACTTCTGTGCTGTTTCGATTACCACCGCTTCAATCATTAACTCCAATTGAGCATCATATTTATTATTCTTTGGTTGATATTTCTCAATCCCATCATTGAGATTTAGATGATTTTGTTCATACTGACTAGGCGTTGCTTGCCAATAAGTAACTTGGTCGAAGTTTTCTAGTTGTTTTAATCGTTCTAAAATTATTGGAACAATTTCATCTCTCCGACTCATGAACTTTCCTTCAGAATTAAATCAGTGAGTTTCCCATCATCAATCGGTTGTATGTTGGTAACTTTATAAACTTTGCTGTTTAATTCAACCTTCGACCCATGATTGACGAAAGTAATTTCCGCCGTTTGGGTTTGAAAAGAAATAGCTCGACCTTCAGAATTAAATTGATCCAATCCAAAAGTCTGAGCCGATTCCTCATCAAAAATCCCCCACACCTCAATCCCATCAATCAACGCAGGACTAGCAAATTCCCCTTTAGTCAAAACGTCTAAATTTTCTTCAAACATTATTTTGAGCTTGATGAAGATCTACTTGATGACTTTTTCGTGGTTTCTGATTTCACTGCTTTTTTCTCCACTTCTTTCCACTCATTAAAATCACTGGCCACGGTGACTTCTGCGATTTTCTCTGGAGGTTTATCCGCGATCGCTACTGCTTTATCATGCAATTTTGCCTGAGCTTTAGTCAGATAAATCAACTCTCCAGCCTTGGCCGTCTTCCCTCGATGGACGACCTCCATTCCCTTTTCTTGAACCTGATACCAACTTTTCATGATCTACTCCAAAAAACTTTTGACTCTTGTACAGACGTTACATGTAACGTCTCTACTGACTTATCTCTTCCCTCTACCAGATTTAGTTCGAGACTGATACTGCGCCTCCGTTTCCACTTGATGAGCATGACGCTTGTACTGCTCAGGAGTTAGCTTGATCAGCTCCTCTGGCTCATAGGTTTTCTTCTCACTCAAAACCACCACCAGGCCAGGACGCACATAATAATTTTTCGTACTCATGAAATAATTGCTCCTAAATCTTCCTCTTCATTACTATAAGGAGTAGCCAAATCAGTGCCTACAGAAAAAGCCTTCTCCTGCGTTACTTGAATATCACAGGTATGAATAATGCGAACCCGCACGCCACCAGCTAAAAACTTGTGATAGGGATCGGCGGCCAATTCATAGGTTCCCCATTCCCCACAAATCAAACGAGAAAAATCACCAAAAACTACTGCACTTAATCCGGTTCCTGTACCTTTGACCAAATTCCCGGGAATTTGATTACTCACTCCCACGCGGTAACCATTGACATAGCCTTGGTTACTTCCCAGTCTGGCTTCTTGCCACAGGGTTTGACCCGTCGTACCAGGGAATTTCTCCCGAGATTTCAACTCACCACGAGTCTTAGCATTCATCACCCAGCCCATGGTTCTTTCGTCCGCATTGGCCACAGCTATTTTGGTTTCAAAAGAAACTAATTTGGGATGAGTTGCCACATCGCCATTCTCACCAAAGATGATTGGGTTAACTCCAGGAGTATTGATGATGCCTAATGGTTCATCGTTTAATCCTGTACCTTCAATGGCCGCGCGATCCATACCCAAGGCCAAAGCTATTGCTAATTCCCGACGGACAAAATTATCCATACCGATACTCGACTGTAAAAGCATAGAACGAGTTACATACATATAGGAACCAGCATTTTTCGGACGCAGTTTCACTAACCCAAACTGCGCAGAAATTTTGCCTACATCCGCATCTTCTGGCACCCAGTAAATCGAAGTTCCATCAGTTACGCCTGCGGTTTGTTTGGGAATATCCACATTACCAACTAACCCAGTCAGAGAAGTCATGCCCATTTGCCGCATGATGGAGCGATTGCGGAAGATATCGATAAACCGCTCAGACATTAATTCAGTTTCGACCAAATTCCCACCAAATAATGGATCTCCCACCATCTGATCTCGCTGCATCACCTTCTGGAGATAATTACGAGTTGAGGCTGAACGACTCATCTGGTCAAACCCATCAGCAGCATCTTCTGGACTGACATCGAGATCATAGGCGGGAATTAGGATATTGCCTGTTTCTTTATAGTTACGAGTTTCTTTGGCTTTGGTAACTAAAGCGTCGTGAATCTCTTTCTCAAAAGAATTTTCTTTCCATTCCCCATCTAAGGCAGCGCGAATAGCATTGTTAATCGAATAGCGTTTTCTCTCGCTCCGAGACATGCCTAATGGATCGGTAGTTCGAGCAATTGGTTGAGGTTTGCCGTCATTGATTTTATCCAAGAATAATGATCTTGCTTGTTCAATGGTTAGACCATCTTGTACAGCTTTTTCAGCTAGTTCTTGACAACCATAGCGTTGTCCGGCAGCTAAGATCGACCTGGTGCGTTCTCGTTCTGCCTTCAATAAATCCGTTTCGTTAACTTCTAGTTCTGTTGGCATTGCATCATTATTAGTGTTTTCTAACTGCCCTGATGATTCCCCGTTATTTGCCGAATGTTCAATTCTTGTGGTCAAATCAAAATAACTTCTACCTACTCCCACAGTGTGATCTGCTGGTGCTGGGCAAATACTTCCTTCTACTAACCCCCAGCGAACAGCAATTAAATATCTTTCTTGTTCTCTGGTTTCAAGTTTGATTTTTTCATAGGCATAACCCCCGCTCACAGTACGCAGATTACCTTTAGTTACGCTGTGATAATATCTTTTGGCTAGTTCGTTATAGGGATTATCTAGTTCAAATTTGGCTGTGACTCTGACTTTTTTGTCTGCCAATCTGCCCGATAATAAACTGCCTAAATATTGATTAGGGTCGTGATTGAGTAGTAATGGTGCACTACCGCTATTAACCCTTTCTAGGTTAACGGCTCCCTGTTCATGGGATAAGATTTCCATGCCAAAGAATCGACGATAGGGTTGTTCACTGGTTAGGGAAAATTCGATAACGCCTTCTTCTTTTTCCTCTATGTCTGATATCTGTAAATCTCGACGCTGAAAGCTGGGAATTTTATGATCTCCTATTTGGAAAAGATCACCCTGCGATCTGATTAATACATCATCCATTACTTATTGCTTATTGCTTATTACTTTTCCAACATTCCCATTCATTGATTGTTCATCCGTATCTTCATGTAGCGCATAGCCATCAAAGGTTAAAGTAATTCCATATGCTTTTAAGATGTCTCGTTCTCTTGCCAAAATCTTGATATTCTCCTCAAAATCACCACCTTGTTTAGCAATTTCATCAGTAAGGGTTGTCAAACCACATTTAATCGCTGCAATAGTGGCATTAATTTCCTTATGCGGATCTACCCATGACCAACCTCGCGGTGTCCAGCGTATCTGTTGATAGCGTTGAGGACGGATTTCATAATCAATAAAGGGCAATACTCCTGAAAGCACTGCCATATCTAGCCATTGAGCGTAAACTCGTCTCAAGAATATACTAATAAACCAAATTTGCAACACTTTATATCTGTCGCGTGCCTGGAGAAGTGATAATCGGCTACTGCTGTAATTGGATTTGGAAAAATCATTACTCACATTCTCATAACTTACTCCCACTCCAGCACCCGAACCCCGCAGTTGCGATTCAAAGAAAGTGGCAAAAGCATTATTCGGGCGGTTAGGAGCAAATCCCTCAAATTTTTCTCCTGGTGCCAAGTAGCGCATCATGCCAGGAGCCAGTTTCTCATCTGGTGGTAGTTCGTTGCCTTCGTCGTCGGTATTGGGTTCGTTCAATAAATCCACATCGGGAGTGTAAACCAATCCCATGATTGAAGCTGCGGCGCGGGCTGCCACTAGTTCTGATTTTTCGTATTCTCCGAGGTTACGTAATCTTTGAATCGTGGAATAGAGAATTGGCACCCCACGAAGTTGATTAGGACGTTCTCTGAGGTAAATATGGATAATTTCATCGGCAGGAATGCGGGTTAAATTGCGACTATTGGAAGTAGTGCGCCCACCACCAAGAGGATTAGTGCCAGACCAGAAATCCCCCGGATGATAATCGTAAAACCAATAGGCCACAGGGCGTTTCCAGCGATCTATCTCAATTCCCATCACAATCTGATTGCCATTATGGGTGGAGTTATAATCCTCCGCACATTGATCCGCTTCGATTACTTCCAGGGCAAAGGGAATGGTTGAACCGCCAAAACTGCGTTTAATGGTTCTGATGAAAACTTCTCCTGATTCGAGGAATGATTTAAAGGCTAATTGTTGGATTTCGTTAAAGCAGCATTGCCCTGAAACATCGCAATATTCTGCTTTTCCCCAATCACTCCAGGCTGATTCGATGCGATCATTAATATCATCATCATTCTTAGTATTATTATCTGTGCTTTCTTCAGCTCGTTCGAGGCATAAATTCCTACTTCTGCCTTCTGCCCTCTGCCCTCTGCCTTCCTTAATTTGTGCCTGGAAAGAAATGCCTGTATAGACTACGTTATCAACTAAATGGCGCACCATGCCTCGGGCATAATCATTGTTGCGTAGTAGGTCACGGGAGCGGTTACGCAGGGTTTGTAAGGAAGCATAAACCTCAGAGTTGGCGGAGGTTCCCCAGGCTTGCCAGTCGCGATCTAGTCTGCCTCTTCTGGCTCCGTCATAGCGACGGTGTTGGATTGAATGTCTTGGTGGGGTGTTCCAGATGCGCTTGATGAAGGAAAGGAAACTCATTTACTGACTAAGATGAAGATCTTTGTTAGAGTTCCCTTAATTTTGAGTGTTACGCTGTTTCTAGAACATACTATATGATTGGACAATCGCATTCCAATCTGTATCTTTTGGGACCCAAAATTTTCCTATAAATTGCTGGAACGCTCCTTGGAAATAAATTTTTTCTCTCAGATATAACGAACCAAATTTGTTAGATGCTTACGATATTCTTAACCAGAGTGATAGATCATCTGAAAATTGATTAGACAACTTATAAATTTGAGTATATCTATGCACAACCAGAAATCATACATTTCATTACTACTGTGATCTATAGTCAAGATTTTATCTTCTCAATTACACTTGGACACTACTCCATATTCACAATTTTATTCAAAAAGTTTATAAGAGGACGAACAAGGTCTGGAGAATTTTCACCTCCTGTTATAATCGTTCGACTTTTACCGCTAAGCTGAAATGTAATCTCATAGCGAAAATCATCGGCGATAAAAATATCTCCATCGCGAAAAAGTTCTGTTTTACCAACAGGAAGATTGAAGATTTCAACTGACTCTATTAACTTGCTTAACTCTTGCTTATCCTTTTTTGATAATTGTTTGAAGTTAATTTCTGTATTAATCTTTCTACCAGCGAATCCACCTTCGCGCTTAAAGAAAATTTTCAAATCCTCTATAAAATTTTTTGAAGCAATTAATCTAGGAAAATAATGCATTCTATCTACTTCGTCGAAAATTCTAGCTTCCATATTTATAGTATCAATTGATTGACTAACGCTGTCGATGAGGATATCAGAAGCTAAAGTTAAAGACCATACAGGAGAAGCTAAACACAAGAAAATTGACACAGTACAGAAAAAATCTTTTATAAATTTTTTTGTTGAACGAAAAATTTTCATCTTTTGAAAACGTAAAGCAAAACGAAAGAATGTTGGGCAGTCACCCTGAGCAAAGTTAACTGCCCGACTAATTTAAAAATGATTAAAACAGATTCCTTCCTCTTCAAAAATAGGAATTTTCATATCAGGGCCCCATTCATTCACTTCACATACTTCACAGATTATTGGATCATGTTGAGAGCAGTGAGAACGTTTACAAATAGGAATTTCCTCTGGGTCTGGAAATACACCAACAATGGGCTCAGGCGATTAACCGGCACAAGCTGGTTTCGGATCGAGTCTAACTGCTGCTTCGTAGGTATCTCGCCGACAATCCGCTGGGGGATGGTCGCAAGGATTATCATCAAATCTAGTCTTAAATTCGGGATCATTCAGATTTTTGATCAAGCCAGCAGTCAAAAGATTATAAACCTGCTCAATTGCAGGAGTAATCGTTTCAATATATTCATCTTCAGGAAATACATTACGCATTACAATTAATGCAGCCCAGTAATCTGCCTGACCTTCACAGGACAAGGTACTGCCTGGATAAGTCGGTGGTCCACCAAAATGGTGTGCAACCTCATGTGCGACTACTAGACTTACCCCCTCTGCTGCCATATCCGGATGTCTGACTAACCCTCCATAAATGCGGACATGTCTACCACTTTCATCAATCCACGCAACCGCATTTACTCTGTTGTTATTCCAGTCGAGCTGAAAATCAATATTACGGTAATAACCAAAGAAGAGATTAAGAATTTGCTGAGTTTTAAGTTGAGTAAGTGAGTCATCCATAGGACGGAAACGAATACCTGGTGCTGGGCTATCCACATCCCGCGGAAGGAAGGAACGAGCACCTAACGGAAGATCGTTCTTCTTTCCTACGGGGAAGAAACCTGAATCTGCTTCAGCTTCAAATTTAATTGAGTCTGCATCATTCAAGAACTCAGAATGCTTACGAATGTATTCAGGGGCTCCTACTTGGAGTTTACTCGTCAAACTTCTGCCCAATTGTTCTTCAAGTGTTTGTTGCAGAAAGTAATCAGCAGAAATAACTCCTTCTGAGTCAATTAGGTGCCCGTTTATAGAGTTGATGGCTGCATCTGTGACTAAATTATGGAGGCTACCAACAAACTTTCCATTAGCAACAGACTCTACAGTTACTGGCGTGAAGTTGGATGACATTAGTCGATCACCTTTAACAAGACGGTCAGCTCTTGTGAAGCTCATATCATCCATCATGTAAATATGGTCAGAGCTAGAAGTTAATACTTTGCCACCTACCTTTATTCTGATAGCGTAGTTAAGAGCTTGATCAGGTGCTCCAGCCTGCGCAGGGGCTGATGCAACTTTAGCAGGAATCCAACTGGCACTATCATCACCTATAACAAGAATTGGATCTCCTTCCTCAAATTCAAGGATAGGTCTTTGACCTCCTGGCACTGCAATCAGCGTGCTGAAAGCCAGGCAGCTACACCCACAAAAACAGGCTTCTCCTTGCGGATCTATAGGAGGTGTAACGTCTGGTTGTCTCGATGGAACCTTCACCTCGGTGCCCCATTTATTGGCTATACACACTTGTCTCAGTATAGCATCTTGCGTATTACAGTGTTGGATTCTGCAGTCGGGCAATGTCGCCTGAGCAAAAGCTGGCGAGTCCATTATCTGACTGAATGCAAGAAATATAGCCACTATAAAACAGATGACTATTCTCACAAAAAAGTTCGGATCGTATTTGATTCTAATCACGGTCATTATTTTCCTTCAAAATAAAAGTGCTAATAAAGAGCAAGTTTTTTCTCTGTACAGGACGAAACTTGTAAAAGTCATGCATAACATGACTTTTACCCAAATTGCCATAATTCTTGATGTATAAAGCTTTTAGCAATTGCAATCAATTTTTTGCCCTGTACTTAAGCTTTTTTAAGCATTTGCACTTAGAAATCTTTACAAGGGAGTTCAAAAAAATTCTTAACAGACAAAAGTTTGAATTCATATAGCACTACGCTCAAGGAAAAAGTTGACTAACCGTAGGCTTGGTAGTTTATCAATTCCCTACTCAAATTACGAAGTGTTATACGACAAAACTAATTTTTAGATTTCTTCTAGTGTCTAATCCTAATAGGTAATTGCGCAACTACATACTTAATCTACATATAAGTTCACACTATCGAGATTGATATTCTTTTTTTATTAAAAGCTTACAAAAGATTGTTGTATTGCTTTAAGATTATGTAAAGACTACTGATACTTTTAGTTTCAAAAATCACAAAAACTAATCCCAAGATTTTTACCCCCAACACCAGCCCGTTTCCGCCTCGCAATGCGAATTCTCAGGCGATCGCGTTGCCGATAAAGCTCATCCAAACTGTGATACCTTATCTTCCGCGACTTAATTTGATATTCAGCGACCCCACCATTAGTTAACATTTTCGCGATCGCTTTCTCAATCGCTTCCAACTCCAACTCATCCGAACTCTTCACTTCATCACTCATATCAAACAACCCCAAGTATTTATCTAATCATTCCCTAGTAACTATCCAACAAACTACCACCTCTCCGCCTGCGAGAACTTCTCCTCACTTTCTTAGGCGCGATCGCATCCCCAACTTCCTCAGAACTAACCTCTTGCTCCTCCAACTTCTTCTCCTCACTACTCCACCGAATCCGCTGCACCCCTACCAAATTAGCCGCAGCCAAAGCATAAACCGTCGTATCCAAAGGCTCATTCCTCACCCCTGCCAACTTCTCCCAAACCACATAGGGTCTTCCATTCCTATGCTGAGTAACCTGAACCTCACTGCAAAAACCCTCAAACCAATTGCTATCTAGATCATTCGGGAAATTCAAAAACTTTGCTCCAGGAGCCTCAATCTGCGATCGCGCGTAGAGAGTTTCCTTCGCCAAATCCACCCCAACCTTATACAACTGAATCCCCTGCTTGATATGTTCCCCCCGATAATTAATCTCCTGAAAACTCGGACGAGATACCAAAGGGCGATCGCCACTAAAACCCTTAATCGCAAACCAGTGTAAATATTTAAACTTGCGAACCTGATGATAAACTTCCTGAGTCAAATAACCACTATCAATACAAGTCGCTCTAATTCTTAAACCAGAACCCGATTCATGAGAATAATCCCGACTCGTCAGATGAACCAACTGCTCCCACGTCTCCTGCCTTAGAGGATCACCCAAAATCACTTGATAATCAATCAACCAAGCCTCCTCACCGCGACCCCAAGCCCAAACTGCCACCTCCAAGCGATCGGCCTGAACATCCACACCCGCCGTCAGCAACAACCCACCACGAGGCACAAAACCTTTTTGGTAACTGGAACCCGAAGCGCGATCGCGTAACCGTTCCCAATCCAGTTTTTCCCCTGCCACCTTCTCATAGGGCAACCCCAAAGTCGCATTCCAAAACACCTGTAACTGCTGCAGATCATGCCTTGCCGCCTCATAATTAAGCGCGATATCCGTCCATCGCACCCAAGGAGAATAGAACCTACTCAACTGAAACCCAATATGTCCAGGATTTTGCGGTTTTGCTGTGGCGCGCCATTGCTTCTGGCTAATCATTTGAGTTTTATACTTTTCCTCAATCGGGCGATCGCAATGCTCACAGATAAAATATACTCCTGAGAGCGGCTCAGCTTCACAAGTTCCTTTCCCAACATACTCAAATCGATTCCAACTCAAATGTTGATAATGACCACAATGGGGACAAGGCACAAAACATAACCTTTTATCCGATTGTTCATACTCCGCTTCAATCCTGCTATTTTCCTTAATGCTCGGGGTCGAAACCAAAAACACCAAAGAATTCCAAAAAGTTGAAGTTCGCTCGATCGCCAGTTGAACTGGGTCACCTTCTTTTCCTGCTGACGGTGGATATTTATCAATTTCATCCCCAAGATAAATTCTGATTGACATTGAAGCTAAACTACTCGGGGAATTCGCCCCAGATAAACGCAAAAAACCACCAGCAAACATTTTCATCAAAATAGTGCTAGAACTATTACGAGATCTTTGAACTATTTTCTGAGCTACAGGCTTAACATTAGTAATAGCACTCGATAACTTTTCCTTACTAAAGATTTCTGCCATTTCCGTCGTCGGCTGAGTCATCAACATCGAGCAAGGATCTAAATCTATGAAATAACAGATAATCGCTAACAGAATAATCGTTTTACCAATCTGAGCAGCACACATCAAACTTACCCGCTGCACTCCAGGCTCACAAATCGCATCCATAATATCGGCTTGATAAGGCGCACGATGAGGACTCCAGCGCCCAGGCTCAGCAGAAGTTTCCGGCAACTGATAATATTTCGCTGCCCATCCACTCACCGCAATTCTCTCCGGCGGCAACAGATTCCTATTCGATTCTTTGAGTAAAACTGCAACATCCATGTAACCAGCCTACCCAGCATGGTTAACTATCATTGTGATTTCTATCAAGCTACATTCCTTCAACCAGTTCCATCAGTGCCTCATCAATAACTTCAGTTAGCCTCACTTGAATCAATTCAGGCTCCTCAATCCCCGACAACTCCAGAGCTAACTTAGCTGGAATACTCAACAACTTCGCCTTACAGTTCGCATTGTGATTATCCCAAATCTGTTTTACTTGTTCGGCTGAAACTAATTTTCCTTCCTTCTCATCCGCTTCGAGATTTTTCAATCGTGCGATCGCTCTCTCTTTGTCCACCTCAGCCGCTAATTTCTGGGTTCTTAATTCCGCATTTGGATCATGCTTAATCTCCATCAATTCCTTATCAAGGATCGAAATTCGATGAGTCAAGGCGCTGATAAGACCATATTTACCCTGATCATCTTTCGTCAAAAACCCCTGAGCTGACCAGTTTTCAATAGTGCGATAACTAACCCCGACAAATTCTGCCACTTGAACTGCCGACAAAAACGATTCCATCTACTATAATTTTGACCACCACCACAAGGGTTCCCAAAAATTTTGGCACCTAGACACAGAATGCGAGTCTCCTCACCGCATTAATTTAGGCTCAGAAAGTACCTTTTGTTTAGTTCATATTTAGTACAGCAAAATAATTTTCACCCAATAAAGTAGACTGGCAATAGGATTTACATTTACAAACGACTGTCTTAAAATCCGTTGATCATTGCGATCGTGAGAGTTCAAGTCTCTCTACCCCCATCGCTTTCAGCAAGAATATTGGGGATTATTGTGTGACTTTAACCATAACTTTGCCGCAGCGGTAAGCTTATGGTTTAAAACCCTTATTGCTGTATGTTGCTTTGATAACGTGAATTCGATGTAATTTATAGATTTTTTGTCGTCAATATCGAACTAGCTATTCCAGAAAGTCTCCGCTATCCAACTGCTTAAAATATTCTTTTTCTTGATTTTTTTCCGCTTTAGCTATGATGAAAGCACGATTATTACTATCAATAGTATCTTTTAAGATTGTGAATTGTGTTTCCTCAACAACGGCTCTTAATCCAGATATATTAGGGGCCCATTTATTAGTTGCATCTTCATTTAAACTTTTTCCTGGATAGAATTGCCATACGGGAACATTAATCCTCGAAAGTTGACGAAGTATAAAATTGGTGGCAATTTGCGTTTCTATTAACAATAGACCATCAGGTTTGATTATTTGTCGAATTTGATCCAAAGCCAACATAGGATTACGAAGATGATAAAGCACACCCAAGAAGAGTATGACATCAAAGGAACCATACTTTCTTGGATTCAGATTATATACATTATCAGTGAAATATTTTACGTTACTATTTTTTACTTGAGAAACTACGGAAAACCCGGTAATATCAACTTCCATATAGTCAATAGCAACTACCTCAGCACCTCTAGCTTCCATTTCAAAAGAAAAAAAACCATCTCGACAGCCAATATCAAGAACCCGGAACGACTCGCAATTTTTTGGTAGTCCTAGAGAATCTAACGTAGAGAGCACATCATTACAATCGCGAACTCCTGGAGTAAAAATCCCTGGAGCTAATTCTATTTTGTGATACCAATGGTTAACACTTTCTATTAATGACTGAACTTGTAGAGGATCTTTAATTGGAGTACCCATATTTAAAAAGTCTTAAAAAATGTTACTTTTATTTTTGTGTTTGTTGACAAATTCACAGAAGCTCCCCAAAAATACCACAAAAAGGCAATTTATACTATCAAGTTAACTTCAATAAAATAAAAAAAAGCTCAACCACCACTAAATCGAATTAGTTGATTAATACAACCTTCTTTCTAGTAGCGGTTAGTAGTGCGGCTCTTTACTTAATTGAATTTTTTAAACAGAAATCATATCATCATCAGTAATTTCAGTTGCTTCAACACCTCGGAAAGTAGCAATTAGATCACCATCAAGGAGAATATCATTATTCTCAAAAGAATAGTTATCAATTGAACCAGAAATCCGTAATTTATCTACTCCAACCTCAAAATCTTGAATCAGAGCGAAATCACCATTACCATCCGCACTATAGTAAGCCTGATCCTTATTCCCGAGAACGAAAACATCTGCGCCTTCACCACCAGAGAGCAGATCCAACTCATGAGCTCCAGCAGCCCCATCACTACTACCATTTACCGTATCGTTACCAGCATTGCCAAAGAGCTTATCATCACCAAAAGAGCCAACTAATTTATCATTACCGGCACCACCTCGGAGGGTATCTCCAGCGCCTAAACCTTTAATGAAATCACCACCATCCGTGCCCTCCAATTCATCACTTTCAGGGGTTCCCACAATCATGTTCAAACCACCAGGAGGATTAACTACGCCATCATTAACAGTAACCGTAACTGTTGCCCTATCAGTGCCACCATTACCATCATTAATTACGTATTCAAAACTATCTGTACCAGTGAAATCGGCATTTGGTTTATAGACTAACCTATCATCAGTAGGATCATTAGGCGTTGCATTATTATTTTTTACTACTTGACCATAATCACCTTGAGTAAAGGATTGAATCCGTAACGCATCACCATCAGGATCACTATCGTTATCGAGAACTTGTACCCCAACTTGTTTTCCTTTGGTCGTCGTAGCATTATCCGCGATCGCGATGGGAGAATTATTCGCTGGCCCATTGTCTTCTACAGTAACAGTAACCGTTGCCCTATCTGTACCACCATTGCCATCATTAATTACATATTCAAAACTATCTGTACCAGTGAAATCCGCATTTGGTTTATAAACTAACCTATCATCACTAGGATTATCGGGAGTACCATTATTATTCTTGACTACTTGACCATAATCACCTTGAGTAAAAGATTGAATCCGTAACGCATCACCATCAGGATCACTATCGTTATTAAGAACTCTTACCCCGACCTGTTTTCCTTGGGTTGTAGTTGCATTATCCGCGATCGCGATCGGAGCATTATTAGCCTGCTCTACAGTAACCGTAACCGTTGCCCTATCTGTACCACCATTGCCATCATTAATCACATATTCAAAACTATCAGTTCCTGTAAAGCCGACATCTGGGACATACATCAATCTGTCATCACTAGAATCATCAGGTGTACCGTTGGTATTGCGCAGCACAGTACCATTTGCAGCTTGGTCAAAGGATTCTAGAAATATGAGATCGCCATCAGGATCGCTATCGTTATTGAGAACTCGAATTCCTATTTTTTTGCCTTCAATTGTATGTGCAAGATCATCTTGGGCAACAGGAGAACTATTTTGATCTTCAACAAATACAGTAACTGTGGCGGTATCAATTTCTCCTGCATCATTCCCTATGTTATAGGTGAAAGTATCAAAGCCATTAATAAATCCTGAGTTGGGAGTATAAGTAATTGTTCCATTTTCGTTGAGAATTACTGTTCCATTGGCCGGACTTTCTACAGAAGTAATTTGAGTATTATCACTATCATTAGCTAGAACATCAATATCGACAGAAGTATTTTTAGCCGTAGTCACATTATCGTCAACTGCGTTCACTTCGATATCAGTAACATTGACTAGAATATGTTGGCTATCAGTAGTAACAAAATCCTGCGGATCAATTTCAATTAAGGCATGACGATGATAATCAGAGGATTGATCGAAAAAGTAACCAGCAAAATCACTCCATAAATCTACAGCGACAGCCGAAGAACCATTATCTTTACCAGCAATTGTTGTTGTTCCAGCATCATAAGTTTGGGCAATACCATTAAAGAAAGTAAAGCTAATATCTTCGCCATTGATATTAGAAAGTCGATTATCGCCATCAATATCATTTAAGCCTGACCAAATCGAACCAGCTTCATTCATAAAGTTATCGAAGATGAAGTCTAATTCAGCGATATTGTTAATCGTGACCAGATTTCCCCCATAGGATTGGGCTTCTGCTTGAGCTGCTGACCAACTAGTATTACTGCCAACAAAATAATAATGTCCGTTATATTCCAAGACGTTTTTACCAGGCGCAATATCATCGATATTTATCGCGCCTTGTTGGCTAACTTGAACCTTAACTTCATAGTCATTATCGCCACCGACATCTAGAGGATGTTCAAAGTCAGGTGCTTCAACAAAGCTTAATTCTCCAGTATCAGAATCAATGGTGAATAAATCAGCATCTGCACCACCAATAATTTCATAAGTTGTGCCATCGCCTTCGGCCCCATTTTCCAGATCAAGATCAATTACTGAGGTAGTACCTTCTGCGATCGCGATTTGACCAACTTCAACACTAATAGTTTCTTGTGCCGAGGCTGCACCATAAAGACGAGATCCTAAACCAGATACCTTATCAACAAAAACTGTTTGACCATTATCTTCATCAATCTCATACAGACGATAACTACTATCTAAACCATAAAGTTGACCCTCTTCGATATATAGTCCCCAAAAATTCTTATTTCCTGTATGACCGATAATATCGCTTCCACCATTAGGATCTAAAGACCAGAGATTGCCATTAGTGTCAGTTCCAAAAAAGCGATCTTTATCTGCATCCCAAGCAATATCTCCAGAACTTTTAAACCCAGAAGTACCAGCAACAGATGAAATACTACCGTTACTAGAATCAACTAAGAAAAGACCACCATGTAAACTTGTAGCGTAAAGTTGTCCATTGTCAGTAACGCCTAAACCATTAATACTATTATTTCCGTAGTGACCAATAAAATCAGTATTTCCTGTGTTGGGATTTATTTCATATAATCCCCTAAAAGTTGTACCGTATAAAGTCCCATCTTTAGTCAAAGCCAAATCAGTAAAAGTAACCTTGGTATTCACCACATTAGTTACTTGATTGGTGTCCAAATCAAGACGACCAATTTGTTTGTGTCCATTGGCCAGAAAAACTAACGTAGTTCCTTGTTTCGTAATTGTTTCAATACTATCGAAATTACCAACTATATTAAGATTAGACATAAAAAATCCTTAATAATACAAAAATATATTTAC